>NZ_JAUCZC010000012.1 GCF_030373265.1 Blastomonas sp.
GCTATCTGCCCGACCGGCGCGATCTCAACCGCTCCTTCCCCGGCAGCGCCAGGGGCTCGCTCGCCGCGCAGCTCGCCAACATCTTCCTCAAGGAGGTGATCTGCCACTGCTCATTGGGCATCGATATCCACTCCGCCGCGGTCCACCGCTACAACCTGCCGCAGATCCGCATCGCGCCGGACAACGACACATTGCGCGAGCTCGCGATGCTGTTCGGCGCGCATGCGGTGATCGAGAGTCCGTTGCGCCCCGGATCCTTGCGCGACATCGCGCGCGGCGAAGGCGTCGACATGCTGCTGATGGAGGCGGGCGAGGCGCTGCGCTTCGACGAGCTGTCGGTGCGCTGCGGGGTCAACGGCGTGCTCAACGTGATGGCGCATCTCGGCATGATCCAGCCGCACCCGGAAGCAACCCAAGTCACCATCCCTGCCCGCTCGCGCCGCTCGATCTGGGTCCGCGCCCCGCGCGGCGGGCTGTGCGTGCTCGCCGCCAAATCGGGCGACGCGGTGACGAAGGGCCAGGTCATCGGTCGCGTCGCCGGCATCTTCGGCGACGACGGACAGGAATTCCGCGCCCCGATCGACGGCATCATCATCGGCCACGCGGTGCTGCCCGTGGTCAACCAGGGCGACGCGCTGGTGCATATCGCCGAAGTGATGCGCTTTGGCGATGTCGAGGAGCGGGTCGATCAGATCACCGACGGGTTGCTGAATGACCGGCTGCTGGATGAGGACGAGTTGATTTGAGGGGGTCTACTGCTTCAGCTTGAGCCGCACCATAACGCGATTGCTGACCACGCCATTGCCCATATCGACCTGCTCGACCTCGGCGGCCAGAACCACTCCATCGCCAAGGCCGACCGCCGCCAGCCCCATGCCCTCGTCAAGCTTGGCGGCAAAGTCGTGCGGATCATGGGTCTTGGGCAGAAACTCCTCGGGCCGCATCGCGCACACGACAATCTCGCCCTGAGCATTGCGGTTGCACCGCGGCAGCGTGACGACAGGCTTTTGCGCCAGCTCCGTGCGACCAAGCCGCGCCAGATCAAACCCCGCAGCCCGCTCGATCGTTTCGGCGGGCTGCGCAATGACGACAGGTGGGGCCGCCTGATCTTGCACGACGTTTCCTTCCCTGTATGCCGGGCTGATGGGCGCCGTCGGGATGAGGCAGTGTGTCGAGAATTGGTGGGGTGGGCAAGAGGGATTTGGGTGTACCAGATGACCAAGACGTGGCTAAATAATCCACGTCAGTCCGCGTCAAGCTTCCTCGACCTGTGGTTCTCGTCTGTAGTGGTCGAGGCCATGTGCTTCCAGCAGGGCCTCGAGATCCTCTTCTGAAATTGCGTTCTTGTCGTATAGGACGTCAATAAATTCGCGAAAGCCGTGGCTACCAGGAAGATCCGCGCCTGCCTGAGTCGCCTTCAATACAAGCTCGATATCCGCCAAGCTAAAGCGGTCAGCCAGTGGTAGTGCAAGCTTCGTTGCAAGCATGTTTGCGGATTCCCAGTTCCGGGCGGTAGTATATAGCTGGGCTGCCTTGGTGACCATTTCCGCGGGAGGGTCCACAACCGCACCCAGTTGGTCAGCAGTCAGAGACTCCAGAGCGTCAATTGCTCTGTCCCGCCACCAACCAATTTGTAAAGCGCGTTTAACTGCCTTTCCCTTGTTCGGTGATTTTTCTTCCGTCAGCCAGACTTTGAGTACGGTTCTGGCAGCATCGTCCAGCTGCTCCGCAGCTTCTTGGACCCGCAATGCTGCTGCGCCGGCAAAGAGCACTGCGTCCGCATCGCCGCTTTTTGCAAGCTTCTGTATCGCGATAATGAGTCGAGGCAGGGCTACAGGCCGATCCAACTCGAGAGTCGCCTCCATCGCTGGCAGAACATTGCTATGCTTATGATACATATGGCCGGGGCTCGGCCAACCATGCATTAAATCGTCGATAAAGGCTTTCACGAGCGGCGCGCGAGCAGTACCAATTTCTGCTCCGCGTAGCCGCTCAACTACTTCTTCAGAATTAGTTGGAAAGTAAGGCGAAGTTACTGTAGCGCGCAAGCTAGCAATAGCCGCTTTACCTTGCCGAGGCGGCTGGGACAAAACATAAGTCAATGCAGACCGCAGGTGAAGCCTCGCAAGCTCTGCCGGTGGTGCGTAAGGCAACGTATCATGTGTAAAGCTTGGGTGCGCGCACCTATTGCGGTCTGCCCGCAGCCGGGAGAGTTCTTCGAATTCTTGACTTCCAAAAAAATCAAATTTGTCACGAAAAGCCTCAAGCAATTCTCTTTCAAACTCGAGCAGCCCTTTAATGGCAGCTTGATTTCCCGAACCGAGTTGTTGCTGAAAGTTGTCCAGCAATGCAATCATCGTTCTTGCATATCCATCTCCACCTGACGATAAGCTACGCAATTTCGCAATCAGATCGAAACAGACTGAGATATATGTCGAGACGATGGCGGCGCGATAAGCGCCAGCTTCATAGCACCTGACGGCCTCCCGGATGTGCACCTTAGCTTCATCATCTACACAGCGGGCAATCATCTCCTCAAATGCTAGCATCATCATTAATTACTTTCTATGCTCGGCTTATAACACCATTAATAAAATAAAGGATAGCGATGCTTTCATCGTGCCTCATGCCAAATATGTGTCAATTGGTAAACCACTTCGCGATCGGTCAAGAGGCGTCGCACGGAACCATAAAAGGGCTTGAGTTTAATAGCCAAATCGGTTAAATACTATCCGCCTCCGTACCAAATCTGCCCGGTGCGGACTTAAGGCATGTGCTTTCCCGGGATCATCCGGGGGCGGCGGGTTGGGGCTGGTGGGCGGGCTTTTCGCGAGAGCCGGACACCCCATCGGACAAGCCGAACCCAGGCGGCAGTCGGTCAGCGTGCGGCAGCTTTGGATTTCCTTCCTCGCCGCATAATGCCACCGAAAGCGCAAGATGGAAGGACCATCAGCCCTTGGCGGAATGAGGCTTTGCACCAATCACCCGCCAGTCCGCCGCACGCATCCGGTTTCGACCGGACCGTCCCCGGCCCGCCGCCCTCGCGCGCCTTTCTGGTGCGCGCGTTCGCCTGCATGGTTTCAGGAGCGGGAGGGGTGCAGGCGCAAATCCAACAGGGGTTTGGCCTCTGTCCTCCTCCCCTCTTCCGTCATTCCCGCGAACGCGGGAATCCCGCTTTTGCGCGGACGTTCGCGCAGCAGCGGGATCCCCGCCTTCGCGGGGCTGACGAGTGTGTTGGGCTGGCGTTCGCGCGGGGCCTTCGACAGGCTCAGGCTGAGCGGATGTAGGAGCGCGGGGCTTCGGCTCGGGCTGAGCGGATGTTGGGTGCGGCTGAGCGGGGTGGGGTGCAGGTCGAGCTGGATTGGGCGCGACGCCCCCCGCCCCCTCACCTGCCGAATTCAGGCCGTCCCATCGCGCGGCCGTAGAGCGCGGCGTAGCGGTCGAGCATGCGGCGTTCGTCGAACTCGGCCTCGGCTCTGGCCCGGTTCGCCGCGCCGAGCGAGGCGCGCAGTGCGGGGTCGGCGGCGAGGCGCTGGAGGCAGTCGATCAGACCCGCCTCGCTGCCCGGCTCGCCCAGCAGGATCGCATTGTCCGGCGCGACCATGTGCGCGATGTCGCCGACCATCGGCGCGGCCACCGGCAGCCCCGCCGCCATCGCTTCCATCACCGAGATCGGCTGCTGCTCGCTGTCCGACGACAGCGCAAAGATATCGAACAGCCCGACATAGCGCGCAGGGTTCTTGAGGAAGCCCGACATCAGCAGCCGGTCGCCCAGGCCGACGCGCGCCGCTTCGGCCTCGATCGCCGCGCGCTCGGGCCCCTCGCCGACGATCACCAGCCGCACCGGCACGTCGAGCGCGGCGACCGCGCGCACCAGCCGCGGCAGGTTCTTGACTGCGCGCAGGCCGGCGAGCGTGCCGATGACGATCTCGCCATCGCGGCGCTGGAAGCCGGGCATCGATCCGCGCTGCGGACGCTTGGCATAGGCTGCGATATCGATGCCGTTGGGGATGCGCCGCACCCGGCTGTCGGGCTGCTTCCACACATCGAGCGCGATCCGCTCGAGCGTGTAGGACGGCACCACCAACGCATCGGTGCGAGCCAGCGCGACCATGCGGAACCAGTTGCGCTTGCGCTTGAGCCGCACCGCCTCGTCTTCGTTGAAGCCATCCTCGTGATGCACCACCGGCGGCAGCCTGGTCTGCCCGGCAAACAGCGTACGCGCCATCACGCCATCCATCGCGCCCCAGTTGTAGCTGCAGATCAGGTCGAAGCGCTTGAAATACTCGACGAATTCCCGGTAGCGCGCGATGCCGGGCTTGCCCGCGAGCGAAGGCGCATCGGTCGGGAAATCGGCGCGGATGCCCGGCGCGATCGCCCCGCGCGCACCCAGCGCATCGGGCACCGCGGTGAGGATGGTGTGGTGCGCGGACGCCCCGAAATGGTTCATCAGCCGCACCGCGCGCGCCTCCTTGCCACCCAGATCGAAGGTGCTGTGCAGGTGCAGGATGCGCGCGGGGTTAAGCGCGGTTTTCGCTGGCTTCATCGGCTGTTTCATCGCGACGGAGCTATAGCTGCTCAGGCCGTGGTCGCAAGCGCGGCGGCGTCGACCTCGGCGAGCCATGCCGCGATGGCCTCGGCGACCGCGGGCTCCTCGAGCGAGGGCGCATGCCCCTTGTTCTCCACCGTCAGCAGCCGGCCCTGCGGCAACATCTGCAGCATCCGCTCGGCGGTCGCGGTGCTGAACAGATCGGACAGCGCGCCGCGCACGATCAGCACCGGCACCGGCGCCAGCGCGGCGAGCGAGGGCCACAGATCGACCCCCGCCTCGCCGCCGGGCACCGCGAACGGCTCGGCGATGCGCATGTCGTAATCATAGACGATCCGCCCGCCCGCGCCGACCTTCATCGTCTTCTTGGCAAGATCGAGCCAGTCGCTGATCGCATAATCGGGGAACACCGGGCGCTGCACCTCGGCCAGCGCCCAGGCGGCGTGCATCCAGGTGGGGAACGAGCGGCCCTGTCCGACATAATCGCGGATCCGCGCCAGCCCCGCCGCCTCGATCTGCGGGCCGACATCGTTGAGCAACGCCCCGACCACGCGGCCGGGCCGGGTCGAGGCGAGCAGCATCGTGATCAGCCCGCCCAGCGAGGTGCCGATCGAGACAAACCGCTCTATCGCCTGCTCGCGCAGCAGCGCCTCCATGTCCTGGACATAGGTCAGCGGGACATAGCTCATCGCGTCCTTGGCATAGGCGCTGTCGCCGCGCCCGCGCAGGTCGACGCAGATCACGCGCCAGTCGCCCGCCAGGCGCGCGGCGACCTGCTCGAAATCGCGCGCGTTGCGGGTGAGCCCGGGGATGCAGATCACCGGCGGACGGTGCGCGTTTTCGGGGCGCGCCGGATAATCGCGGTAATGCAGGCGAAGCCCGTCGTTCGACCACCAGAAACCATCGCTATAAGGCAGATCGGACTTGGACATGGTTGCGCAGGCTCCCTTTGACCCCCACTATCGCGGGATGACAGCAGAACCGCAAGCCACATCGCCCCGCTCCGATCCCGCGATCCTCGCCATCGCCGATGCCATCGCCCACCCGGTCCAGGCGGCGGATTTCCCGCAGACCGTGCTGCGCTTCCGCAACGACCGGCATGCCGCCACCGTCGGCCTCGACACGCTGGATGACGCAGCCTGGGCGCGCCATTTCGGGCGGTTCGAGCCTTTGCCCGGCAACCTGCCGCAGCCGCTGGCGCTGGCCTATCACGGCCACCAGTTCCGCAGCTACAATCCGCAGATCGGCGACGGGCGCGGGTTCCTGTTCGCACAGGTCCGCGATGATGCCGGGCGGCTGCTCGATCTGGGCACCAAGGGTTCGGGGCAGACCCCGTTCAGCCGCGATGGCGACGGGCGGCTGACGCTGAAAGGCGCGGTGCGCGAGATCCTGGCCACCGAGATGCTCGAGGCTCTCGGGGTCCACACCTCCAAGACCTTCTCGGTGATCGAGACCGGCGAGGAACTGTGGCGCGGCGACGAGCCCTCGCCCACCCGCTCGGCGGTGCTGGTGCGGCTGAGCCACAGCCATATCCGCTTCGGCACCTTCCAGCGGATCGCGTACGAGGACGATGCCGACAAGATGCGCCGCGTGGTGCGCTATGCGCTCGACACGCTGTACGATGGCCAGAGTGATGGGCGCGCGGGCGAGAACGATGCGGCGCGGCTGCTCGATCTGGCGGTCGAGCGGATGGCCGATCTGGCGGCGAGCTATATGGTCGCGGGCTTTGTCCACGGCGTGCTCAACACCGACAACATGAACATCACCGGCGAGAGCTTCGATTATGGCCCGTGGCGGTTCGCGCCGACCTGGGAGCCGGGGTTCACCGCGGCCTATTTCGATCATTCGGGGCTCTATGCTTTCGCGCGCCAGCCCGAGGCGATCCACTGGAACCTCGGCCAGCTCGCGGTGGCGCTGCGGCTGATCAGCGATGCCCCGCCGCTGATCGCCGCGCTCGAACGCTTCGGGCCGCTGTACCAGCAGGCGCTGGCAAAGCGCTTCTGCTGGCGGCTGGGGGTGGTGAGCCAGGGGCTGGACACCGACCGCGATCTGGTCGCCGCCGCCGAAGCGGTGATGATGCAGGGCGGTGTCGGCATCGACGCGTTCTTCTTCGCGTGGATGGGCGATGCCATGCCGGGCTGCCCGGCAGAGCTGGTCGGCACCGAAGGCGAGGCGCTTTGGGCGGCGTTCGGTACGGTCAAGGCGGGGTATGCGACGGCGCGGGATCGCGAGCATGCGTACTGGCAGGGCGATGGCGCGCAATCGATGCTGATCGACGAGGTGGAAAGCATCTGGGCCGCGATCGCCGAACGCGACGACTGGGGGCCGCTGAGCGCCAAGGTCGATGCTGTGCGGGCGATGGGCGAGGCTTTGCGAACGTAAAAATCCTCCCCGAGCTTGCTGGGGGAGGGGGACCGCCCGCGCAGCGGGTGGTGGAGGGGCAGCGTTGCTCGTTAATGCTTGAGGCGAAGTGCCATCCCGCTTCCCCTCCACCACCGACCTGCGGTCGGCGGTCCCCCTCCCCGAGACAAGCTCGGGGAGGATTTAACAGGCTATAACCAAACCACCACGGCATGGATCGTCAGCCCGACCAGACCGCCGACCAGGGTGCCGTTGATGCGGATGAACTGGAGGTCCTTGCCGACCGCGGACTCGACCCGGTCGGTGATCGTGCGCGCGTCCCAGCGGTGCACGGTTTCCGACACCAGCCGCACGATCTGGTCGCCATAGCGGTTGGCGATGCCGACGAGGGTGCGCCGCGCGAAGCGGTTGATCTGGGTCTGCATCCGCGCATCGGTCTGCAGCGCCTCGCCGATCTGGCGGAGGCCGTCGCCGAACTGGCCCGAGAGCGCATGATCGGGATTGCGCGCGGCGCGAATCAATGCGGTGCGGCTGCGTTCCCACAGACCCTCGAGCCAGCGCGCCATCGCCGGGTTGGCGAGCATCTCGGCCTTGATGTCGGCGACCTTGCCCTGCATCTCGGGATCGTGGAGCAGACGGTGCGCCATCGTCTCCAGCCCCTCTTCGACCTTGCCGCGCAGCGGGTGGCTGGTGTCCTCGGCCATGTCGAACAGCAGGTTGTGCAGGCCATCGACGATCCCGGTGGCGAGGCGCTCGTCGAGCCCGGTCCAGCGCATGATGGTGTTGGCGCGGGTGCGCACCATCTCGCGCAGCAGCTCCTCATTGGCGAACAGGGTGCGCTGCGTCCATTTGATGATGCCGTCCATCAGCGGCAGATGGCGATTGTCGGCGATCGCTGCGGTGAGGATCTGGCCGAGCAGCGGCGCGACGTCGAGCTTTTCAAGCTGGACCCGCAGCGCTTCCTTGGCGTTGCCGCCGAGCCGGTCCTGGTCGAGCGATTCGAGAACATCGGCGACCATGTTCGATGCGCCCAGCCGCAGCCGCCCTTCCCCGCCGGTCGGCTCGACGAGGAACCGCCCAGCCGCGCCTGCGACATTCATGTGCCGCATCCGCCGCGCCACGACCAGAGGCGTGAGGAAATTGCTGCGCAGGAACTGCGCCATCGTGTCGCCGATGCGGTCCTTGTTGCGCGGGATGATCGCGGTGTGCGGGATCGGCAGGCCCAAAGGATGGCGGAACAGGGCGGTGACCGCGAACCAGTCCGCCAACCCGCCGACCATCGCGGCCTCGGCAAAGGCGCGGACATAACCCCAGCGCGCGTCGACATTGTCTTCGGCCCAGTGCGTGGCGATGAAAACCCCCGCCATCACCACCAGCATGCCGGTGGCGATGGCGCGGATACGCCACGCTGGGTCAGCGCTTCTCGGCAATGCCGTGGCGGTCATGACAGACGCCTGCCGCTCACTCCGCAGGCTGAATTCCGCGCGGCTTGCCACCGGCCATCATCGCCTCGTCATCGGCGTTATCACCGGTCTTGTAGGTCAGCAGCTTCCTGCTCAGCCACGGACCGACGCGCTTTTCGACGCCATCGGCCAGGCTGAAGCCGGCAGGCACGATCACCAGGGTCAGCAGCGTCGAGACGATCAGCCCGCCGATCACCACCGTGCCCATCGGCGCGCGAAACGCGCCATCGCCCGACAGCGACAGGGCCGTCGGCACCATGCCCGCGGTCATCGCGACGGTGGTCATCACGATCGGCTGCGCACGCTTGTGCCCGGCCTCGAGGATCGCCTCGAGCTTGGGTACGCCGCGCTGCATTTCCTCGATGGCAAAGTCGATCAGCAGGATCGAGTTCTTGGACACGATGCCCAGCAGCATCAGCACCCCGATCAGCACCGGCATCGACACCGGCTGGCCGACGACCCACACCAGGAAGATGCCGCCCAATGGCGCAAGCGCCAGCGAACCCATGTTGACCAGCGGCGACATCAACCTCTTGTACAGCAGCACCAGCACCGCAAACACCAGCAGGATGCCGGAAACCAGGGCGATGACGAAGTTGACTGCGAGCTCCGCCTGCCATTCCTGCTCGCCAAACGGCTTGTTGCCGACGCCGGTGGGCAGGTTCTTCATGATCGGCAGGTTGTTGATCGCGGTCATCGCCTCGCCGGTCACCACGCCCTGTGCCAGGTCGGCGCCGACGAAGACGCGACGTTCCTGGTTGTAACGCTGGATCGTCGTCGGCCCGGATCCGAAGGAAATGTCAGCCACGCGGTTGAGCGGAACCGAGCCGCCTGCGGCCGTCTGCACCGGAAGGTTCTGGATCGTGTTGAAATCGTTTCGCGATTCCTTGGGCAGCACGACACGGATCTGGATCTGCCGATCGGACAGCGAGAAGCGCGCCGAGTTTTGCTCGATCTCGCCCAACGTCGCGATACGGATCGCCTGGCTGAGCGCTGCCGTCGTGATGCCCAACTGGGCGGCCAGATCGGCCCGCGGCTTGATGATGATCTCGGGACGCCGCATGTCGGCATTCACCCGCGGGCCGGTGATGAGCTTGATGCCCTTCATCTGCTCGACCAGTGTGCCTGCAGTCTCGTACAGTTTCTCGGGGTCAGACCCGGTGAGCATGATCGAGATATCGCGGTTGGTGCCGCCACCGCCCGATTGCGAGGCAAAGCTGACGCGCGCATCGGGAACCGCCTGCAGCGTCTCAGCCAGATCACGCTCGAACTCGATCGAGGTCTTCTCGCGCTTTTCCTTCAACGTGACGAAGATCGTGCCGTTGCCTTCGCGGATGCGGATCAGCGCACGTTCGACCTCGGGCTGCTGGTACATGATCGCAGCGACCTTGTCGGCGACGACCTCGGTCTGCTCGAGCGTGGTGCCGGGAACCATCTCGATCTGGATGCGGCTGTTGTCTTCGTCGGTCTTCGGCAGGAACTGCACCGGGGTGACCGCGAACAGAACGACAGTGAGGACGAACGCAAACAGGCCGACACCCATCATCCACATGCGATGATCCAGGAAGATGGCGGCGAATTTCCGACCCAATCCAGGGTTCTCGCCACGATATGCCTTCGCCCTGCTTTGGTCGAGCGACCAGCTCAGGATGCGCATGTAGCGGTCCATCATCTTGCCCCCGCCATGTTCGGCGTGGCCCTTGGCCTCGAGGAAGTACGCCGCGACCATCGGCGTGATCATGCGCGCGACGGCAAGGCTCATCAGCACCGAGATCACCACGGTGACCCCGAAATTCTTGAAGAACTGGCCCGAGATGCCGGGCATCAGGCCCACCGGCAGGAACACCGCGACGATGCAGAACGAGGTCGCAACCACCGCGAGGCCGATCTCGTCGGCAGCGTCGATCGAGGCCTGATAGGCCGATTTGCCCATGCGCATGTGTCGGACGATGTTCTCGATCTCCACGATCGCGTCATCGACGAGCACGCCTGCCACCAGCCCCAAAGCGAGCAGCGAGAGGAAATTGAGGTTGAAGCCGAGCAGATCCATGAACCAGAAGGTCGGGATCGCGGACAACGGGATCGCGATCGCCGAGATGATCGTCGCGCGCCAGTCGCGCAGGAAGAAGAACACCACGACAACCGCGAGCACCGCGCCTTCGATCATCGAGGCGATAGAGCTTTCATACTGGCTTTTGGTGTAATCGACGCTCGAACCCAGCCGGATGAACCTGACCCCGGGATTTTGCTCCTTGATCTCTTCCATCGCCAGGATCGCGTCGTCATAGACGGTGACGTCCGATGCCCCCCTCGAGCGCGTCATCGCGAAGTTGACGACTTCCTTGTTGCGCACCTTGCTGATCGAGGTCGGCTCGCCGAAACCATCGCTGACGGTCGCGACATCGGTCAGCTTGATCGTGCGCCCGCCGCCCAGCGGCACCTGAATCTGCGACAGCTCGAAGGCGGTATCGGCATTGCCCAGAACGCGCAGCGACTGGCGGGTCCCGCCGACATCGGCACGGCCACCGGCAGCATCGACGTTGATCTGGCGCAGGGCATTGTTGACCACGCTTGCGGTCACCCCCAGCGCCTGCATCCGTGCAGGATCGAGGATCACCCGGATTTCGCGATCGACCCCGCCAAAGCGATCGACCTCCGCCATGCCGTCGATCGACAGCAACCGCTTGGTCACCGTGTCATCGACGAACCAGCTCAGTTGCTCGATCGTCATGTCATCGGCTTCGACCGCGAAATAGGCGATCGGTTCACCGGTCGCATCCACCTTCATCACCGACGGCTCGAGAATCCCTTCGGGAAGGTTGCCGCGGATCTGATCGACCGCATTCTTGACCTCGTTCACCGCCTCGATGGTATCGGTGCCGATTTCGAATTCGACAAAGGTGCTGGAGCTGCCCTCGCTGGCGGTCGAACTGATGTTCTTGACGCCGTTGATGCCACGCACCGCAGCCTCGATCCGCTGGGTGATCTGGTTTTCGATCTCGGTCGGCGCAGCGCCCGGCTGCGAAATCATGATCTGCGCAGCGGGAAAATCGATGTCGGGCTGGTTGACGACGTCCATCCGCATGAAGCTGAGGATGCCGGCGAACAGCAGGCCGGTGAAGAAGACGAGCGGGATGATCGGGTTGCGGATCGACCAGGCCGACATGTTCCGGAAGTTCATCGCTCAATCCTCAACCCGCCGGATATCCGGCATGTTATCAGTTACGCCACGTCAATACGGCCAGATGCATGGGCCATGCAAGCAATGCCATCCAAACACCAGCGTACCCTAGGCCATGGCTCGACCAACGCATGGCCCTGTTCGACAACCGGCACGCCATAGCAGCACAACCATTGCCTGAAACAGGGTCAGCCCGCGTTGGCACCCTGCATCTGCGGCCGAACGGTCTCGCCCGGGTTGAGGAAGCCGCCGGCATAGAGCACGACGCGTTCCTTGCCGGTGATTCCGCTGGCGATCGCAATGCCCCGCGGGGTTACGGTGCCGGTGGTGACATCGCGCCGCTCGACCTTGTTGTCCTGGCCCACGACATAGACATAGCTGCCCTTGTCGTCGCTGAGCACCGCCGATTCGGGCAACACCGGCGATTGCGACGAACCGCTGATCACCGCCGCGCTGGCAAATCCACCGGGACGCAGCGCCTTGTCATAGGTGAGCGCAATCCGCGCGATGCCCTGGCGCGAGGTTTCGTTGATCACCGGCAGCAGCTGCCAGACCTGCCCGGTAAAGGTGCGGCCCGCGCCCACGGGGGTGACTTCGGCGCGAACACCGACCGAAAGATTGGCCAGATCGGCCTCGCCCATCTGCGCGCGCAATTCCATCTCGCCACCTGCAGCCATACGGAACAGCACCCCGGTGCCGGCACCGACGACCTGACCGGGCTCGACATTGCGCTCGAGCACCAGCCCGGCTTCGGGCGCGCGTATGTTGAGGCGACCATTGCGGGCCTGCGCTTCGCGCAACTGGGCGCGCGCGATCTCGACCCGCGCCTCGGCGGCATCGCGCGTCGCCCGGCGGCGGTCGACGTCGGCCTTGGAGATGAAACCGCGATCGACCAGTTGCAGCGCGCGCTCGAGTTCGTTTTGTGCCAGCACGGCATCGGCCTGGTTGACCTGGATCTGCGCCGCGAGCGAACGGGCCTGCTGGGTCTGGACGTCCTGATCGATGATCGCCAGCACCTGGCCGCTCTTCACCCAGTCGCCCGGCTGAACCAGCACGCGGACCACCTGCCCGCCCTCGCCTGCGATGCCGATCGGCATTTCGCGGCGGGCCGCCAGCGTGCCGGTGGCGTTGATCACGCGCTCGACCGATCCCGAGCCCGGAACGATGACAGTGACGGCAGGTGCCTGCGAATCGCTGCCGCCAGCCCCTGTCTGCGCGCCTTCACCGGCAGCGGTCTCGCCATCACCGCCCAGGAAATAGGCGCCAGCGGCGATCAGCAGTGCAATCGCAATGATCGCGGCGATGATGATGTTGCGCCGCTTTTTCTTGGCGGACTCGTCCACTTCCGACCCATAAAGGTCTTCGCTGCGTGCGGTAATCGCATCCCCGCCAAAGCTGCTTTCGTAATTCATCGCACGATCCGTCCAAACCACGCCTCCTCCCCGTTTTACGCCACCTTGCCCTTAAAAAGGCAGGCGGAGACGGACGGTCATCGGAAGCTTTTTCCCGGAATGCCGCATCGGCAGCCCCCGGTTTTCATGGCACTGTGTTATCCAATTAAGGCACCGCGCGCAAGCCATAATGCGGCACGCGACGGGGCTCCTTATGACGTCACAGCGTCCATGGCAATTGTCGAGGGCGGGCGGATACAAAAACGGGGAGCAGAAGGCGCTGTCGCCCGCTGCTCCCCGCGATGGCACCAATGGTGCAGAAGAAATTAAAAGACCGGTGATGTGTTACCGGGCACGTCCACGCTGAACCAGGTTCACGATCGCCAGCAGAATGACTGCACCGATGAACGCGGTCAGCAGTGTCAACGGATCAAACGCATTGCCGCGCAGCCCCTGACCGCCCAGCAGGCCGCCGAGCAGGAAGTGCCCGAGCACCGATCCCACGCAGCCCACGACGACGTTCCAGAAGATGCCCATCTGGGCATCGCGGTTCATAACTTTGCTGGCCAACCAGCCCATGATGCCGCCCATAATCAGCGCCAGAATCAAACCCATGATAATCTCCCTTGTTAGCCCGATGCCGATCTGCGGTCACCTTGGGCCAGATTACGACGAAGCGTTGAAGTGGTTCCAAGCTGCGGTGAACACTGCAGGGATCGGGTGGGGCAGCCATTGCGCCGACAGCGGTTTTGCCGTTGATCACGCTTCATTCTTTGCGTTTTGTGGCCTGCTCGACTAAGGCGGCGACTTCAACGATCCGTGCAGATGGTCTGCGCGGCATATCGGGTTGTTCGTGCGCGGCACCTTCCCGAACCAGAATGAAGAATTGAGATAACATGGCAGGCTACAAGGACCCAGGCTTTCAGGAACGTCAGGCACTGGCGCAGAAAGCGCGTCAGGCAGCGCTCGACAAGCTGAAAGCCAAGCCTGCGCCCGACCCCGAAGTGGTCGCCCAGCGGCTGGCAGCCCAGGCCGCCAAGGAAGAAGCTCAGGCTGCCAAGCGCGCCGAGAAGATCGCCGAGCGCGAGCAGGCCAAGCTCGACGCCGCCGCGAAGATTGCGGCTGCCGAAGCCGAGGCCGAAAACGCTGCGCTGCAGGAAGTCGAGACCGAAGCCGAAAAGAAGCTCAAGCGCGATGCCCGTTATGCCGCGCGCAAGAAGCGCAGGTAAGACCCGCTCCTAACCATGATCCCGCGCGAACTCCTCGCCACCGCTGACGTGCCCGGCGGCGGCGATCCCCTGCGGCTGATCCAGCGGGGCGCCGAATATTCGATCATGCTTGGCGCCAACGAGCTGATGAACAGCCGGCTGAGCGGATCGGAAGAGGCGTTGGCGACGCTGGCGCAGGCACGGTTGGCGAATGTCACCGGTCCTAGCGTGCTGATCGGCGGGCTGGGCATGGGATTCACGCTGCGTGCCGCGCTCACAGCCTTCGGCCCGCAGGCGCGGATCACCGTCGCCGAACTGGTGCCCGAGATCGTCGACTGGGCGCGTGGCCCGATGGCGCATCTGCACGAGGGCACGCTCGATAGCGCGCAGGTGCAGATCGAAGTGGCCGATATCGGCGGACTGATCCGCGCCGGACGCGGGCTATATGATGCGATCCTGCTCGATGTCGACAATGGCCCCGATGGGCTGTCGCGCGAGGGCAATGATGCGCTCTACACGCTGGCGGGCCTTGCTCATGCCCATGCGGCACTGCGCCCCGGCGGCGTGCTTGCCGTGTGGTCGAGCGGCCCCGATCCGCGCTTTACTGCACGGCTGCGCAAGGCAGGGTTCGATGTGCGCGAGGAGACGGTCCGCGCGACCAAATCAGGCCGCGGTGCACGCCACACCATCTGGATCGCGGTGCGGGGCGGCTAGCCAATCCACAGCCAACCCCGTCATTCCCGCGAACGCGGGAATCCCGCTTGTGCGCCACGGTAGCAAAGAAGCGGGACCCCCGCGTGCGCGGGGGTGACGATCAAATAGCGCTAGGTGTCACTCTGCTCGTGCCGTTCTCCGGGCTTCGGCTCGATGCCATAGGGCTTTACCAAAGCCCAGACATGGTCGGGGATCATCGTCTTCATCTTGGGCTGCGCGGCGCGGCGGAGGTGGAGCACGGTCTCGACCGCCTTCATTTCAAGCCGTGCGCGCGCAAACTCGATGCCGCGCGGACCGATTCGCGGCATCAGCCAGCCGAACACCTTGCGCATGAATTTGGGCATCCGCCGCAGCGGCAAGCCTCCGGCGGCGAGCTCGGTGTTGGTCATGAATCCCTTGACCGGCCCTGCCCTTTTGCCGGCGCTGGTCACCTCCGCCGTCCGGAGCTCATCGCCCAGCAGCGCCACCAGCTCCTCGCCACGCTCGTTGCGCACCACCAGCCACTGCTGGCCGCGCCCCGCCATATAGCCGACCGTGATGTCGGCAAGCACATTGGTGTAATCGACACAGGTGCGGCAGGTCAGCGGGAAGAAATCGCCCGGCAGGTCCGAGATCGGCAGCTGCAGGAACGGGATTTCGCGGCTTGCGCCATCGTCGAAGCGCAGTTCGACGTGATAGTCGGCGCGGAACTCCAGATAGCTGATCGTCTCGGGCGCATCCGACAGCAGCCCCAGGAACGTATGGAAGTTCTCGGTGGTGGTGTTGTCCGAGCACGGCGTGCCGATGACGTAGATCCGCTCGAAGCCCAGTTCGGCCTCGAGCGCGCGCAGCGCGTGGATCTGGCACGGGATGCCGATCACCGCGACCCGGCGGTGGCCGGCGGCGCGTGCGGGTTCGAGCAGCGCCAGCAAAGGCGCATAGCCCATGCGCATGCCGCGCACCTTTGCCATGTCGTCGGCCCGCGTAATCAGCATCGGCAGCGGCCGCCAGCGGTCATCGGGATGCGGCCCGATCGCCAGCACCGCATCGACCGCGCCGGTTTCGAGCAGCCGCGCGCCGATGCGGGTGGTGATCCCGGTCCATTGCGCGCCCGGGGATGCGGGCACGAGTTCGGCCTGCACCATGCGCCGGTAGGGGCCGAAGAACCGCTCGTCGCCCTTGTCCGCATCGCGCGCGCGGCCATGCACCTGGCGTTCCAGCTTCGGATAATCGGGCTGTATGAACTGGCAGGCGCGGCCGCAGGCCTTGGGGTCGCTGGTGCGCGAAATGCCGCAATCGGTGCACAGGGTGCGCGGGACGGCTGGGGCGAAATCCACCGTCGGGATGTGCGGGCTTGGCGCGGGTAAAGTGTCCATCAAGGTTTACACTAGCCCGGGCTCCGCCGATCCGCAAACGCTCGCTTGGGAGGCCCATCAAGCGCACGTTCGCGGCAACTTCCCACGATGTTAATTTGACGCTAGGATTTGCCGGAGATGCGAAAGGCAGAAGACATGCAGTGGTCCAGCACCGAGCGGCAGGGATGCGTTGTCGCGAGCCCCGATGGCCGGGTCGACGAGGCAACCGCCCAGGCCTTTGCCGATCATCTCGCCAGCAGCGTGACCCTCGCCGCCGAATCACCCGGCCGCAAGCTGGTCGTCGATTTTGCCGGGCTGGACTACATGTCGTCGCGCGGCCTGCGCGCGCTGACCCTCGCCAAGCGCCAGGCCGATACCGCAGGCGTCACCATGGCCCTGGCGCGGCCCAACGCGGTGATGCGCGAAATTCTGGCGATCAGCCGGTACGACAAACTGTTCCCGGTGAGCGACACGATTGAGGGTGCGCTCTAGCGGGGAGCTTGAACCAAGGGGGGTGTCAATGCTGATCCGGTTCTGGGGCACGCGCGGGTCGCTGCCTGTCGCGGCAACGGCCTCGATCGTGCAGGAGAAGGTCGCAGGCGCCCTGCTCGCCGCCTCGGGCCGCAGCTTTGCCGATCTGGACGAAGCGCGCGCCTTCACCCGCAACGAGCTGGACTTCGCCACCGGCGGCACCTTTGGTGGGGCAACCACCTGCGTCGAGATCGCGGCGGGTGATCCGGACGCCGGCGATCCCTACATCCTCTGCGATATGGGCAGCGGCCTGCGCAGCTTCGGGCTCGATGCGATGCGTCGCTGCGCCGCTGGCCATGCCCGGGTCTATCACTTCTTCATGTCGCACCTGCACTGGGACCATATCATGGGCTTCCCGTTCTTCGTGCCGGCGTTCGACCCCAATGCGCACATCGTCATCCATTCCGGGCATGAGGATGCGGAGACCGCGCTGCGCCGCCAGCAGGAGGAAATCTCCTTCCCGGTCGCGTTCGACTGGCTGCGCGCGAAGATCGAATTCCGCACGCTGAAACCCGGCGAAGTCTATCAGATCGGCGCGGTGCAGGTCGAGGTGATGGAGCAGCACCATTCGCACAGCAGCTTCGGCTACCGCTTTACCGATGCGGACGGCAAGATCGCGGTGTTCAGCACCGACAGCGAGCACAAGATGGAGAAGATGCACGGCGAGGCCGATGTCGAAGCGTTCTTCGGCAACGCCGATCTCGTCATCTGCGACACGATGTATTCGCTCGCCGACAGCGTCTCGATGAAAGAGGACTGGGGCCATTCGAGCAACGTCGTCGCGATCGACCTGTGCCATGGCGCGCGCGCCAAACGGCTGGCGCTGTTCCACCACGAACCGGTCTATTCGGACGCCGATATCGCGCGAATGCACGCCGAGAGCATCCGCTACGAGGAACTGACCCGCGAGCACGCTCCGCTGGAGGTGCTGTGCGCCTATGACGGCCTTGAAGTCGTCCTCTAGCGCGGCGGCGCTTCCCTCGCGCAGCCTGTGGCTGGCGGCGCTGGCGGGGTTTGCCGCAGCCGCCCTGCTCAGCCTGGCGCTCAGCCCGCGCGCGCAGAACACCGTCTTCGATGGCTGGCAGTGGCTGAGCCCGCGCGATCTGACCGCCAGCAATGTCCGCGTGGTGGCGATCGGTGATGAAAGCCTCGATGTCATCGGCAGCTGGCCCTGGCCGCGCCGGGTGTTCGCCACGCTGACCCAGAGGCTGACCGAAGGCGGCGCCAGCGCGATCGGTTTCGACGTCATCTTTGCCGAGCCCGATGCGGTCAGCCCGTCGCGCTTTGCGCGGCTGTACCCGCCCGACAGCCCGGCGGTGGAGGCCTGGCTGGACCAGCTTGGCAGCATGGACGACGAGTTTGCCGATGCGATCAGCACCGCGCCGGTGGTGCTGGGCCGTGCCGGGGTTACACTGGGCGGTGCGGACCCTGCCGACCTCACCGTATGGGCGACGATCACCGGCACGCCGCCCGCCGCCCTGCCGCGCTTTCCGTTGGTCCAGCGCAACCTCGAGACGCTGGAACAGCGCGCGCCGGGCTTCGGGCTGCTCAACGGCAAGCCCGACAGCGACGGCCGGGTGCGCGGCGTGCCGCTGGTGGCGCAGACCGGCGAGGCGCTGGTGCCGGGGCTGGCGCTGGAACTGGCGCGGGTGGCGCGGGAACAGCAGACCGGTGCGCCCGCCGAGATCACGCTGACCCCCGGCAAGTTGCGGATCGCCGACCGCACTATCCCGGTGGACAATGAAGGCCGCCTGCGGCTGCACTTTGCCGAAATCCCCCAAAGCCATGTCTATTCCGCGATCGAGATCCTGTCCGAAGACTTCGATCTGACCCAGCTGCGCGGCAAGACCGTGATCGTCTCGCTGACCGCCGAGGGATCGCCCGACATCGTCGCGACGCCGTTAGGGTCCGAGATGTTCGGCGTGCTGGTGCAGGCGCAGGCGGCGGACGCGATCCAGCGCGGCGGCTGGCTGGTGCGTCCGGTGTGGAGCCACGCGGCCGAATGGATCACCGGCGGCGTGCTGGCAGTCCTCCTGCTGCTGCTCGCCGCACGCCAGACGCGCGGGCGGATGACCTGGACTGTGCTGGCGACCGCGGTGGTGATCCTGCCGCTGGCGAGCTGGACGCTGTTCCGCTTTGCCGACACATTGTTCGACCCGATCCGCCCGCTGCTGCTGGGCAGCGGCGCGGCACTGGCGGTGTTCGGCGCGCTGTTCCGCGAGGCGCGGCGCGAGCGCGCGGCGCTGCGCGATGCGCAGAACCGGACCGAAGGTGAGCTGGACGCCGCGCGCGCGATCCAGCTGGGCATGCTGCCCGACCGGGCGGCGCTGGCCACGCTGGATCCGCGCATCGACATCGCGGCGCAGCTCGAAGCGGCCAAGTCGGTGGGCGGCGATTTCTACGACATCATCCCGCTCGGCGACGACCGGGTGATGATCCTGATCGCCGATGTCACCGGCAAGGGCGTGCCCGCCGCCTTGTTCATGGCGCTGTCCAAGGCGCTGTCGCGCAGCGTGATGCTGCGCAGCCCCGGCGACCTTGCCGATACCGCCGCGATGCTCAACACCGAACTGATGCGCGACAGCGGCGATGCGCTGGGACTCACGATGCTTTTGTGCCTGATCGATCTGGCCTCCGGGCGGGTCGAGATGGTCAACGCCGGGCACGACAACCCGCTGCGCATCACCAACGAGGGCGCGGTGGTCGACGAACCGCTCGAGGGTGGCCCACCGTTCTGCATCATGGACTATCCCTGGCCCGCCGAGCACCTCACCCTGCTGCCGGGCGAGGCGTTGGTGCTGATCACCGATGGGGTCACCGAGGCACAGAACGCCGGGGAGCAGTTGTTCGGCACCCAGCGCACCCGCGAGGCGCTGATCGCCGACCAGTCGAGCGCCGCTGCGATGGTCGCCACCTTGTGCGACGCGGTGCGCGCCTTCGAGGCGGGCACCGACCCCAGCGATGACCTCACCGTGGTTGCCTTCCGCTATCTGGGTGCTAATCCGGCTGCGAACTGACAGCGGGATGACCACAATGACCGACACCGTCCGCCCCCGGCGCAGCGCGCTGTATATGCCCGCCTCGAACCCGCGCGCGATCGCCAAGGCGCGCAGCCTGCCCGCCGATGTCATCATCCTCGATCTCGAAGACGCGGTCGCACCCGAGGCCAAGCAGAGCGCGCGCGAGGCTGCGATCGCGGCTGCCGCCGAGGGCGGCTTCGGCAATCGCGAGCTGGTGATCCGCATCAACGCGCTCGACACGCCGTGGGGCAAGGACGACCTCGCCGCGGTCGCGCACGCCGATATCGACGCGGTGCTGGTGCCCAAGGTCTACCGCCCGTCGGACATCACCGCGTGCAACGCCGCGCTCGCCGATGCGCCGTCGCGGCTGCAATTGTGGGCGATGATCGAGACCTGCGCGGTGGTGCCGCACCTCGATGCGCTGGCGGCCTTGTCGGCGGGAACGCGACTGTCGCTGTTCGTGATGGGGGTGAACGATCTTGCCAAGGAAATGCGCGCCAGGCTGACGCCCGAGCGCACGCCGTTCCTGCCGATCCTGACGCTCGCGGTGGCAGCGGCGCGCGCGCACAACGTCGCGATCCTCGACGGGGTGTGCAACGAATTCCGCGACCTCGCGGTGTTCCAGTCCGAGGCGCGGCAAGGGCTATTGTTCGGCTTCGACGGCAAGACCTTGATCCACCCCGACCAGATCGCTGCGTGCAACGCGGTGTTCTCGCCCAGCGCAGACGAGCTGGCGCACGCCGAGGCGGTGATCGCCGCGTTCGCCTTGCCCGAGAATGCCGGCAAAGGCGCGATCCGGGTCGATGGCCGGATGGTCGAGCTGCTCCATCTCGAGCAGGCGCGATTGCAGGTGGCCATCGCCGAAGCGATCGCCGCGCAGGGCTGAGCCTTCAGGCGGAGCGGTTCCTGGCGCGCAGGTCGCCCTTGCAGCGCTCCGAGCAGGTCTTCACATTGTCCCAGTCGCGCGCCCATTTCTTGCGCCAGGCGAACGGCCGCCCACACGCCGCGCAGATCTTTTCGGGCAGGTTCGACTTGGTGTAGCGTTTGTCAGGCATCAACGGGATATGGGCGCCGCCGCACGACTTGGCCAGAGAGCGCCGCACAATTTGCGCGCGCCATCTTGCCGGGCTCAAACGCCGCGCTATCGTGGCCATCATGCGAACCCTTGCCCTGGCGCTGGCCGCCCTCACCCCGCTCCCCGCCCTCGCGCAGGATGAACCGCCGCGCATCGCCCGCATGGCGGTGCAGGTGGAGGAAAAATCGATCCCCGAACTGGCCGCGATGCTGGCGGCGGGGACGATCAGCAGCGAGGAGCTGACCCGCGCGTATATCGACCGGATCGAGGCGCTCGACCGCAAGGGGCCAACGCTCAACAGCGTCATCGCGGTGATGCCCGGCGCGATCGCCGAAGCGCAGGCGCGCGATGCGGACCGCAGGCGGGGCGATGTTCGCGGGCCCCTCCACGGCATCCCGCTGCTGATCAAGGACAATATCGAGGCGATGGGCCCCGTCCCCACCACCGCCGGATCCACCGCGTTGCTCGCCAACGTTACCGACCGCGACGCGCCTTTGGTGGCAAAGCTGCGCGCGGCAGGCGCGATCATCCTGGGCAAGACCAACCTGTCGCAATGGGCCAACATCCGTTCGGACAATGCGACCAGCGGCTGGTCGAGCGTCGGCGGGCTGGTCAAGAACCCCTATGCGCTCGATCGCAACGCGTGCGGCTCGTCGTCGGGCAGCGGTGCGGCGGCCGCGGCAAGCCTGGCGGCGGCGACGATCGGCACCGAGACCGATGGATCGATCATCTGCCCCTCGTCGATCAACGGGCTGGTCGGCTTCAAGCCCACGCTCGGCCTGGTTTCGCGCACCCATGTCGTGCCGATCAGCCACAGCCAGGATACCGCTGGCCCGATGGCGCGCTCGGTCAGCGATGCCGCCTTGGTGCTCACCGCGCTGGCGGGGAGCGATCCTGCCGATCCCGCCACCGCCGAGGCTGACGCGCGCAAGACCGATTATGCCGCGGGCCTTTCGCCCGGCTATCTGCAGGGTGTGCGCATCGGGGTGCTCAAGGACCGCACCGGCAGCAATGCGCGGGTGCAGGCGGTGTTCGCCGGCGCGCTCGACTGGCTGGCCGCTGCCGGCGCCGAGCTGGTCGAGATCACCGACAGCCGCACCGGGCTCGAGGGTCTGGGCGAGGCCGAGTTCAAGGTGCTGATGGTCGAGCTCAAGGCTGACATGAACGCCTATCTTGCGAACACGCCCGCAACGGTGACGGCGCGCACGCTCAAGGACGTAATCGCGTTCAACACCGCCAACGCCCCGATCGAGCTCGCCTGGTTCGACCAGGGTCTGTTCGATCTCGCCGAGAGCCAGAACGGGCTCGACGATCCCGCGTATCTCGAGGCGCTGGCCAAGGCCAGGCGGCTCGCCGGGCCCGAGGGCATCGACAAGCTTCTGAAAACGCACGACGTGCGCTTCCTCGTCGGCCCGAGCAATGCGCCCGCCTGGGTCAGCGATCTGGTCAACGGCGATCACGGCGTCGGCCCCAGCCAAAGCCAGATGGCGGCCGTCGCAGGCTATCCCCACATCACCGTGCCGATGGGATACGTGGCTGGGCTGCCGGTGGGGATGTCTATCATCGGCGGGAAGTGGCAGGACCATGAGGTGATCAAGGCGGGGTATGCGTTCGAACAGGCCAGCCAAGCCCGCGTCGCCCCGAGCTATGCGCCGAGCGCAGAGGCAGCGGCCGATCCGATCCGGCGCTGATCGATCGGGTTCACGTTCTGCGCTCCCATCCTCATTCAGCTGACAGCATCGCAATGCCAGCCAACAAAAATCCTCCCCGAGCTTGCCTCGGGGAGGGGGACCGCTGACCGCAGGTCAGGGGTGGAGGGGAAGCGGGGTGGCACGCACGTTGAAGGGCCGTACGCACCCGCTGCCCCTCCACCACCCGCTGCGCGGGCGGTCCCCCTCCCCCAGACAAGCTGTGGGAGGATTTTTTAAAATGACACCCCCTGCCAACCCTCCCCCATCAAGCGGGAGGGCTATTGCAGGCCGCGGCGGGCGCTGATCCTCTCCCCTCCCGCATGCGGGAGGGGTGGCCGAAGGCCGGGGTGGGCCTGAGCGGGCGTAAACCTCAGGCCCACCCCGGTTCAGCAAGCTGAACCTGCCCCTCCCGCAAGCGGGAGGGGAGACAGAGGTCACATCCCCAGAATATGCTTGGCGATATGATAGATGCTGTGCTGCTCGAGCGTGCCGGTGAACAGGTGCGCGCTGGGGCCGGCGGCCTTGAGCACGACGTCCTCGCCGCCATGGGTTTCGCCCGAGGTCGGGACGGTCGCCTGCTGGCGATAGTTCAGCGCGGTGGTGTCCTCCTGCGACGGATCGGCACGCGCTTCATTGACCTTGGCGCCGGGGCCGTTGGCATAGCCCAACGTCGTGTAGGGCTTGTCGTCCTTGGCGTTGAGCGGCTCGCCATCCTCGGTGACGCTGGCGAGACCGAAGATCGAGGTGCCGCGCGGCGGATAGCCGGCGATGGTGAAGACATGGCTGTGATCGGCGGTGACCAGCACCAGCGTATCGGCCAGATCGACCATCTCGAGCGCCTTGGCGACCGCGGCTTCGAACGCGACCGTGTCATCGAGCGCGCGGTGCGCATTTCCGCCGTGATGCGCATGATCGATGCGCCCACCCTCGACCATCAGCACATAACCGGTGTCGGATGATCCCAGCTTGGTGATCGCCAGCGCGGTCATCTCGGCCAGCGACGGTTCACCCGCCTTGTCGCTCGCGCGATCGGCCTCGAACTGCATATGGCTCGGCTCGAACAGCCCGAGCACCGGCGCGTCGCTTGCGGCATCAAGCGCACCGAACTGCGCGGCGTTCCAGATATACTGGCCCTTGGGGTGCTTCGCTTTCCATTCGGCGATCAGGTCGCGGCCATCGGTGCGGCCCCCCTTGCCCTCGGCATATTCGGGGTCGGTCTGATCGCGCGGGATGAAGGCTGCGCGGCCGCCGCCCAGCACAAGCTTGAGGCCCTTGGCGTGCGGCCATTCGACCAGTTGCCGCGCGATATCGCGGCAGCTGGCGCCTTCGGGGAGTTCGCTGTTGGTCTCCCAGTTGCGGTCGACGCTGTGCGCATAGGCCGATGCGGGCGTCGCATGGGTGATCCGCGCGGTCGAGATCAGTCCCAGCACCTTGCCCGCGCTTTCGGCCTGTTCGAACAGCGTCGGCACGTCCTGCCCGCCAGCCGTGTCGCACTGGCCGCGCTGCGCTGCCGGCGCGACCGAGAGCATGCCCGAGCGGGTCTTGATCCCGGTCACCAAGGCGGTCGCGGTGGCGGCGGAGTCCGACACCTGGAAATCGTGGCTGTAGGTCTTCACCATCGCCGCATGCGGCATCGCGTCGATCGCGGTTTCGACCGATTCGCCATCCTGTCCGGCCTTCTGCCCCTGCCAGATGCGCGCGGCGGTCAGCGTGCTGACCCCCATGCCATCGCCGATGAAGATGATCAGGTTCTTGGCCTTGCCCTGATTGACCGGCATCGCCAGCCGCGCCTCGAGCTGTGCCCGGCCTTGCGCGGCATAATCGGCGGCGGTCTGCTCGCCGGGCTCCTTGTCGGGCGCGGCCTCCTTCGGTGCGTTATGCTGGGCCAGGACGGGCGCGGCGAGGCCGGCAGACAGGCACAGAAGCAGGGCGAGCGAACGGGTCACGGGGGCATCTCCTTGAAAGCTGCGCCTCTCTTTCATGATGGCGTGACAATTTCGAGACTTTTCGGACGCGGATACCTGCAATCGATTGCGAGAAGTCGATCCGCGACTTGACCGCGCGATTTTTGCAGCGCAGCATAAGATCCTATGCTTGAAAACGATAACACGCCCCCCGCCCCCATCAGCCAGAACCCCGATATCCGCTATCTTGGCAGGATCCTGGGTGATGTCATCCGCGCCTATGGCGGCGAAAAGCTGTTTCGCCAGACCGAATATATCCGCTCGGCCAGCGTCGACCGGCATCGCGGCATCGCTGGTGCCGACGCGATCGATACCGGGCTGGAGGCGCTGAGCCTTGATGACACGCTCGCCTTCGTGCGCGGCTTCATGCACTTCTCGATGCTCGCCAACCTCGCCGAGGACCGGCAGGGCGTGGCGCAGGAAGCCGGCGCGACCGTTGCCGAAGCGGTCGAACGGCTTCGCGAGCATGGCGTCACCGATGAGGCGATTTCCGATCTGCTCGAGCACAGCCTGATCGTGCCGGTGCTCACCGCGCACCCCACCGAGGTGCGCCGCAAATCGATGATCGACCACAAGAACCGCGTCGCCGATCTGATGAAGATGAAGGACGCCGGGCTCGAGGAAACCCCCAGCGGCGACCGCATCGACGAAGCGCTGCACCGCCAGATCGCGCTGCTGTGGCAGACCCGGCCGCTGCGCCGCGAACGGCTGTTCGTCGCCGACGAGGTCGAGAACGCGCGGGCCTATATGCAGGAGGTGTTCCTGCCCGCGCTGCCGATGCTCTATGCGCGCTGGGAACGCGTGCTCGGCCACCGCCCGCCCGCCTTCCTGCGGCTGGGCAGCTGGATCGGCGGCGACCGCGACGGCAACCCGTTCGTCACCGCCGATGCGCTGCGCCACGCCTTGGCGCGGCAGTGCGAGACCGCCTTGGTGCACTATCTCGACGGGGTCCACGCGCTGGGCCAGGACCTGTCGATCGCCACCGGCCTGTCGGGCACGCCCGAGGCGGTGCTGGAACTGGCCGAGCGCAGCGGGGACACCTCGCCCAGCCGGTCCGACGAACCCTATCGCCGCGCGCTCGCGGGAATCTACGCCCAGCTTTGCGCCACGCATGTCCGCCTCACCGGCAAGCAGCCCCCGCGCCCCTCGGCGCTGTCGGGCGAGGCCTATGCCAAGCCCGGCGATCTGCGGCATGACCTCGCGGTGCTCGCCAACGGGCTCGCGCAGGACGGATCGGGGCTGCTCGCCAGCGGCGGCGCGCTGGGGCGGCTGATCCGCGCGGTCGAGATCTTCGGCTTCCACTTGGCCACGCTCGACCTCCGGCAGAACAGCGACGTCCACGAACGCGTGGTGGCCGAGCTGCTCGCGGTGGCAGGCGTCTGCCCGGACTATGCCGCGCTCGACGAGGCGGCACGCGTCGCCCTGCTGCGCGCCGAACTTGGCCATGGCCGCCTGCTGGTCAACCGCTGGCACGATTACAGCGAGGAAACCGCCAAGGAGCTCGCCATCGTCGAGGCGGCGGCGCAAGCGCATGAGGCTTACGGGCCGCAATCGATCACCGCCTACAACATCTCCAAGGCCGAAAGCGTGTCGGACATGCTCGAGGTCAATCTGCTGCTCAAGGAAGCCGGGCTCTACCGTCCAGGCCCGACGCCGCACGCCACGATCATGGCCGTGCCTTTGTTCGAGACGATCGGCGATCTGGAAGCCGCGCCGCAGATCATGCGCGCCTATTTCGCGCTTCCCGAGATCGCGGCTCTGGTGAAGGCGCGCGGCTATCAGGAAGTGATGGTCGGCTATTCGGACAGCAACAAGGACGGCGGCTACCTCACCTCGACCTGGAGCCTCAACCACGCCAGCCGCGCGCTGGCCAAGGTGTTTGCTGATACCGGGATCGCAATGCAATTGTTCCACGGCCGCGGCGGCGCGGTCGGACGCGGCGGCGGGTCCAGCTTTGCCGCGATCCGCGCGCAGCCCAAGGGCACGGTGCAGGGCCGCATCCGCATCACCGAACAGGGCGAGGTCATCGCCGCCAAATACGGCACGATCGAAAGCGCCGAGCTCAATCTCGAGGCGATCACCTCGGCAGCGTTGATCGCGACGCTCGACCATGACGACCTCAGCGAGGCCGACGAGGCGCGCTTCGCCGCGGCGATGGACATGATCTCGCGCGATGCGTTCCGCGCCTATCGCGGTCTGGTCTATGGCACCGAGGGGTTCAACGAGTTCTTCCGCGCCGCCACACCGATCACCGAGATCGCCGGGCTCAAGATCGGATCACGCCCCGCGAGCCGTTCCAAGAGCCAGAAGATCGAGGATCTGCGCGCCATTCCCTGGGTGTTCAGCTGGGCGCAGGCGCGCATCATGCTGCCGGGCTGGTATGGCGTGGGCCAGGCGCTCGAAGGCTTTTCCGACAAGGGGCTTTTGACCACGATGGCGCAGGGCTGGCCGTTCTTCCAGGCGCTGCTCGGCAACATGGAGATGGTGCTTGCCAAGTCCGACATGGGCATCGCCCGGCGTTATGCCGGGCTGGTGACCGACGAGGGCTTGCGCGAGCAGGTGTTCGGCCAGATCCGCTCGGGCTGGGACGCGGCGCACGACAATCTGCTGAGCATCACCGGGCAATCGCGGCTGCTCGCCGACAACCCCGCGCTCGATGCCTCGATCCGGCTGCGCCTGCCCTATATCGAGCCGCTCAACCTGCTGCAGATCGAACTGATCAAGCGCCACCGCGCGGGCGAGGCCGACGAGCGCATCCCCGAGGGCATTCAGCTTTCGATCAACGCGATCGCCACCGCGCTGCGCAACTCCGGATAAGGGATGTGGCTTCCGCAGCGGGAAGCCACCCTACCAGCCCATGCTGCCCGGTCCGCCCTTGAACGGACCGGCAAAGCCCGAGGTGATCCAGCCGCCGTAAAAGCCTCCGGCCTGCGGCACCACGGTCTCGCCATTGACCGTGCAGCGGTCGAACGGCCCGGCATAGAACGCAACATGATCGCGCAGGCTGACAAAGCCGGCGGTGGGGCTGGGATAGCTCCACCCCACCCGGGGCAGCACGATGTCGCCGATCACCACGTCCCAATACGCCGCAGCGCCCTTCCATTCGCAGAACGAACTGCCCGCCGCGCGCCGCAGCACCCCCGGCGTGAAGCACTCGGGCGGCAGGTAATAGCTCGGCGGATGGCTGGTCTCGAGCGTGCGCACGCTGGACCGCGTCTCGGCGACGATCACCCCGGCATGCTCGATCCGGATATGCGCGTCGCACGGTTCGGCAATTGCTGGCCGGGGAAAATCCCAGACGCTGCGCTGGCCGGGGGCGACGGGATCGCGGTCGGGGTGCATAAGGTGTGTCCCTGTGTCTCGAACGAAGCCGGAGGGCGGCCTTTGCTCAAGCCTATCGGGTCACCCCGGCAATGTCAGCGGCAATTCGGTGGTCGACTTGATCTCCGACAGCGCCACGGTCGAGTTGATTTCCTGCACGCCGGGCAGCTTGCTGAGCTGGTCGAAGAAGAAGCGTTCATAGGCGTCGATATCGGCGGTGACGATGCGCAGCATGAAGTCGGTCGTCCCCATCAGCACATAGGCGTCCATCACCTCCGGGAAGCCCTGGATCGCGGCGCTGAACTCGTCGAGATTGGCGCGGCCATGCGCGTTGAGCTTGACCTGCGCGAAGACG
Organism: Blastomonas sp.; assembly: GCF_030373265.1. Lineage (GTDB taxonomy): Bacteria > Pseudomonadota > Alphaproteobacteria > Sphingomonadales > Sphingomonadaceae > Blastomonas. The sequence continues at coordinate 28,159 of NZ_JAUCZC010000012.1, forward strand.
TGCGCGTTGAGCCCGACCTTGCGCCGGTCGAGGATCGCGACCTGCTTGCGGATGAAGCCCTCGCGCTGGAGCCGGTCGATCCGCCGCCAGCACGGCGACACCGACAGCCCGACACGCTCGGCGATCTGCGCGGTGGTCTGCGTCGCATCGCGCTGCATTTCGCGGAGGATCTTTATCTCGAATCGATCAAGCAGGGTCATCCGTTTCGCATATCGGCTTTTTGGCGATCACGCCATCCTGATGATCGGTCAAATCCATCAAACCAGACCGAGATTGCCCTCGCGCTCCCTGCCATAAGCCGCGCACCATTTCAGGAGCGCACCATGTCCGATCAATTTGACCTCCACTCCCCATCCGTCGAATGCGTGCGGCTGCACGACCCTGCCAGCGGGCTCGATGGCTATATCGCACTGCACGAGACCGATCTCGGGCCGGCAGCGGGCGGCTGTCGGTTCTGGAGCTATGCCAATGGCGAGGACGCCAGGGCCGACGCGGTGCGGCTGGCGCGCGGCATGACCTACAAGAACGCGCTGGCCGGCCTGCCGTTTTCCGGCGGCAAGGCGGTGCTGCGGCGTCCCGACCGCGCGTTCGACCGCGCCGCATTGTTCCAGGCGTTCGGCCGCGCGGTTGCGCAACTCGATGGCCGCTATGTCACCGCCGAGGACGTCGGCACCTCGGTCGCCGACATGCAGGTCGTTGCCTCGATGTCGCGCCACGTCGCCGGGCTGCCCCCCGAAGCAGGATGCGCGGGCGGCGATCCTTCGCCCTGGACCGCGCAAGGTGTGTTCGAATCGATGCAGGTCGGCGTCGCTGCGGTCCTGGGCCGCGATCTTGAAGGCGTGACGGTTGCCGTCCAGGGCGTCGGCAATGTCGGTGCGGACCTGTGCCGCCGCCTGCACGCCGCCGGCGCACGGCTGGTGATCGCCGACACCGATGCTGCACGCTGCTTCGCGCTGGCCAAGCAGGTCGGCGCCAGCGTCGTCGGGGTCGACCAAATCGCCTCGGTCGAGGCCGATGTGTTCGCGCCCTGCGCGCTGGGCGGCGCGTTGGATAACGGCGTTGTCAGCAACCTCAAGGCCAGGCTGGTGTGCGGCGCGGCCAACAACCAGCTCGCCACGCCCGATGTCGCCGCCGTCCTGCTGGAGCGCGGCATCGTCTATCTGCCCGATTATGTCGTCAACGCCGGTGGCATCATCAGCGTCTCGGCGGAGTATCTCGGCGAAGATGCAGGCCATGTCGGCCAGCGGGTCGCCGCGATCGCGCCGCGCGTCGCCGCGCTGATCGCGCGCGCGGCTGCCGAAGGCCGCTCGCCTGCCGAGGTCGCCGACGCGATGGCCGAGCAGGTGATCGCCAACGCCCGGGCGTTGCAACCGGCATGAGCCACGAAAACTGGCGGTTCGAGGTCGAGGCGATGGTCGATCCGCAATCCTTGCTGCGCGTGCTGGGCCTGTTCGCTCAGCGCAGTGTGGTCCCCGATGCGCTCCAGATGCGCGTCGGGGGCGGGCGGATGACGATCTGCCTCACCGCCCCCGACCTGCCCGAAGCCCAGGCCATGATCATCGCGGCCAAGCTCGAGCAGATCGTGCTGGTGGACGGCGTGAGGCTGGACGCGCTGGAGCAGGGCGAAAGGCAGCAGGTCGCGGCCTAGCGAGCCGCTCCCCTGCCCTGCGCCTCGAGAATGCGCAGCACATTGCCGCTCCACATCTTTGCGATGTCGGCGTCCGAATAGCCCGCCGCCTTGAGCCGCGCGGTGATCTTGGGCTGCGCCGAGATATCCTCGATCCCGACCAGCCCGCCGCCGCCATCCCAATCCGCGCCGAAGCAGATATGGTCGGGTCCGGCGACCTCGATCGCGCGCAGCACCATGGCGATGAACTTTTCGAAATCAGCGTCCCACATCTGCTCGGTCTTATCGAGTTCCCGCCAGCGCCGGGTCAGGTCGGCCTGCTCGGCGGGCGACATCGTGCCGATCTGTTCGTACATCGCGAACAGTTCGGCGCGCGCGGGCGAGAGGTTCATCTCGGACAGGAAGATCGTCGAGAGGCACATCGCGCCGTTCTTCGCAGCGAGCGCGCGCAACCGGCCCTCGTCGAGATTGCGCGGATGATCGTTGGCCGAGCGCAGGCTCGAATGCGACAGGATGATCGGGTATTTCGACAATTCCAGCAGTTGGTCGAACGCGGCGTCGGACGCGTGGCTGGCGTCGATCACCATGCCGAGCCGGTTCATCTCGGCAACCCAGGCCTTGCCCAGCGGGCTCAGCCCATTCCAGCGCGGCGTATCGGTGGCGCTGTCGGCAAACTGGTTGTTCTTGGAATGCACCGGCCCCGCCATCCGCACGCCCTTGGCGTGAAACTCGACGAGCAGCGAGACATCGTCCCCCAGAGGATAGCTGTTCTCGATCGCCTTGAACGCGATCAGCCTCCCAGCGCGATTGAGACGGCGTGCATCGGCGGCGGTGCGCGCGGGGCCGATGCGGTCGGCATGCTTGACCATCGTGCGATCGATCAGGTCCGAGCGCGCGCGCGCGTGCGCCAGTGCGGCGGCATAGCCTTCAGCGGTCAGCGGGCCCTGTTCGGTATAGGTGACGAAGAACCCGCCATCCAATGCGCCGTCGTCCATCCGCGGGATATCGAGCTGCGCCAGATCGGTCGCCAGATCATGCCGGTCGGCAAAGCTCCAGCCTTCGCGGGCAAAGTGCAGCGGCGTATCGAGATGGGTGTCGAGCGTCAGGATGCGGGCGTGCAGCGCCGCGGCATCGGCCCCGGGGTTGCTGGTCGCGGTGGTGGTGGTGCAGCCGCCCAGCGCGGTGAGCGCGCTGGCGGCGAGGAGGATGGTGATCCGGTTCATTGCTGTGGCTCCACGGGTTTGAGATCGAGATCGCCATAATCCCAGCTGAAATCGGCGATCTTGCTGACCACCTTCATCGTCACGCCGGTGACCTTGCCGTCGGCATCGAGCGCGAAGGTGACATAGGCAGGCTCGATCGCCTTGTCGTCGAACTCGGTGACGAAGCTGTCATACTGCCAGTGCTTCAATCGCCCGGCCATGTTCGGGGTCGAAGTGAAGTCGATCGTCAGCCCGGCAGGCGTCGCGGCGATGACGACATCGCCGTACCACGGGTCGCGATAGCGCCCGGCATAAAGCGCGACATCGAGCGAAGGGCCAACCTTCGCCGCCGATGCGGTGGCAGCCTTGGTCTGCTCGAGATACTGCCGTCCGTCCTCGAGCCGCGCGAGATACCAGTCCTGCCATTTGGTGGTCCAGTCGAAGTCGGGCACATCGAGATAATGGTCGATCAGATCATAGCTGAGGCCCAGCAGCATGCCGCTTTCCTCGGAATTGAGCATGATCGCAAAGCCGACATCGAGCTCGGGGATCATCACCACGCGGGTGATCGATCCGAACACGCCGCCGCCATGGCTGATGATCTGATGGCCGCGATAGTCCTGCACCTGCCAGCCCAAGGCATAGGCTTGATTGTTGGGCTGCGCGGGCTTGAGCTCGGGCGGCAGCGGGGTGACCTCCATCGGGGTCACCGGGGTCCACATCTCGCGCGCCTGCTCGGCGCTGAACAATGGCTCGCCGCCCGGCATCTTGCCTTGCGCGAGCTGGATCTTGAGCCACGCCGCCATATCGTCGGCGCTCATCGCCAGGCCACCTGCGGGCGCACCGTTGCGGCCGAGCTCGTCGCGTTCGTCGAGCACCTGCTGGTCGCCAAGCCCGCGCAACGGCCCCGAAAGCCGCGCGTGCGGCCACGAGCGGTTGGCGATGCGGAAGCGGTCTTCGCTGTCGCTGGTCGCGTGCTTCATGCCGCCGGCCTTGAGCACGCGGTCACGCATGAACACTTCCCAGGTCTGGCCGGTGACCTCCTCGATCAGCTGCCCCGCGACCGCATAGAGAATGTTGTCATAGGCATACGCATAGCGAAAGCTGGTCCTGGGCTTGAGAAAGGCAACCCGCTCCGCCGTCTGCCGGCGGGTGAGGTTGCTGCGCGGCACGAACATCAAATCGCCCTGCCCCAGCCCCAGTCCGCTGCGGTGGACCAGCAGATCGCGGATGGTGATCTCGCGCGTCACCCAAGCATCGTACATCCGGAACCACGGCATGTGCTGGATGACGGGATCGTCCCACGCGATCTTGCCCTCGTCGACCAGGATCGCGAGCGCGGCGGCGGTCAGCGCCTTGCCGGTGGACCCCGTCTGGAACAGGGTCGCCGCATCGACCGGCGCCTTGTCGCCCAATTTGCGCACGCCCCAGCCGCGCGACAGCGTGGTCTTGCCGCCCTCGACGATCGCGATCGACACGCCTGGCGCGCCGACCTTCTGGCGCAGCGCCTCGACGCTCTGGTCGATATCCTTGGGCGGTTCGGCCCAGACAGGCGCGGCGGCAGCGAGCAGCGCGCCCGCGAGCAGGTGGAGGGGTTTCATGCGGGCAACTCCGATTGCGCAGGACGCGGGGTACGGATCAGGCGGTAAACGCCGAAGGTCAGCAGCGGCACGACATAGACCGCAAGAAACAGCCAGGCGAGAAAGCTGTATCCGCTGGCGATGAGATCGACGAGCCCGATGCGCGCGGCGACGAACATGCAGCCGGTCAGGATGACAGCGCCGATCGCGGCGCGCGCCAAAGCGCCGGGCGCGGGGCGCGAGCGGGTCTTGAGTGCGCCCGCGATCCGCTCGTTGATCGCATGGATCGCGCCGACGCCGCTTTCGAGCAAGGCGACGAAGATCATCAGCTGGAACACCATCTGGAAGCCGGGCACCGCCATCTGCCGCAGCAGGAAGTCGGACGGCAAGGTTTCGCCGCCGATGCCGGGATAGAACGCCATCATCGCGACGAAGAACAGGATCGCTGGCAGCATGGTGAGCGGCCCGGCGATCAGCCCGGCGATGAGCGCGTCGCGCTGGCTGGTCAGATGCCGCAGCACCGGCAGAATGATCACTGCGCCGACGATGTTGTAGCTGGCATAGGTCAGCCCGCCCGCCATCCAGTCGCCCGAAGGCGCGGGCGCCGCCGCGAAAGACGCGCCGATCCGGTCGCCGAAGCTCGACAGTGCAAAGACGATGAACAGCGCGTAGACTGCATAGATCAGCATCGAGGCGTATTTGAACAATTGTTCGACTGCCCCTGTTCCCAGTGACGTCGTGCCGACGATGGCGACCGCGAGCACCACCGAGCCCAGCAGTTCGGGCCAGCCGAAGGTGGCCGCGCCAATCGCGCCTGCCGCCGCGCCGAACACCGCCAGGATCAGGATGACGAAGATCAGATAGGAAATCTCGAACGCGATCCAGCCGCGCCCGAGCAGCTGCTGGAAGAAGCTGCGATAGTCATAGGCGTTGAGCGCGCGCGCCAGCATGAAGGTGATCGCCGCGACCGTGGTGCAGATCAAGGTCGCCAGCAGCATCGCCGCCAGCCCGCCCCAGGGGCCGGAAGGCACGAAATACTCGGCCAGCTCGCGCCCGGTGGCATAGCCGCCGCCGATGATCACCGCCTTGAGCGCGAAGCCGGGCAGCAGGAAGCGCTGGAACCAGCTGGACCTGCTGACCGGGGTCGCATTGGTCATGCCAGGCAACTGTCCACGAGCGCATCGAAGCTGGCGCCGCCACGGATCGGGTCTGCGACCGGTAGCCCCAGGCGGTCGGCTTCGGCGGTCATATAGGCATAGGCATCGGTGGCGGTCATGCTCGAGGTGTTGAGGCTGACCCCGGTGCAGCGGATCGCGGGATTGGTGCGGCTGCCCAGCCGGATGGTGAGATCGATGACCTCCTCGATACTCGGCAACGCAAAGCTTTCCATCCCCAGGATCACCTTGCGCGACGGATCGTGGCAGACCACGAAGACATCGGGCTGGCTGCCGTGGAGCAGGCCGAGCGAGACTGCGGCATAAGCGGGGTTGAAGATCGAGCCCTGGCCTTCGATCACGTCCCAGTGATCAGGGGCGGCATCGGGGCTGAGCATCTCGGCGGCGCCCGCCTCGAAATCGGAGATCACTGCATCCATCGGCACACCGCCGCCCGCGATCATGATCCCGGTCTGGCCGGTGGCGCGGAAATCGGCATCCAACCCGCGCGCCACAAATGCGCGGTGCAGCGCCAGCGCGGTGTATTTCTTGCCGAGCGCGCAATCGGTGCCCACGGTGAGCAACCGCTTTCCGGTGCGCTTGCGGCCGTTGCCGATCGGCAGGTTGGCAGGCGGCGTGCGCACATCGATCAACCGCTGGCCGGTGCGCCGCGACGCCTCGGCGAGCGCCGGGATGCTCGCCAGCCGGACATGCAGGCCGCTGACGATATCGAGCCCGGCTTCCATCGCCTCGACCAAGGCGGCTATCCAGCTCGCGCCGATCAGCCCGCCCTGGTTGGCCACGCCGATCACCAGTGCCTTGGCGCCGGCGGCAACCGCGTCTGCCGGATTACGCTGCGGCAGCCCGGTGCTCACCGTGCACCCGGCGACCGAGTACTCGCCGACACAGCGGTCCGCCGCCCAGTCGGCGAGCCCGAACGCGGTCTTGGCATAGCCGCGCTCGGTGGTGTCGCCCAGAAAGAGCAGATAGGGCTGCGGCAGGGCGAGCGTTTCAGCCAGACGCATCATGGGCGCATTCATTCTTCAAACTCCGTGCGTCAAAACGACATGTCGAGCGCGAGGCCCATTGTGCGAGGCTGGAGCGGTGCGGTTGCCAGGAACCCGGGATTGGTCGTCGCGACGTTGCTGGTCACCCGCCCCTGGGCGTTGGTGAGGTTGCGGACATAGGCGCGGACGGTCCATTTTTCGGCAAATGTGATGGCTGCGTTGAAATCCGCCGTCGCATAGCCTTCCACTGGTACCGCAAGACCGGACGCGGCGACATCCGAAACGCGATCCCCGACGATCCGCACCGTTCCGCCGATCCGCGCACCAGCCGATTCGCCGAGTGCAAAGGCATAGTCCGCCGTCATCGCGGTCGAGACCTTGGGAACGTTGGGCAACTGGTCGCCATCGTTGCAGGCAGCGGTCGTCTCGGTGCACTTCGCGTCGGTATAGGCAAAGTTCCAGCCGACGCTGAGCCCTGCGACCGGCTGGATCAGCAAGGCGGCCTCGACCCCCTGGCTCTGCGCGGTGCCGGCATTGACCAGGCCATTGATACCGCCGGCAAAGGGCGCAGAGGTCTGCAGGTCCTTCCAGTCGAGCATGAACACCGCGGCATCGATCGTCACTGCGCGGTCCATGAAGGAGGCCTTGACGCCCGCCTCATAGCTGGTCACGCGCTCCGAGCCCACCGTGGTCGGGAAGCCGGGCAAGGCGACGTTCGGGCCGCCCGGACGATAGCCGGTGGCGACGCGCGCATAGATCATCGCGTCGCGGTTGATGTTGAACTGCGGGCTGACGCTGTAGGTCACCACCTCTTCGCGCGAAGTGCCGTCACCCGCGATGTTCAGGCCCGCCAGCGGGATCTGCGTGATCTGGGTGAAGGTCTGGTCGTTGCGCGCCCAGCGCAGGCCGCCGGTCAGGTGGAACGCCTCGCTAAGCTTCAATGTGGCGTTTCCGAATGCGGCATATTCCTTGTAGGTGTTGGGCAGGCCGACGGTAGCGAACGGATCGACCCCCGCAATCGGCGCACCCGCGGGCGTGAGCGCACGGACGATCTGGGTGTGGTTGTTGTCTTCATCGGTGTAGAAAAACCCGACCATCCATTCGAAGCTGGTGCTCGGCGCCGAGGTCAGGCGGAGCTCCTCGGTGAATTTCTTCTGACGCAGCTCTGCAGGATAAGGCGCAAGACCACCGAACAGGCCGCCGAAGATGCGGGTGGCATCGCTGACCTCGAGAATGTCGAGCTTGCTGTACGACGTGGTCGAGCTCAGTTCGGCAAAGCCGAAATCATACGCAATCGACCCCGAATAATACTGGAACTCGCTGCGGAAAGGCTCGTCCAACTGCGTGTTGGTGCTCAGGAAGCCTGCACCGGCAGCCAGCGGGGTGTTGCCGAGGCCTTCGTACAGGATGCCCAGATTGTCCGAATCGACCTTCTGCCAGATTCCGCTCAGCCTGATCGTCAGCGCAGGATCGGGCTGCCACAACAAGGCGGCGCGGCCACCCTGCTGGACCGCATCGTTCACATCCTTCTCGCCGGTCAGGATGTTGTCGATGAACCCTGGGGTCTCGCGGCGCGAATAGCTGCCGCTGATCGCCAGTTGATCCTGGATGATCGGCACGCTGATCATCGCACTGGCCGCCCAGCCAAGATCGTCGGCATTCGAGATCGTGAACACTTCTCCGCTCGCCTTGGCCTTGAGCTCGCGAAGATCGGGCTGGACGGTGACGTACTTGAACAAGCCGCCAATCGAGCTTGCGCCATACAGCGTGCCCTGCGGCCCGCGCAGCACTTCGAGCCGCTCGATGTCATAGGGCAGCAGGTCGAGCGTGAACGTCTGCGACCGGTTGTAGATGCCGCTCGATCCGATCGGCGCATCGTCGAGATAGATGCCGACCGTGGCGCTGGGGCCGATCGGTGCAACGCCGCGCAACGACAGCGTGGAGCGGCCAGGAGAACCCGCATTATCGACCTGCAGGCCGGGGACATAGGCGGCGTAGTCGACCAGCTGCGATCCGCCGCTCTGCTGCATCTGTTCGCCGGTGACGACGCTGATCGAGATCGGAACATCCTGCAGCCGTTCGCTGCGCTTTTGGGCGGTGACGACAATCTCGTTGCCCTCGCGCGCCGTGGCATCCATCGAATCCTCAGCAAAGGCAGGGTGCGCGGCGGACATCGCCAAGGTGCTTGCGGCGGCCAACAGTGCGAACTTCGTCATGATATCTTCCCCTTTAAACGCTCGTCGCCTCCGGGCGGATTTTTCCGTCCGGCGCGCGCGCTCCCGATTGAACGATGCTTTTTTCGGCGTTTACGCTGGCCGAGCCCCCCGGCAGCAGATGGCCTTCAGGATGCTCAAGTTCATGCCACTTTGTGTCCGCCCTTACCCTAATTTTCTTATTAGAGATAATTTACTCTAATTGGAAACTTGTCAACCCTTCCAAAGGCACGAGCGAAGAAAACCGACAATGGTCAGATTTGCCATTGGGACAGTGTGAGAGGATCATCGTCCCCAGATTTCGGACGGGCAGTGCACGCGGCCATCGCGATAGCTCACGCCGGGCACACGATCTTTGGCCAGGAAGGTCGGGCCGTCGAGATCGACGATGTCGCACAATTGGCCGAGCACGAACGATGGCGCCATCGACAGGCTGGAGCCCATCATGTTGCCGACCATGACGCCGAGCCCCAGCAGCCGCGCCTCGCGCGCGATGGCCAACCCCTCGGTCAGCCCGCCGCATTTGTCGAGCTTGATGTTGACCATGTCGAACCTGCCGACGAGGCTGGCGGTGTCGGCAAGCGTGACCGCGCTTTCATCGGCGACGAACGGGATCGACCGCTTGAACCCGTCGAGATCGCTCTCGTGTCCGCGCTGGAGCGGCTGTTCGAGCTGCGCGATCTTGAGATCGATCAGCACCGGCATCAGCGTCGCGAGCGTGCCGATATCATAGCCCTGATTGGCATCGACGCCGATCCAGGCCTTGGGCCGCGCGCTGCGGATCGCCTCGAGCCGCGCGATGTCGTCGTCGAGATCGCCGGTGAGCTTGACCTTGACCGGCGCCAGCGGATCGAGCGCCTGCGCGGCCGCTGCCATCGCTGCGGGCTTGTCCGCCCCCAACGTCAGCGTCGAGAGCAACGGCCGGGGAGATTCGATCCCTGCCAGCTCCCAAGCCGGGCGCCCGGCTTGCTTCGCCTCCAGCTCCCAGTAGGCGCAGTCCAGCGCGTTGCGCGCGCCGCCCGCCGGAAGCAGGTCCTGCAGATCCTGGCGGCTAGCCCCGCCCTCGATCGCACCGCGCACGCTTTGGGCTTGCGTGAGCATCTGGTCGATATCGTCGCCCAGATAATAGACCCCCGCGCCCTCGCCGCGCCCGGTATGCTGCCCGTCGGACAAGGTTGCGACCAGCAAGGCGGTTTCGGTGAAGACGTGCCCCGAGATGCGGAACGGCTGGTGGTAGGCGAAGCGCTCGACCCGAAGGTCGAGCGTGAGTGCCGTCTTGGTCTGCAGGATCATCAATACACCATGTTGAAGCCATAGAGGTTGAACACAACGGTCACCCAGACCAGCGGTAGCGCCGCAAGCACCAGCAGCACAGCGCCCAGCTTGGTCGTCCAGCGCCGCTTGCCGGTCCACACCAGCCAGCCATACCAGCCCGCGGTCAGCAGCAGGCCGAAGCTTGCCAGCGGGGTCAGAATCCGCAGCAAATGGATCAGCCAGTCGAGCGGCCCGCCGATCGCGCCGATATCGGCCGAGAAGGTCAGGATCAGCGCCATCCATCCGACCACCGCCGCGATCACCAGCCAGGCGAACACGCGCGACAGCCGATAGGCGGTCCGCGCCCTGCCCTCGAACGGCATCGCAGCGGCGAAATTGCGCCGGACCAGCGCGCGCACCGGCCAGGCCAATGCCGTCAACAGCACGATAACCAGCGCGAAGGTCATCGCGGGGTTGATCCAGTCGGTGCTCACGCTGGCAGGCGCGGGCGTCAGCATCATGAACGGCGAGATCGCGTCCATGCTCACCCGGACGACCTTGCCGTCCTTGACCTCGGCCACCAGCCGCTCACCCGAGTTGCGGTCACGCCAGACGAAAGGCTCGACCTCGACCCAGTCGCGCGCGGCGGCGCTGAGGCCGTCGAGCGAAGGCAGGCTGATCGAACCGTCTTCGGTCGCCACGATGCTGGTCGGGCCGAGCAGCCCGAGCAGGCTGAGGAAGTTGGTGAACGATCCGCGGCTGGAAACATAGGTCCCTGCGACCAGTGCGGCATGGTCGCGGGCGGTCTCGGCATCGACCCGCCCCATCGGCTCGTCGCCAGGAAGATAGCGGTCGGCGAACTTGTGGAACAAGGCGCTGCGGATTCCGCCGGCGGCGCCCTCGGTACCTGCACTGTTCATCGAGATATACAGGCCGATGTCGGCCTGCGGGAACAGCCACAGATAGCTGTGGAACCACACGGTATCCCCGCCGTGCGCGATCGCGCGCTGGCCGTTGACCCACTGCTCGTAAAAGCCCAGCGCCATGGTGTTGAGATTGGCCATGCTGGGCGCGCGGAAGTCGTGCATCATCCGCGTGGTTTCGGGCTTGAGCAGCACCCCGCCCTGGTTGAGATGCGCGATCATGAACTTGCCCATGTCGGCGCCGCTCGCCGACAGGCTGCCCGCGGGTGCGGGAATGACGATCTCGAACGGCTCGGGCTTCTGCGTGACGTCGGGATAGCCCTTCGACATCAATGGCTGCAGTCGTGCCGGCAGCGGCTGGCGGAACGACGAGTTCATCATTCCGAGCGGCGTGAAGATGTTGGTGTCGATATAGTCATCGAACGTCTGGCCCGACACGCGCTCGACGATGTACCCCGCCAGCGCGGTGGCATAATTCGAATAGGCAGGCGTGGTGCCGGGGGCGAACACCCGTTCGGGAAGCGCCAGCGGCATCTGCTGCTTGAGCGTCATCGCCGCATCGGGATTGCTGCTGATCAGGTGGCGCACCGATTCCTCGAAGCCTGCGGTGTGCGTCATGATGTGCCGTAGCGTGATCGGCTTGCCATCATAAGGCGCAATCTTGAAATCAAGGTATGCGTTGACATCGCGGTCGAGGTCGAGCTTTCCAGCCTCGACCTGCTGCATCACCGCGGTCCAGGTGAACAGTTTGGACACCGAACCTGGCCGGAACAACGTCGTTTCAGGCGAGACCGGGGTGCGCTTGGCAACGTCCGAATAGCCATAGCCCTTTTGCAGCACGACGCCGTCGCCGCTCACCACCACGACGACCGCGCCGGGGATCTTGCCCTTTTCAAGCGCATAGGGGAGGAAACCGTCGAGCCAGGCTTCGACATCGGCCTTGTTCAGCGGGCTGGCGGATGCAGAGCCGCCATTGGCGTCGATGGCGGCCCCCGCCCCCGGCTGCGCGGCTTTCGGCTGCGGCGCCGGGCCTTGCGCGACCAGCGGCAGCGCCGCCAGAGCCGCCAGCCCGATCATTGCCTTGCGGATGAAACGCATTGCTCTCCCCTTTTGTCCCTGGACCCGCGCGTCTGCGCTTGCAGCTTGCGGCGCGACGGCTTACCAATAGCCAACACATGTTAGCCCGATAGGGACATAATGATCCTGATTAGAAAATTGTCAAACAGCGATTGGATTTTTTGATGGCGGATTGCTCCTCCCCGCCGACCTTGGGGACCGTGATGCGCGACATTCGCTCGCGCAACGGATGGACGCTCAAGCAGATGAGCGCCAAGTCGGGCATTCCGGTATCGACCCTCTCCAAGGTAGAGCACGACCGGCTGACATTGAGCTATGACAAACTGCAGCAGCTCAGCCAGCGGCTCAACATCCGGATGTCCGATCTGTTCGCCGAATCGCAGGAAGAACCCTCGCCGCGGGTCACCGGTCGCCGCAGCATCGGCACCATCGACAAGGCGGTGCGGGTGACCACCGACAACTACGATTACCATTATCTGTGCACCGACCTTCGGCAGAAGCGGATGATCCCGATCATCACTCGCATCCGCGCACGCAGCGCCAGCGAGTTCGGCGATCTGGTGCGCCACCATGGCGAGGAATTCATCTACGTCATCGAGGGCGAGATCGAGATCCACACCGAATTCTACGATCCCGTCGCGCTCACCGCCGGCCAGGGCATCTATCTCGATTCGTCGATGGGCCATGCCTATGTCGTCGCCGAAGGGTGCGAAGAAGCGCTGGTGCTGGGGGTGTGTTCGAGCGCCGACGATGGGCTGATGGACTCGCTGATGAGCCTGCACGGCTGACCTTCCGCGCGCCGCGGAAATTGCGGAGATGGTGCCATGAAACTGCGTCGGCTGATAACGCGATATATGCTCACCGCCGCCCTGCCGCTTGCCCTGGCGGGATGCGCGAGCACGCAGGTGCCCCCTGCCCGCTATGACGTGGTGATCCGCGGCGGCACCCTCTACGATGGCACGGGTGCGGCGCCGGTGATGGGGGATGTCGCGATCAACGGCGACCGGATCGTCGCGGTCGGCACGGTCGAGGGCGCAGGCCGCAGCGAAATCTCGGCGCGCGGCATGGCGGTAGCGCCCGGCTTCATCAACATGCTCAGCTGGGCCACCGAATCGCTGATCGTCGATCCGCGCAGCCAGAGCGACATCCGCCAGGGGGTTACGCTCGAGGTCATGGGCGAAGGCTGGTCGATGGGACCGGTCAACGCCAAGATGAAGGCGGACGAAATCGCGCGCCAGGGCGACCTCAAATTCCCGATCGAATGGACCACGCTCGGCGATTACCTGACCTATCTCGAAACGCGCGGTGTTGCCACCAACGTGGCCAGCTTCGTCGGCGCAGCCACGGTGCGGGTCCACGAGCTCGGCGAAGGCGATGTCGATCCCAGCCCCGAGCAGCTCGCGCGCATGCGCACTTTGGTGCGCGAGGCGATGAACGAGGGCGCGATGGGCGTCGGCAGCTCGCTGATCTATGCGCCGGGCTCCTATGCCGAGACCAACGAGCTGGTCGCGCTGACCAGCGAGGCGGCGCGATGCGGCGGCATGTACATCAGCCATATGCGCTCCGAAGGCGACCGCATCGAGCAGGCGATCGCCGAGCTGATCGAAATCTCGCGCCGCTCGGGGGCCCCTGCGGAAATCTATCACCTCAAGATGGCAGGGCGCGACAACCACGCCAAGCGCGAGGCCGTGGTCCGGCAGATCGAGGCGGCGCGCAGCGAAGGCCTCAGGATCACCGCGGACATGTACACCTATACCGCAGGGGCGACCGGGCTCGACGCCGCGATGCCGACCTGGGTGCAGGCCGGCGGGGTCGAAGCCTGGATCGAGCGGCTCAAGGACCCCGCAATGCGCGCACGCGTTGCGGCCGAGATGAAGGCACCCGGCAGCGATTGGGAGAACCTGTATCATGGTGCGGGCGCCGACAAGATGATCCTCACCGGCTTCAAGAACCCCGCGCTCAAATCGCTCACCGGCAGGACGCTGGCCGAGGTCGCCGCGATGCGCAACCAGTCGCCCGAGCAGGCCGCGATGGATCTGGTGATCGAGGACGGATCGCGCGTCGGCACGGTGTATTTCCTGATGTCCGAGGACAATGTGCGCGAGCAGGTCAAGCTGCCGTGGATGAGCTTCGGATCGGACGCGGCATCGCAATCGGCCGAGGGCGTGTTTCTCAAGTCAGGCGCCCACCCGCGCACCTATGGCAATTTCGCTCGGCTGCTCGGCCGCTACGTCCGCGACGAACAGCTGATCCCGCTCGAGGAGGCGGTGCATCGTCTTTCGGGCCTGCCCGCGCGCAACCTGTCGATTGCGGAACGCGGCGCGCTGAAACCCGGGCATTTCGCCGATGTCGTGGTGTTCGATCCGGCGACCATTGCGGATACCGCGACGTTCGAGGATCCGCATCGCTATGCGGTCGGCATGCGCGACGTCTTCGTCAATGGCGTGGCGGCGCTGCGCAACGGCGAACCCACCGGGGAGACGCCGGGCCGCGCGGTGCGCGGACCCGGGTTCAACCGCTGCAACTGACAGTCTGCCTGCCGACCGATCGTCGGAGGGCGCCTCAGCGACCCCGGCGGGCGAGCCAGACGGTGTTGGCGTTGTCGTCGACCACGAACACCGATCCGTCGGCCCGTGCCCGCACGCTCACCGGGCGGCCGTGCACCGTGCCTTCGCGCTGATCGGCGATGAAGCCGGTGAGGAAAGGCTGCGGGTCGGAGGTCGGTTTGCCGTCGGCAAACGGGACGACGAGCACGTCATAGCCCGACATGTCCGAGCGGTTCCACGAGCCATGCCGGGCGATATAGCCGAACTGCCGTCCGTTTTCGGGGCGTGACAGCGCCAGGCCGAGCGCGGCGGCATGGGGTCCGACCGCGAGTTCGGGAACGATCGTCGTCGCCAGCAGCTCGCGCTTGGTGTTGGCGTGGCGGGGATCCTGCTTGCCCCAATAGCTGTAGGGCCAGCCGTAGAACCCGCCTTCCTGCACGCTTGTGACATAATCAGGCGAGATGTTGTCGCCGAAATCGTCGCGCTCGTTGACCGCAGTCCACAATGTGCCGTCGGATGCGATATCCATGCCGACCGGGTTGCGCAGTCCTGTGGCATAGGTCCGCTCGCGCCCGGTGGTCAGATCGACCGCCAGGATTGCCGCGCGCCGCTCTTCTTCCTCCATGCCGTATTCGCCGACATTGCTCGCCGAGCCGACCGATACGAACAGCGTGCGCTGATCCGGGCTGAGCTGCAGGTTACGGGTCCAGTGGTTGTTGTAACCGCCCGCGGGCAGCGCCATCAGCTTGCGCGGCGCAGCGGTAATGCTGGTCTGTCCGGGCTTGAACGGATAGCTGACCACCGCGTCGGTGTTGGCGACATACAGCCGCTCGCCCGCCAGCGCCATGCCGAACGGCTGGTTGAGGTTCTCCAGCAGCACGAACGTCTGGTCGGCCTTGCCATCGCCATCGGTGTCGCGCAGCAGCGTGATCCGGTTGGCGGAATATCCGGTGACGTTCGAGCGCGCAAATCCTCGCGCGGTTTCGGGATCGGCATCGAGCTTGGGCTTCTGCCGCGCCTCGCTGACCAGCACGTCGCCATTGGGCAGCTCGAGCAACTGGCGCGGATTTTCCAGCCCGCCCGCGAACTTGACGACCTCCCAGCCCTTCGGCGCGCGCGGCGTCTTGCCCTCGGGCCAGCCGATCACCACCGGGTGGTTCACCACCGCCGGCGTGGCGTAGGGATCGTCCTGATCGGGAACGCCCAACTTCACCTGAGTCTGCGCGAGCGCCATGCCACTGGTGGCGAGAAGGGTGAAGGCAATGAGGCTGGCGCGCATGAATGGTGTCCTTGATCTGGCGGTTGGATTTGCCCCTGCCTACGCAGCGATCCCGGATTGGTTCAAAATCCCCATATCATGGGGTGATGCGGCGCGTGCGCGCTGGTCATTCCCCGCTCAGGCTGCGAGTGCCTCCATCAGCGTTTGAACCCGCTCGAAACGCTGGTCGATCTCGGTGGTCTCGGCGAGGATCAGACGCGCGTTGCGCGCGACCAGACCATGGCGCTCGGCGTCCCCGCTGAAGTCCGGTCGCGGTGTCAGCGCGATCGCCGACGGCCCGGCATCAATGCGCGCGACGCACGCGGTCCGGGCGGCGAGCCGCAGCCGGGCGTGCGCCATCAGCATCGCCGCCGCTTCGGGCAACGGTCCGAACCGGTCGATCAGCTCCTCCTCGAACGCGTCGATCTGGCACTCCTCGACCAGCCGGCCGAGGGTCACATACTGGGTCAGCCGGATATCCGCTTCGGGAATCCACGCAGGAGGCAATGCACCCTGCGCGCCCAGGTTGAGCTCGGGTGTCCAGCGGTCAATGGTTTCGCCGCGCGCCTCGCGCAGCGCCTGACCCAGCAGGTGCTGGTACAGATCGATGCCGATCAGCTTCATGTGCCCAGCCTGGGTTTCGCCAAGCAGATCGCCTGCGCCGCGCATGTCGAGATCCTGCGCGCTGATATCGAACCCCGCGCCCAGACGGTCGAAGGTCGACAGCGTCCGCAGCCGTTTGAGCGTGCGCTCGCCGATCGTCTCCTCTTCGCTGGTCAGCAGGATCACCTGCCCGCGCCGCGTCCCCCGCCCGACGCGCCCACGCAACTGGTGGAGCTGCGCCAGCCCGAAGCGATCGGCGCGCCAGACGATCATCGTATTCGCGCGCGGCACGTCGAGTCCGGCCTCGATGATGTTGGTGGCGAGCAGGATATCGCCCTGCCCCTCGGCAAAGCCCACCATCGCCGCGTCGATCTCGGCCGGCGGCATCTTGCCGTGCGCCTCGACCAGCGTCAGATCGGGCGCGGCACGGCGCAGTCTGGCGGCCAGGCTGGCCATGTCCTCGATCCGCGGGACGACGACGAAGCTCTGCCCGCCGCGCCCTTTTTCGCGCAGCAACGCGGTGCGGATGCGGGTGTCGTCATATTGATCGAGGCTGGTGCGGATCGGCTGGCGCCGCGCCGGCGGGGTGGCGATGATCGATATCTGCTGGAGCCCGACCAGCGCCATCTGCAGCGTCCGCGGGATCGGCGTCGCGGTCAGCGCGAGCAGATGCGTCTCACCCGATCCGCGCAATCTGGCCTTGTCGCCGGCGCCGAAGCGCTGCTCCTCGTCGATCACCACCAGGCCCAGCCGCGCATACTCGATGCCCTTGGCCATCACCGCGCCCGTGCCGATGACGATGTCGATCGATCCGTCGGCGAGCCCCGCCTTGACCGCCTTCTTCTCGGCCGCGCTCGACAGCCGCGACAATCCGGCCACCGTGAGCCCCGATCCCTCGAAGCGGCGCGTGAAACTTGCAAGATGCTGGCGCACCAGCACCGTGGTCGGTGCCGCGACGATCACCTGATGGCCCGCCAGCGCAGCCAGCGCAGCAGCACGCAATGCGACCTCGGTCTTGCCATAGCCGACATCGCCGACGACGAGCCGGTCCATCGGCTTGCCGCTCGCAAGATCGGCACGCACCGCCGCGATCGCGCGCGCCTGATCCGCGGTCTCGTTATAGGGAAAGCCGCTCGCGAACGTCTCATAGACGGCCGGATCGGGATCGAGCACCGGCGCGGTCAGCCGCGCGCGCGCATCGGCGAGCGCGGCAAGACCCTTGGCGGATTCGGCGATGGCAGCGTTGATCTCGCCGCGGCGCCGGATCCACGACGAGCCGTCGAGCTTGTCGAGCGTCACCGCCTCGGCATCGGCGCCATAGCGCCAGATCCGGTCGGCATCGTCGATTGCGACCAGTCGCCGCGCGCCGCCGGCATATTCGAGCGCGATCATCTCGCCGCCTTCGCCGCCTGCGGGCGCCGGCTCGAGCCCTGCAACGATGCCGACACCATGATCTTCATGGACGACGACATCGCCGATGCGGATCTCGCTGCCGCCGGTGGTAAACGGCTTGGCGCTGGCGGTGACCACGCCCTCGCTCAGCGCGCGGCTGCCAAGCAGATCGGCGGCGGCGATCAGGATCGTCGTATCGCAGACGAAGCCGCTGTCGACGGGCATCTCGAGATAACCGGCGCTTCCGGGCGCCAGCGCCAGGGCCTCGCTCCAGTCGGCGAGCGGAACAATCTCCACACCGAGGCGCTTTGCGATCCGCGCGCGCAAGAAACGCAAGTCGCGCGGCGCTCCGGCGAGCACGCATGCGCGGGTCTCCAGCAACGGTTTGGCAAAGCAGCCCAGCGCTGCAAGCGGCGCGCTACCCTCGGCGAAACGTGGAACCGGCTCGAACGCCGTATCCGGTTCCGTCATCCGCCATTGCGCCAGCGCCTGCGTCCAGGCGTCCCCTTCGACCGCGTCGATCTTTCCGACCTTTCCGCGCGCGGCATCGGCGGCGAGCCTGAGGAACCGCCGACGACGCTTGTCGGCTTTCTCCGACACCACCGCCACGCCCGGCGCAAGATGCGCGAGGATGGAGGCGCTGGTGTCTCCCGATGGCTCTGAAGCGCGCCCGATCTCGAGCGCTGCAAGGTCGCCGACACTGCGCTGGGTGATCGCATCGTACGAGCGGATCGCGCCCACCTTGCCGTCGGCGATCTCGATCCGCGCGGGCAGTCCGGCATCGGCAGGAAAGACGTCGACGACCTCGCCGCGCACCGCCATCTCGCCCGGCTCGTCGACGCAGTCGTCGGCGACATACCCGATCTGCTCGAGCATGTCCGAAAGCGCGTCCATCGCGAGTGGATCGCCCACCGAGATGCGCGGCAGCGCCACATCGAAGGACTCGGGCGGGGGATAGAGCCGCGCTGCGGCCTCGCCGCTCATCACGCAGGCAAGGTGCCCGCGCTTCGGGTTCTGCTGGGCGATGCGCAGCGCATGCAGCGCCGCGACCCGCATCCCGATATTGGCGGGCGACGCCGGCGCGACATCGCCGGGCAGCGCATCGCTCGACGGCACGAAGAATACCGGCGTATCGGGCAGCATCGCGCGCAAGGCTGCGGTCAGCGCCTGCGCCTGCTGGTCGTCGTCGGCGAGGTAGACGATGTCATCGCGTTCCAGCGCGCGCGTCATCTGAGCCGCGGTCCACGCAATCGAAGTCATGCCAATCCTCCCGTTCGCCAGCACAGCTGCGATGCGATCCGGGAGACATACGCAAGCGGTTCGAAAAAGGTGCCAGCGCAAACCGCGGTTTGCGATCAGTCGCCAGCGAAGCCGCCTTTTTCGGAAGCCAGATCAGTCAGCAAGGCGCCCCGCCGGTCGGTCTTGATACCGCCAACGGCAACAAATCGGGCCGAGTGCCGATGGCACCGAACCTGAGATAGACTGCTGAGTTTCGGGATTTCTCCGGACATTTCTGAACATGTCCGGAGGAAAGAATGGTGCCCAGAAGAGGACTCGAACCTCCACGCCCTTGCGAGCGCCAGCACCTGAAGCTGGTGCGTCTACCAATTCCGCCATCTGGGCACGGGGTAGGAGCGGGCCACTAGCCTGACTGTTTGCACCCGTCAACCGCCTGTAACGCTCTTGCCAAAAAGAATTTGTGCACAAGCCTTTGGTGGCCGGATCGGGGTTGGCGCAATTGGGCCGTTGCCTCGGGCGGTTGGCTGATGCAAAGGCATGCTGACAACGCAGGGCAGCGCCGACCAAGGCCAGCGCTGCAGCAGACACGCACAGAACTCACGGGACAGACACATGCGCGACACACTGATCACGATCTTTGGCGGCGGCGGATTTCTTGGCCGGCACATCACCCAGCAGCTGACGGCGGCGGGTGCGCGGGTGCGCATTGCCCAGCGCAACATCCGCATCGCGCAGGATGTCAAACCTCTGGGCAATCTGGGCCAGACCCAGTTGGTCGCCGCCGACATCACCAAACCGGAATCGGTGGCGCGCGCGGTGCATGGCGCCGATGCGGTGATCAATCTGGTCGGGATCTTGAAGGGCGATTTCGACGCGATCCATCACGTCGGCGCGGCCAACGTTGCGCAAGCGGCGGCAGCGGCGGGTTGCGCGGCGATGGTGCATGTCTCGGCGATCGGCGCCGACGCGAGTTCCAAGAGCGCCTATGGCCGCAGCAAGGCCGACGGCGAAGCCGCGGTCCGCGCCGCCTTCCCCACCGCCACCATCTTGCGCCCGTCGATCGTGTTCGGGCGCGAGGACCAGTTCGTGAACCGCTTTGCCGGATTGATTGCAGCGCTGCCGGTGGTCCCCGTGATCGGCGGCAAGGCGAAGTTCCAGCCGGTCTATGTCGACGATGTCGCACAGGCGGTGGCGATGAGCCTGGCCGATCCTGCGCGCTTTGGCGGAAAGCTGTTCGAACTGGGCGGGCCCGAGGCGGTCAGCATGGCCGAGCTCAATGCGCGAATCGCCAAGGAGATCGGCGTCGATGCGAGCTTCATCGCCATGCCCGACGGTATCTCCAGCCTGATGGCAGGGCTGACCGGCTGGCTGCCCGGCGCACCGATCACGCGCGACCAATGGGCGATGCTACAGACCGACAACGTGGTTGCCGACGGCGCTGAAGGCTTTGCGGCGTTCGGCATCGCCCCCACCCCGATGGCAGCGGTGATCGGCGATTATCTGGTCCGCTTCCGCAAGCACGGCCGCTTTGGCGCGCGCACCAAGACCAGGACCGACTGAAGCCGCCTCAGACAGTCTGCTCCGCCGCCCACAGCGCGAGCGAGGCGCTGAGCTGCCGCTCGGCCTGAACCCGCGCGGTATCGCGGTCCAGCCCCAGCGCCCCCGATAGCTGCGCCCCCATCAGCGCATCGCCCAGCGCCATGGTGCACAGAACCAGCGTGTCCTCGTGCAGCGTGCGGCCTTCGGGGCCATGCTCGGCAAGCTCGTCGACGAGCTGATGGATCGCCTCGACGATCGGGTCGAGCGCATCCTCGTTGCCCGAGAGCAGCATCCAGCACGCCAGCGCCCCCGCCCCTTCGCGATCGAACGCATCGAACGCCAGGTCGACGATCTCGCGGGTTGCGCCCTCGCCGCTGCGCAATTTGACCACCGCAGCCCCTATCGTCTGGCAGATCGATTGCGCCAGATATTCCGCCAGCGCCTTTTGGAGGCCGGATGCTGAACCGAAATGGTGGAGAAGATTGGCATGGGTGCGCCCGATTCGGCCGGACACCGCCTTGAGCGTGACCGCCTGGGGGCCGGTTTCGATCAGCAGATCGCGGGCGGCGCCCAGAGCGGCGGAGCGGCTTTCTTCAGGACTCAGCCGTCTTTTCGCTATTGACATCTATGTAAGTAACCTTATTGTCATGACTGTAAGCAACACTCCAGCATTATGGACCCCGCCATGAACGCTCCGCAATCCTTTTCAACGCCTGCACCGCTCGATCGCCAGCATACCCCTACCGATCTCGAACTCGTCATCCGCGACCGTCGCTTCGGCCGCGATTCGGCGCAGCGGCGCTGGTGGCTGGGCGGAGACCCGGTCGCAACCGCGTTCTACAACGCGCTCTCGGTCACCTTCCCCAAAGGAGAAGCGTTCTTCATCGAAAGCGTGAAGGCGTTCCGCGAGGGTACGTCCGAGCGGCTTGCGGGCGAGATCCGGGCGTTCGTGAAGCAGGAGATCAACCACACCCGCGAGCATGTCGCCTTCAACCGCCGCGTGGTCGATGCCGGCTATGACGTCCGCGCGCTGGAAGAGCATGTCGATCAGGCGCTGGCACTGACCAAGGACAAGCCCAAGATCGCCAACCTCGCCTCGACCATGGCGCTCGAGCATTTCACCGCGATCATCGCGCAGCAGCTGCTCGCCAACCCCAAGCATCTCGAACACGCCGATTCGGAATCACGCGATCTGTGGCGCTGGCATGCGATGGAAGAGATCGAGCACAAGGGCGTCGCCTTCGACACCTGGAACCACGCGACCAAGGACTGGAGCCGCTGGCAGCGCTGGAAGGTCAAGTCGCTGGTAATGCTGATCGTCACCAAGAACTTCACCGTGCACCGCTGGCGCGGCATGCTCGAACTGCTGCGGCAGGACGGCCTGACCGGCCCCAAGATGTGGGCGAAGCTTGCCTGGTATGCGCTGGGCAACCCCGGCATGGCGCGCAAGATCATCCTGCCCTGGATCAGCTATTTCATGCCCGGCTTCCACCCGTGGAAGCACGACGACCGGCATCTGATCCAGCTTGCCGAAAGCGATTATCGCGACGCGGTGCTCGACAAGACCGCGCCTGCACCGACGCTGGTGCCGGCGGAGTAAGGGTTCATACCCAGTTCCGTTGGTCCCGAGCGAAGTCGAGGGACGTGATCGGAAACGGTGGCGCATACGTCCCTCGACACGCTCGGGACAAACGGGGGGAGGCGCTATCTGCAGCCCCTAAACCATCGGCTTCCTGGCCCGCAGCGCTTGGGCCAGCGTGCCCTCGTCGAGATAATCGAGTTCGCCGCCCATCGGCAGACCCTGCGCCAGCTGGGTGAGCCGCACCGGATAGCCCTCGAGCCGCTCGGCGAGGTAATGCGCGGTGGTCTGCCCCTCGAGCGTCGCGTTCATCGCCAGCACCACCTCGTCGATGCCGCCGGCGGCGACGCGCGCGACCAGCGAGGCGACGCCCAGATCCTCGGGCCCGATGCCGTCGAGCGCCGACAAGCGCCCGCCCAGCACATGATAGCGCCCCACGAACAGCCGCGAGCGATCGAGCGCCCACAGGTCCGACACTTCCTCGACCACGCACAGACTGCGCGGATCGCGGCGCGGGTCGGTGCAGATGCCGCAGGGGTTTTGCGTGTCGACGTTGCCGCAGATCTCGCAGGTCGACAGGTTGGCGCGCACCCGCTCCATCGCGTCGACCAGAGGCGTGAACGCGGTCTCGCGCTTCTTGAGCAGATACAGCACCGCACGGCGCGCCGACCGCGGCCCCAGCCCGGGAAGCCGGGCGAGCGCGGTTGCCAGATCCTCAATCTCTTGCGATGCCATGGCGTGAGCTTTAGGGGCGTGCTGAACCGCCTGCAAAAGAAAAGTCACCTCGCCTCATGCGCCTAGCCTTTATGGGAACCCCCGATTTCGCCGAGCCGACGCTGCAGGCTTTGGTCGATGCCGGGCATCAGATCGCTGCGGTCTACAGCCAGCCGCCGCGCCCCGCCAATCGCGGCAAGAAGCTGACGCCCTCGCCGGTGCAGTTGCTGGCCGAGCAATTGGGGCTGGAGGTGCGCACGCCGGTGTCGCTCAAAGGCGAGGACGAAAAGGCCGCATTCGCCGCGCTCGATCTCGATGCCTGTGTGGTCGCCGCCTATGGCCTGATCCTGCCGCGCGCGGTGCTCGATGCGCCGCGGCATGGCTGCCTCAACGTTCATGGGTCGCTGCTGCCACGCTGGCGCGGCGCCGCCCCGGTGCAGCGCGCGATCCTGGCCGGCGATGCGGTGACCGGGGTGACGATCATGCAGATGGAAGCCGGGCTCGATACCGGGCCGATGCTGCTCAAGGGCGAAACGCCGGTCGAGGGCAAGACGGCGGGCGAGCTGACAGACGAGATCGCCGAGCTGGGCGCGCGGTTGATGGTGCAGGTGCTGGGCGACCTTGCTACCTTTCCGCCCGAGGTCCAGCCGGACGACGGCGTGACCTATGCCGCCAAGGTCGACAAGGCGGAGGCGCGGCTCGATTTTTCGCGCAGCGCGGTCGAGGTCGAGCGGCAGGTCCGCGCCTTCAACCCGATGCCCGGCGCTTTCTTCGAATTGAACGGCGAGCGGTTGCGGGTGCACGCGGCGGAGATCATCCTCCCGGTCCCCTGCGAAGGCAGGGGCCCATCTCCGGACGGTGCGGCAATAGGCCAACAGGAGCTGGAAACACAAACGCCCTCGTCACCCAGCCCACTGCCGCCCCACAATCCCGATAGCAGCGGGAGATGGGCCCCTGCCTTCGCAGGGGACCGTCGAGCACCCGGCACCATCCTCGACGAGCGCCTCACCATCGCGTGCGGCGATGGTGCGATCTGTCCGGTGGTCATCCAGCGTGCGGGCCGCCCGGCGATGCCGCTCGATGATTTCCTGCGCGGCTTTGCCGTCTCCCCGGGCACAGTGATCGCATGACTCGCTTCGCGTTGACGCTGGAGTTCGATGGCGGCCCCTATATGGGTCTGCAGCGCCAGCCGCACGGCCCCAGCATCCAGCAGCATGTCGAGGAGGCCGCACGCGCGATCACCGGCGAACAGGTCACGCTGCACGCCGCCGGGCGCACCGATGCAGGCGTCCATGCGCTGGCGATGCGCGCGCATGTCGACATCGAAAAAGCCATCGATCCGTTCCGGCTGATGGAAGCCTTGAACGCAAAACTGCGCCCCGAACCGATCGCGGTGCTGGCGTGCGATATCGTCCCCGACGACTGGCACGCGCGCTTCTCGTGCCTCGGCCGATCGTACATCTATCGCATCACCAACCGTCGCGCGCCGCTGACGCTCGAGCGCGGCAGAGCATGGCAGGTGTCCGCGCCGCTCGACGCTGCCGCGATGCAGCATGCTGCGCAGCATCTGGTCGGCCATCACGACTTCACGACGTTCCGCTCGGTGCACTGCCAGTCGGCCAGCGCGATCAAGACGCTCGACCGATTGGACGTGGTGCGCGATGGCGACGAGATCGACATCCACGCCGCCGCGCGCTCGTTCCTGCACCACCAGGTGCGCTCGATGGTCGGCTGCCTGGTGCTGGTCGGGCGCGGCAAATGGTCGGGCGACGATCTGAAGGCCGCGCTGGAGGCGAAAGACCGCGCAGCGCTCGGCTTCAACGCGCCGCCCGATGGGCTGTATTTTGCGGGAGCAGTGTATCCGTAATTTCTCCCCTACCGCTTGCGGGAGGGGTGGCTGAGCCGGAGGCGAAGACGGGGTGGGCCAGCAACCATTCGTGCTCCCGGCCCACCCCGGTCCGACAAGCGGACCTGCCCCTCCCGCAAGCGGTAGGGGAGAGGCGCTATGAAAGCGCCATGCAAGCGCGTCAAAACACCCGGTCGAGCGCCTTGTCGAGCATCCACAACTGCCACAGCAGCCGCGCATGGTCGCTGCGGCCCGATATATGCGCCTCGGCGATCTCGCTCAGCCTGGCGGTGTTGAACCAGCCGCTGCGCGCCAATGCCGAGCCGCTCGCGATGCTGCGCGCCTGCTCGGCCAGCGGCCCGCGAAACCACTGCGCGATCGGGCTGACAAAGCCCATTTTGGGCCGGTAGAGAATGTCATCGGGCAGCGTCCCGCGCATCGCGTGCTTCATCAGCCACTTGCCCTGCCCGCCGCGCACACGCATCGCATCGGGGAGCGTCGCGGCGAACTCGATCAGACGGTAATCGAGCAAAGGCTCGCGCGCCTCGAGGCTCACCGCCATGCTGGTGCGATCGACCTTGGTCAGGATATCGCCGGGCAGCCACAATTTCATGTCGGCATATTGCGCAGCATCAAGCCCGGTGCGCGCGGGCGCGGACTCCATCAGCGCGATCATGTGATCCTCGCCGCGATAGCTTCCGAGCGCCTTGATCTGGCTGTCCGAATACAGCGCGTGCCGCTGCGCATAATTGGTCACACCGACCGCATCGGTATAGCCTTCGGCCCCGGTCCGCGCGAGCGACAGCAAGGTCGACTTGGCGCGCAGCGGGCGCGGCGCCCAATCGGCCTTGGGATAAAGCGACCCCAGCGCGCCGAACACCGGCCCGCGCAGACCCTGTGGCAGAAGATTGCGCACACGCTCCTCGCCGTGGTGGAAGACGTGGCGGCGGTATCCGGCAAACGCCTCGTCGGCGCCATCGCCCGACAGCGCGACGGTCACGTTCTCACGCGCGAGCTGACAGACGCGGAAGGTCGGCAGCATCGAGGCGTCGGCGAAGGGCTCGTCGAACTGCGCCGCGACCTGGTCGATGATCGCGATATCGTCGGGCGAGACCGTGCGGCTGCGGTGCTCGGTGGCGAAGCGTTCGGCGATGCGGCGCGCGTAATCGCTCTCGTCGAGTTCGGCGACATCGAAGCCGATGCTGCAGGTCTTGACCGCCTGGGTGCTGCGCTCGGCCATCAATGCGACCACGGTCGAGCTATCCACCCCGCCCGAAAGGAACGCGCCCAGCGGCACATCGGCGATCATCCGCGACGCCACCGCCTGCCGCATATGGTGCATCAGCTCGGCCTCGAGATCGGCGACGCTGCCGCGCGCACGCTTCGAGAAATCGACGTCCCAATACTGCACCGGCGCAGGCAGCGGTTTGCCGCGCTCGAGCATCAGATAATGCCCGGCGGGCAGCTTCCTGACGCCCGCCACGAAGCAGCGGTGATCGGGGACATAGCCGAACGCCAGATAGTCATCGACCGCCTGCGGATCGGGTGCGCGGCGCAGCGCGGGGTGCGCGAGCAGGCCCTTCAATTCGGACGCGAAGATCACGCTGCCATCGGGCAGCGGTGCATAATGCAGCGGCTTCACCCCCAGCCGATCGCGCGCGACGAACAGCCGCTGGGTGCGCTGGTCGTGAATCGCGAACGCGAACATGCCGTTCAGCCGGTCGAGACAGCCCACCCCCCATTGCCGCCAGGCCGCGAGGATCACCTCGGTATCGCCCGAGGTGCGGAAGCGGTGGCCCAGCGCGGCCAGCTCGGCGCGCACTTCCTGAAAATTGTAGATCTCGCCGTTGAAGGTCAGCACATCGGCTTCGTCCTCGCTCAGCATCGGCTGCGCGCTGCCCTCAAGGTCGATGATCGACAGCCGCAGATGCCCGAGGCCGACGCCCGGCGCGGTCCAGCAGCCGTTGCCGTCGGGTCCGCGGTGCAGCATCGCATCGGTCATCAGCCGGATGCGCGCCGGGTCGACCGGCTTGGCGGTCTCGAGATGGAAAATGCCGGCGATCCCGCACATATGCTCAGCGCTCCGCCAGCACGGCATCGGCCAGCGCGCGCGGACCGCCGGCGTCTTCGAGCAGCGCGTCGACCGCCGGGCGCGCCGGGCCGTTGCCGCCGCGCTCTGCCGAGACGATCAGCAGCACCGCACTCTGGCTGCGGCGCAGCAGGCGCGCCTTGAGCGACTCCAGCCGGATCGCAAGGTTGCTGCCGGTCTGGACATCACCGACGCGGTAGAAAGTGGCAACCTCGCGCACGACCCGCCCCGGCCCGGTGATGACATCGGCGCGGCCATCGGCGAGCGGCTGACCCGCCTCGACCCACGACCAGTTGCCCTCGGGATCGAGCGCGCCCTGGCCATAGCCAGTGATCTCGCGGCCCTCCGACTGGCCGTCATACAAGGCAGCGAACACATCGACCCGCTGGCCATCGCGCACATAGCTTGCGATCAAAGTGCGGTTGCTGCCATCGGCGCGCGGGGTCCATTCGGCGGCAGGCGCATAGGTTTCGCGCTGCCATCCGGCGATATCGGGCGGCGTATCGCGCGCGGGCAAGGATGCCGGCGCAGGCAGTCCGGCGAGCGACCAGGCCAGCGGTGCGGCGACCAGCAACGCAGCGCCGATCAGCACCGGGCGCGCGGGCGACCGACCCCTGCGCGATTGCGCCGCCAGCCGCTCGGCCAGAGCCGGTTCGATAAACGGATCGGTCACCTGCCGGTCGAAGAACCGCCAGCCCACCGCCATCACCAACAGCAGCACCAACGCGAAGAACACCCAACCGTAGAAGATGTGGTCGAACCCGGCGGCGAAATCGAGCCCGTGATGATGCGCGATATAGATCGTGCCGAACGCGCGCACCCCGTTGGCGAGCACCGGCACGATCACCGCCACCACGACGATCCCGATCCGGCGCGGCCAGCTTTTGAAGCAGACATTGGCGACGAGCACGCCATAGGCCAGCATCGCGATCAGGAACTTGACCCCCGAACAGGCTTCGGCGACGCGGAACAAGGCGGTCGGGGTCGAGATGAACACGCCCTCGATATGCGCAGGAATGCCGGTGATGCCGAGCAGCGCCATCGAGATATCGGCGGTGATGATCTGCAGTTGCGGGACAATCTCCTCGCCGACGGGCACCAGGAAGAACGCATAGGCCAGCGGGAACAGCAGCGCCCTTGCCACCTGCGGGCCGAGCAATGCCAACGTGCTGCCCTGCAGGAACATCACCAAAGCCAGATGCCGCGCCAGCGCGACGCCTGCCGCCTCGCCCAGCACCCATCCACCCGCAGCGGCGGCCATCACCACCAGCCCCGGGGCCCAGAGCGATGGCGTGATACGTTTGAGGTCCTGCTCGCGCTGCATCACCAGCCATCCCAGGATGAACGGGATCAGCAGAATGTGGTTGAAGGTGGAACTGTCCCACCAGATCATCACCATATCCGCGGCGTCGCGCGCGAACACCAGCAGGATCGCCGCCCAGGCGATGCCCAGCCGGATCAGCGCGCTGCGCCAGACCGTGCTCCGCGGCGCTGCGGGAACAGGCGCGCCATCGGCGACGATGCTGGCCATATCAGGCGGCACTCTGCAGCGCAGGCGCCGGCGTATCGAGCCAGCGCATCAGCGGCGCCAGCTGCGCATCCCATTGATAGCTTTGCAGCATATGATCGCGTGCCGCCTGCCCCATCGCCTTGACGCGCGCCGGATCGGCGACCAGCGCGTGGATCGCGGCGGCCATCGTCGCGTCATCGGCGGCGATCACAAAATGCTCGCCGTCCTTCGCGATGATCCCCTCGGCGGCGGCCCCGGAGGCGACCACCGGGCGCGCCATCGCCATCGCCTCGAGCACCTTGTTCTGGATGCCGCGCGCGATGCGAAGCGGCGCGACCACGACATCGGCCGACGCGATCCACGGGCGGATGTCATCCACCGCGCCTGCCACATCCACGCCGGGGAGCCGCGCGAGCGCCTGCACCGCAGGCGTCGGATTGCGTCCGACGATATGGAAGCAGGCATCGGGGTGCATCGCGCGGACCTTCGGCTGCACCGCGCGCGCGAAATGCGTTACCGCATCGACATTGGGCGCGTAATCCATCTGGCCGGTGAAGACGAGGTGCGGCCCGGGGCTTTGGACATAGGGTGCAGGCGCGATCCCGGCGGGATCGTACGACACCGTGTCGATACCGTTGCTGATGCCTGTCACGCGCACGGCAGGGTCGTTCAGCGTATCGCGGAACAGCCTGGCCTCGGCGGGGCTGACGAACAGCGACAGATCGGCGCGGCGCGCCACCATCTGCTCGAACGCGCCCAGCAGCCGCGCCTCGCGCGCGTGGACCAGCTTCATCGGGCCGTGCGCGGCCTCGGCATAGGCGGCGAACTTGGCCGAATCCATGTCGACGAAGTCCATCACCACCCGCCCTGCGAAGCTCTGCGGGATAAACTGCGCCATCTGGCCGGAGAACACGAAGATCGTGTCGATCGGCCGGGTCGCGATCAGGCGGCTGACGAAGTGGGCGATCTGCGGGCTTTCGAACGCCACCAGCGAGACCGGCTTGCCGCTCGCCAGCGCAGCCAGCCCGGCGCGCAGGTTGGAGATCGTGCGGTGCACCAGGACATGGCTCGCGGCGACGCCGGTGAGTTCGGTTTCGGCGGCCATGTCGGCATCGGTTTCGCCGAAGGTTGCGACATGCACCGGCCCGCGCGCGGCGAGCGCGCGCAGCATGGCGCACGAACGGATCTTGTCGCCGCGGTCCGGCGGAAACGGAATGCGGTGCGCCAGGAACAGTGTCTCGCCCATGTCAGCCAAGCCCGTTCGCGATCAGCGGCCCGAGCCGGTTGGCGATCGGCAACGGCAGGCGCTGCCATAGCGCGATCTGCAGCCGGTATTTGGGGCTGAGCGGGTTCACATCGCGCGGCGGCTGGCCATCGGCGTTGCGGATGGCATAGCTCAGTGGCGACGGCTCGAAGCCCCAGTTCTTCTTGAAGGAAAACGCGCCGCTGCCGACCTTCGACCGGCCGAAATCGAACCGGCTGCAGCCGCGCCGCCGGGCGTGGTTCATCAGCGCATAATACATGATGTCGTTGGCGCGTAGCCCGCGCGCCGCCCACACGCCGCCGCCCCAGAACGGCATGACGGTGCCGCGATGATAAAGGTTGAGCACGCTCGCCACCGGAACATCGTTGTGCAGCACGGTCAGGATATCGGCATCGTCGCCCAGCCCATCGAGCACCGCCTCGAACAAGCCGCGCGGGAACACCGGGGTGCCCAGGTTGCGGACGCTTGTCGCGTACACCGCATAATGCTGCTGCCGGTCGAGCGCGCTGCTGCCGGTGCGGACAACGAGCTCGTTGGCCAGCCCCTTGCGGACCTCGGCGCGCTGCTTGCGCGGCACCCATTCGAGCTGCTTCTGGTCGGCATCGGCGCTTTCGGGCACAAGGTCAGCGACGAAGCCGGCATGCGCATCCGACTTGATCGTCCAGCGCGGATCATCGGGAAGCCATCCGCCGCGCAGCTCGAGCGTCGGCGCGCTGTGACGCTCGGCCAGCTGCCAGCCCGCCTCGGCCAGGGCCTGCGCGCTGGCGCTATCGGCAGCGATGATCCCGCCATCGACCGCAAAGCCCGCCGACACCATCGCGCGCCCGAACAAAGGCGAGTGCACCGCATGCAGCGGCAGGTATCCGGTGAGCGATCCGGCGGCATCCTCGGCAACCAAAGCCAGGAAATCATGGCCGGTCGATGATGCTACCGCCTGTCCCCAGGCGATGCGGTGGAAGACGGTCGCGTCATCGCGAGCGTCCAGCCACGCCGACAACCGGGCGCGCTCCTGCGGGTCGGCAAGGTTGGCCAGCCTGATGACAGGTGCGGTCAGCGTCGGCGGCGCAAAGTGCAGCATCACAGCCGCCCCGCCGCCAGCGGCAGCGCGATCTCGTCGATCCGGCACCAGTGGAAATCATGGGTCAATTGCTCGAGCTTGCCCGCCATCGCGCCCAATTGGGTATAGTGGCGAACCCGCGACTTGAGCGGCGCGTCGGCCACCCGCGGCTGATCGGGATCGACCTCCCAGGGGTGGAAATAGAAGATCGCCGGCTGGCCATCGGTGCCGTTGACGCGGCGCAGCGCCCATTTGGACAGGGCGTAGGGCAGGATGCGAAAGAAGCCGCCGCCGCCCGCGCCGAAACGCCGCTCGCCCAGCTCGACCGTGGTCACCGGCAGCTCGATCATATCCGATCCTGCCACCGGGTGAAACGCAAAGCGCGGCGCGGCGCGCCAGCCATAATGGTCATGCGCGATCGGCGCGACGCTCGACGAATAGGCATAGCCCTGCTCGGCGAGGATCGGGTGGGCCCAGGGGGTGCGCTGGTCGATCGAGAAGCTCGGCGCGCGATAGCCCTTGATCGCGACCCCGCCCGCATCCTCGAGCGCCTTGCGCGCGCGATCGATATCGGCGCGGAACTGGTCGGGGGTCATCGTGAACACGCGGGTGTGGTCCCAGCCGTGACTGGCGATCTCGTGACCCTCAGCGACGATCCGGCGCACCAGAGCCGGGTAACGCTCTGCCACCCAGCCCAATGTGAAGAACGTCGCCTTGACCCCGCAGCGCGCGAAGAGGTCGAGCACCATGCCGGTGTTCAGCTCCACCCGGCTGGCGATGGTGTCCCAGTCGCCGCGCGCGATCGTGGTCTCGAATGCCCCGACCTGGAAATACTCTTCGACATCGACGGAAAGCCCGTTGACGATGGCGCGCGCGTCGGTGCGATCTGGTCCCAGCGATGCTTCGCGCACTTTCATCGGCTCCTGGCAAACGGCAGAAAAAAATCAAGGATCAGGCGGCGCGGCCGCGGGGCCACACGCCAGAGGATTCGTCCTCGACCCAACCTACCAGCAAAGCAAGCACGCGGTGCAATGCCTTTTGCTGCTCGGCCTGCTGGGCTTCGAGCGCATGGATGCGGGCAAGCAGAGGCTCGAGGTCCACCGAGGGCTGCGCGGGGCGCGCTTCCAGCGCCTGCACCCGGTCCAGAGCTGCCTGCAGTTCGTGGACCAGAAACTTGCGCTCGTCTTCCTGCTGCCCGGCAAAGGTGCGGACCTCGGCGACGAACTGGTTGAAATCGGCCTTGCTGACTTCCGGGATGGCAGGCGCGGACATCGCTGCCGCCGGCACCCCGGAGGGCGCTGCGACGGCGGCTGCATGCTCGGCATGCGACGCGGCGCTGGCGAGCGCGGCCTCGTTCGCCCAGTCGTCGTCGGTCATCGCGTCGACCGCCAGGTCGGCGACCACCGCTTCGACCAGAGCCGCATCCACCGTCTCGCGGTTTTCCACTGCGGCCATCAGCAGCACACGGTTGATCAGCATGTTGACCTTGCGCGGGATACCGCCGGTCTCTGCGAACAATTTGGCCCACACATCATCGGCAAAGGCCGGGCGGCCCTGCCATCCGACCAGCTTCATCCGATGCTCGATATAGGGCTGCAGCTCGTGGGCATCCATCGCGCCCAGGTGATGCGTGGCGATGATCCGCTGGCGAAGCTGTTCGAGCCCCGGCGCGCCCTGCACCGAAGCGCGGAACTCGGGCTGGCCAAGCAGGAAGATCTGCAGCAGCGGATGGCTGCCCAACTGGAAGTTGGACAGCATCCGCAGCTCTTCGAGCGCGGGCAGCGGGAGGTTCTGCGATTCATCGACCACCAGCAGGCAGCGACGTCCGGCGCGTGCCTCGGTGTGGAGGAAATGCTCGATCGCGCCCAAGGTGCCGGTCTTGTCGAGGCCTGCGGTTGCAACACCGAAGCTGCTCGCCACCATGTGCAGCAGGTCATCGCCCTTGAGCTGGGTGGTGACGATCTGCGCTGCAGTCAGCCGCGCGCTGTCGACGGTCTGCATCAGATGCGCGACCAATGTCGACTTGCCCGCACCGATCTCGCCGGTGATGATGATGAACCCCTCGCCCTGCGCCAGGCCATAGCCCAGATACGACATCGCCTTGCGATGCGTCGCGCTCTCGAAATAGAAGCGCGGATCGGGGGTCAGCTGAAATGGCCGTCCGGTCAGTCCGTAATGGGTCTCGTACATGGGCTTGCCCCTTGATCTTCTAGATAAACTTAACGGAACGAATAGCGCAGCGCCAGCAGCGCCGAGGCGATCAGGCTGCTTTCAAAGCCCTGCGGTTCGAAATAATCGAGCCCCACGGCCAGGCTTCCCGAGAACCGGTTGGTGAAGTTGCGGAAATAGGCGGCGTTGGTGCCGATCCCGAGCACGTCCCCGCCCGCACCGGCGAAGGCCTGGCCGGGTCCGTTTTCAAGATAGGTCGCATAGACCGTGCCGCTGAGGCTGGAGCGCGCATCGAGCTGCTTGGCGCCGACATAGCTGGCGAACCATATCTCATCGATGGTCTGGTCGAAGCCGGCCAGCGCGCCGGTATCGGCGGCGAAGAACTTGCGGCGGCTGTACCCGGCGCCCACGCCATGCGTCCAGCTGCCGCTGGTCAGACTGACCTGCCCTGTCACGCCGCGGGTACGGAAGAAGGAGGACGCGACCGACTGCAGCGAATCGTTGAGGCAGGCGCCGCCGGCACCACCGAAGATGCAACTGTTGAGATCGCCGCTCAGCGGGTTGCGCGTGGTATCGAACTGCGTCGGCAGTCCGGCCAGGTTGTCGTTGAGCCGCGAACCGAAGCCTGACACCAGATCATAGACCGTCAGGTTCGCCGCCAGCCGCTGGCTGGGGGTGTAGGTGAACGACCCGTAATAGGTCATGCTGTCATAGCGCTTGCCGACCCGCGCCTCGAGCGAGGTGCGGCGGCTGGGGCGCCAGAGCACGCCGACATCCCAGATCAGGCCATCCTGATCGTAGGACAACAGGCGCGGCGAATTGCGGTCGGTGACCAGGCGCCCGTCATTGCCGACTACCGGATTGCCCGCGGCATCGCGCAGCGCATCGCGCTCGGAAATCTCGATATCCTCATAGCCCACGCCGCCGACCAGCGCCAAGGTCGGGCTGACCGGCACGGTGATATCGGCGCGGACGATCTTGTCCTCGAAGCGCTGGTCCAACTGGCTGGTATCTTCGCGCAGATAGCCCCCGCTCACCGACCAGCCGATCGGCAGGAAGCCGCCGGGCTGCTGGCCGATGGCCAGGCTGGCGACATGGCTCACGCTGTCGCCGAACACGTCGATCTGGCGCTGACCTGCCGGCAGCACCACTTGGCCGGCATCGACCTTGGTATAGCCGATACGATACAGCGCGTTGACATCCACCGTGCCGACCTGCGTCGCAAGCGTCGGCCCGGCATACAGCGAATAGACCTGCGTGACGTTGTCCGAGCCGCCGATGAGATTGCTCGGCGCATCGCCCCTCGGGTCGATCCGCGAGCGCACGCCGATCGCGCCCGCCTCGATCGACAGCGCGTTGGGGATGACTTGCAGATTGGCGCGAGCGATGCCGCTCACCACATCCTCGTCGGGAAACTGATCGCTCCACGAAAAACGCCGTTCATAGCGCAGGCTGACCTGGGCTTCGGCGCGTGTGGTCTGGACGGCGGCATCGACCCCGACGGCCACCAGGCTGTAGGTCAGAAGGTCGCCGCCATTCTTGAGATCGGCAAACAGCACCTGGCCAACTTCCAGATAGGGGACCACGGTGGTGCGCTGACGACCGCTTCCGGCATCGTTGCCCGGGCCCGCGTCGGCCTGCTGCGCGTGCGCAATCTGCGGCACGGCGGCGAGCGCGATCACGAGCGCGGTCAGCGGGACGCTGCGTTTGCCATTCCTGAAATCAGACCATTTGCCCATGGTCACTCTCCATATCCATAATAGGAACCGAAGCTGCGGCCCGAGGGAGAAAATCTGGTTCCATTGAGCAGCAACTGAATCTGGTTGCACCCCGCAATCAGCCCCAGCGCATCGCGCAAGGCGCGTTCGCTGGTGACGTCGGCGCGCACCACCATCAGCGCATGGCCAACATGCTGGGCGAGCGTGGCTGCGGGCGAGGCCGCGAGCAGCGGCGGCGAATCGAAAATCACGATCCGACCTGGCCGGCCATCGGTAAGCCTTGCGAGCACATCGCGGGTGCGCACAGACGCGAGGTACTCGCTGTCGGTGTTGGTCTGGCGACCGGCGGGAAGAACCGAAAGACCGCGGATATCGGTCGGGATGATGCAGTCTTCCACCGCGACGTCGGGATCGGCGAGGGCATCCATCAGCCCTCGCTGGCCTTCGATCCCCAGCGACGACAAGATGCTCGGCTTGGCAAAATCGGCATCGACCAGCAGCACATCGTGGTCCTGCTCGGTCGCGATCGAGAGCGCGAGATTGATCGCGCTGTAGGTCTTGCCCTCATTGGGCTGCGCCGAGCAGATCAGGATGCGCTGCGCCGCCGCGCCCAGCCCGGCATTGGCCTCGGCACGGATGCTGGCGAGCAGGCGGCGTTTGACGATGCGGAACTCTTCGGAAATGCTGGTCACCGGGCCGTCGGGCACGATGAACGCGCGCTCGCGCAGGACATCGCGATCGATCACCGCCACCGGAAGGCTGGACGTGCTGCGCGGACGCACAGGCGCGACGGGTCGTGCCATGGGCGCAGCACTTGCGGCAGCAGCGGGCGGCACCGGCGGAGCCATGCCGGGCGCGGGCGCCTTTGCGGCGTCGGTGTCCGGCTCTTCCGCGGGCGGCAAATCAGGCCCTGCCTGATTGAGCGATTTGCGGAAATCGTACATCTCCGACGCCCGCTCGATCAGCGATGGCGTGCCGGAGGGCTTGTCGGGCGACGGGATGGGATCGTGCATGGTCATGTCTCTTTTATCCCTCACACCACCGAACCGCGCTGGATGAACTCGATCATCAGCAGCAGCAGGAAGACGCCGACCAACGCCCCGCCCGAGCCGAGGTACATGCGCAGCTTGCGCTTGCGCTCGTCGCGCTGGGCCTGGGTCAGCATCTGCGAGATCGATCCGATCACCGGCAGGCCGCTTGCGGCCTCCAGCTTGGCGGAGGTGGGATAGCTCGCGCTGAGCTGGCCCAGAGCAAACGCCCCGCCAACGCCGCCTGCGATCCCGGCGAGCAGCACCGCCACCAGCAACAGCGGACGGTTGGGCGCCACCGGAGTGCGCGGGCTGGACGGCGGCGTGATCAGGTCGAAGCGGACCGCATCGGTCTGCGTCTCCACCTGCCCGCGCAGCCGCACCTGTTCGCGATCGCCAAGCAGCTTGTCGTACGAGGTTTTGAGGACTTCATAGTCGCGCGCGATCCGCGCCTGCTCGGCGGCAACGCCCGGCTCCTGGATCTGCTTGGCGACCATCGCATTCATCTCGCCCTGCAAGGCGGACTTGCGCGATTGCAGCGCGGTCACCGCCGCCTCGCGCTCGGCCTTCATGCTGACCAGCGAGCTGTACGCCGGATTGGGAACACCGTAATTGGCGTTTGCGTTGCCTGCCCCCGCAGCGCGCAGCGCCGCGATCTGGCTTTTCAACGCCAGCACATCGGGATGCTGGTCGGTCAGGCCACGCGCCTTCATCGAAGCAAGCTCGCCCTGCGCCTGCGCCAGCGGGCTGACCGCGCCACCGGCGCCACCGGCGATCGTCTGCGGGGTTCCGGCAACCTGGCCGTTGATCGCAGCCAGCGCGCTTTGGGCGGCGATCAGCTGCGAATCGATCTGGTTGATCTCGATCCGGCCCTGCTCGAGCCGCTGGCTCACCGATCCGATGCCGGGCAGCATGCCCAGATTCTCGGTCTCGAACTTCACCCGCTTCTGCTCGGCGATCTCGAGGTCCTTCTGCCGCTTGGCGAGCTGTTCGTCGAGAAAGCGCAGCGTGTCGCTGGTCTCGCCGCGGCCGCCAGCCAGGTTCTCTTCAACGAAGATGTCGATCAGCTTCTGGACGACGTCGCGCGCCAGCGTCGCGGCCTCGCCGTCGGAGCGGCCGCCTGCGGACATGGTCGCGGAAATCTCGAACAGATTGTCCTGCTCGGACTTGATCTTGATCGCGCCGCGCAAGCCGCCCACCGCGCCTTCGACTTCACGCGGGGTGACCAGGTTCTTGCCCAGATCGGTTCCGCGCACCACCTTTTCGAGGTTGGCGGCAGACGTCAGCGTCTGTTCGACGGTGTCGATCTGCTTCTGCCGCTCGACCGCGCTGATGCCGGTGTTGTCGGGCAGGATCGCCTTGGTCTGGACGAAAAGCTTGGCCTGCGATTCATAGGTGTTGGGGATCAATGCGACCGCCAGCCAGCCGAGCACGCAGATGCCCCAGGCGATCGCCATCGCCAGCCAGCGGCGTTGCCAGACGCTGTGCACCGCGATCCTGAATTCTTCGTAGAGGCCATTCATCGGTCAGGCTTTTCTTTCGATTGGGCTGTGCGGGTCGGCGTGTGACGCGCTCAGAACATGCTTTCCGGGATGATGATGACATCGCCAGGCTGCAGCAGCACGTTGGCGCGGCTGTCGCCCTTCTTGATGAGGTCGCCCAGCTTTATCGCATATTCCTGCTGACGGCCCGAAATCTTGTCGAACCGTACCAGCTTGGCACGGTTTCCCGCGGCGAATTCGGAAAGTCCTCCCACGGCAATCATGGCATCGAGCAACGTCATGTTGGCACGATACGGGATCGAGGCGGGCTTTTCGGTCGCGCCGACGATTCGCACCTGCTGCGAGAAGGTGCCGGCGAAGCTGTTGACGATCACCGAGACGATCGGCTCCTGGATGAACTGCGACAGTTGAAGTTTGATGTCTTCGGCGAGCATCGTCGGAGTCTTGCCGACGGCAGGCATATCGGTGATCAGCGGCGTAGTGATGCGGCCATCGGGGCGCACCTGCACCTTGGCGCCCAGCTCGGGATTGCGCCACACGAACACGGTCAATTCGTCGAGTGGGCCGATGATATATTCCTCGCCGGGACCATCCGAGAGCGAGACGAACGATGCCGGTGGCAGCTGCGGCCCGCTGGCGGTCGAGGCGCAACCTGCCACCAGTGCAGTTGCAGCCAGAGCCGCGATTCCCATTTTCAACAGACGGAACAATCCCATGTCAGCACCTTTTTAGACCACCGGCGATTCCGCAGCCCACGCCCTGCTGACAGCAGGAATTGCAGGCCGGGTTCGCGCAGATTGGCATCAGCTATGACGAAAAAGGGTGAACATAGCGTTAGTGCTTCATGGTGCAGACGTTTTTACATCCATGGTGTGATCGGCCGCACGCTGGCGGGTTGCGCGCCTGGCGGTTGCCGAAGCGCGATCCATGCGCTTCGCTCAAGCACGGCAGACGCGCATCGCCCGCGCGACTGCCCGCCCCGCTCCCCTGCGAAGGCAGGGGCCCATCTCCAGACCGTTGAGCCAAACGCAAGCCAACTGAGCGAACCGACAACCACCCCCGCTCAGCCTGAGCCTGTCGAAGGCCCCGCGAAACCGCTCCGTCACCATCCCCGTCATTCCCGCGAACGCGGGAATCCCGCTTGTTCTCCACCCATCGTAATCAAAGCGGGACCCCCGCGTGCGCGGGGACGACGTGTGCCTTGGACGAACCTTAGCGCGGGGCCTTCGACAGGCTCAGGCTGAGCGGAGGGGGTGGAGTTACTGTAGCACTCTGGAAAAAACGCTGTCTTGCGGCAAACGACCCTGCCTTCGCCATTCGGCCCATCCCGTCATCCCGGGCTTGATCCGGGGTGACGGTAACAGGCAGGTCAGGAATGCAATACCAGCCTACCCCCGCCGCCGCGCCAGAAACCGCGCCCAGCCGCGCGACCATTTGTTGAACACCTTGCCCTCATCCGACGCGAACGCCGCCGCCTTGATGTGCTCGGATCGGTTGGGATAGGGCACGATCAGGCTGGCGACGCCGAAGGTCGAGGATTTGCCCGCGATCATCATCGCGATCGGCAGGATCAGGTCGCCCGCGCCGCGGCCGACGACGGTGCCGCCGATGACCTTGCTGCCCTTCTTGACCAGTTTGACGAAGCCGGTGACCTCGCGCTCGGTGACCGCGCGGTCGTTGTGGTCGAAGTCCTCGCGCCACACGGTGATCGTGTCGCCGTGCACCTTGCGCGCCTCGTCCTCGGTCATGCCGACCTGCGCGAGTTCGGGGTCGGTATAGGTGACCCAGGGGAGCGCGGCATAGTTCGCCTTGGTCGGCACCCCCAGGCTGATCTCGAGCGCGACATTGCCGCCCTCATAGCCGCTGACATGGGTAAAGCGCGGGCCCTCGCGGCAGTCACCGATGGCATAGATATGCTTCGCGCTGGTCCGCCGCCGCGCATCGACCAGGATGCCCTTCTTGTCGTACTTCACGCCTGCAACCTCGAGCCCCAGCCCGTCGAAGTTGACTTCGCGCCCGGTGGCGATCAGCAGGTGCGTGCCGGTGATCGTGCGCCCGTCCTTGAGCGTCAGCACAAGGCCATCGGCGGTCTTTGCCACCGCATCGGCCTCGGCCTCAACGATCAGCTCGATCCCCTCGCCGGTCAGCCGGTCGATCACGATTTTGGCGGCGTCACTGTCATCCTTGGGGAACGGACGCCCCTTGCTGGCGACCACGACCTCCGAGCCCAGCCGCCGGAACGCCTGTGCCATCTCCATGCCGATCGGCCCGCCGCCCAGCACGATCAGCCGCCTGGGCAGCTCGGTCAGGTCCCAGACGTTGTGGTTGGTGAGGTAGGGAACCTGCTCCAGCCCCTTGATCGGCGGGACGTATGCGCGGCTGCCCACCGCGATCACGATGCGCGGCGCGGTGTAGGTGGTGCCGTTCACCACAACGCTCTTGGGCCCGGTGAAGGTCGCGTCGCCGCGCACAACCTCGACCCCCATGCCTTCGAAGCGTTCGACGCTGTCGTGCGGCTCGATCGTGGTGATCGCCTGATGCACCGCTGCGTGCACCGCGCGGAAGTCGACTTCGGGTTCTACAGAAGCCATGCCGAACTCGGCGGCATTGCGCATGTCGTGCGCGCGGTGCGCGGCGGAAATCAGCGCCTTGCTGGGCACGCAGCCGGTGTTGAGGCAATCGCCCCCCATCGCCGCGCGCTCGATCAATACCGGCTTCAGCCCGAACATCGCGAGCCCGCCCGAGCAGACCAGCCCGGCAGACCCTGCCCCGATGACGATCACGTCGTGCGAATATTTCATAGACCCCGTTTCGGTGAAACAATCTTGCTGGTTACAGCGAATGCCAGTCGCTAGACCATGTGCGCCAGCTCAGAGGGAATCCAGCATGAATCTCGAAAATTCGCGTGAATATTACGGCAAGGTGCTGTCGGAATCCGCCGATCTGCGCACCGATGCGTGTACCACCTCGGAACGCCCGCCGCTCGCGGTGATCAAGGCGCTGGCCAATGTGCACCCCGATGTGAAGGCGCGCTATTATGGCTGCGGCCTGATCGCGCCGTCGGCGATTGCGGGCGCGCGGATCCTCGATCTGGGCTCGGGCTCGGGGCAGGACGCGTATATTCTCGCGCAGCTTGTCGGCGAGCACGGCGAGGTCGTCGGGGTCGATGCCACCCCCGAGCAGCTCGCGATCGCCAACACGCATCTCGAATGGCACCGCGAGACCTTCGGCTATGCCAAGTCGAACGTCCGCTTTGTCGAGGGCGATATCGAGAAGCTCGACGCGCTCGATCTAGAACCCGGCAGCTTCGATATCATCGTATCGAACTGCGTGATCAATCTGGTCGGCGACAAGGCCAAGGTGTTCGCCGATGCGCACCGGCTGCTCAAGCCCGGCGGCGAGATGTATTTCTCCGACGTCTATTCGAGCCGGCGGGTGCCGCTGCATCTGCTGACCGATCCGGTGCTGCACGGCGAGTGCCTGTCGGGCGCGCTGTACTGGGGCGATTTCCTCAAGCTGTCCAAGGCGGCGGGCTTTACCGACCCGCGGCTGGTCAAGGACCGTCCCTTGGGCATCGGCGATCCGCGCATCGCCGCGATGCTCGACGGCATCGATTTCTTCTCCGCCACCTACCGGCTGTTCAAGCTCGACGACCTCGAGCCCGAGTGCGAGGATTACGGCCAGGCGGTGGTGTATCTGGGCAGCGTCGAGGGCGAGGAGCGCGTGTTCACGCTCGACAAGCACCACCTGATCGAGCGCGGCCGGATCTTCCCGATCTGCGGCAACAGCTGGAAGATGCTGTCCGACACCCGCTTTGCCGAGCACTTCCAGTTCATCGGCGATTTCTCGACGCATTACGGCGTGTTCGCAGGTTGCGGCGGGGGATTGCCTTATGCGCAAAGCACGGGCGAGGATGGCGATCTGGTGGGGTGCTGTTGATCTGCTGCCTTCGCGATAGGCTCCCAAGTCCCGCTCAGCCTGAGCCTGTCGAAGGCCCCGCGCGATGGTTCCGTATCTATCTCCGTCATTCCCGCGCACGCGGGAATCCCGCTTCTTCTACTGCGCGGAGCACAAGCGGGACCCCCGCCTTCGCGGGGGTGACGAGCAAGATGGCCGGAGCGGGTGCGCGGGGCCTTCGACAGGCTCAGTCTGAGCGGACGGGGTTAGCGCTCGAAAATCCGGAGTTCACATGCACATCTTCCTGACCGGCGCGACCGGGCTGGTCGGCGGGGCGCTGGCGGGCGCATTGCTCGATGCCGGCCACCGCGTCACCGCACTGGTGCGCGGCGAAGGGCGCGATGTGCTCGACATGGATGGGCGGAATCGGATCGGCGAGATCACGGTGCTGCAGGGCGATGTCGCGCTCCCCGGCTTCGGACTGGCCGAGCCGCCGCAGGACATGGACCTGCTGATCCACTGCGCCGCGACGGTGGACTTCTCGGCGGCAGACGCGGTGCACGAGGCGGTCAACGTCGGCGGCACCGCGCATGCCATCACGCTGGCGCAAAGCTGGGACTACCCACTGCTCCACGTCTCGACCGCCTATGTCTGCGGCCGCGCCGATGGCCTCATAGCGGAGGCCCCCGCCCACCCCGCGGCCGACTTCACCAACGGCTACGAGGCCAGCAAGGCGCGCGCCGAAGCTTTGGTCGAGGCCGCGCGGGCGCAAGGCTTGGTCGCTGCCATCGCCCGCCCCGCGATCATCGTCGGGCGGTTGAGCGATGGCGCGATTGCACGGATCGATGGGTTTCATCACCTGTTCCGGCTGTTCGGATCGCCGCTGCTGGGTGCGGTCCCTGCCGCGCCCGATGCGGCCTTTGCCATCGTGCCGATCTGCCACGTCACCGCCGGGCTGATGGCGATGGCGCAAGACATCACCGCGTTCGATGGCCAGCGCGTGCATCTGGTCGGCGCGGCGCCCTTTGCGATGACAGACATGCTGCGGATTGTCAGCGAGTACCCGGGCACCGTGCCCGCCAGGATCGTCAGCCCTGACGCCTATGATCCGGCCACGCTCGACCGGCGCATCGCGATGGTCCATCGCCGGATCGGCCCGCAGTTCTTCGACTATTTCCTGCGCAGCCCGCGGTTTGCAGGCGATACGCTTCGCAACATCGCCGACATTCCTCCACCCGCCGTGGACAATGCGGCGTTCAGGCGGATGATCGACCACTGCATCCGGGCGGGGTTCCTGGACTGGCGTTAGCGCAACGTCCCTCGACTTTGCCAAATGCCGCAGTGTTTCCGTCACCCCCGCGAAGGCGGGGGTCCCGCTTCCGCGCCGTCGTCGGTGAAAAAGCGGGATTCCTGCGTGCGCGGGAATGACGAGGAAGCTGAATCGAACCTCAGCTGAAGTTTGCAGGCCGTTTCTGCATGAACGCAAACACCGCTTCCATCTGGTTGGGGGTGCGGATGATCTGTTCCTGCAGCACGCTCTCCTCCATCAGGATCGCGTCGGTGTCCAGGTCCGGAGTGCGGTTGAACAGGTCCTTGGCGGCGCGCACCGCGTCGGGGTTCTTGGCCGCGATCTCGGTGGCGATGGCCATCGCGCGGGCATAAGGATCGGCCTCGACATGCGTGGCAAAGCCGATGCGGCCGGCCTCTTCGCCCGAGAATTCTCGGTTGGTGTAGGTGAGCTCGCGCAAAACGTCATCGCGCACCGTGCCGCGCCACAGCGCATAGCCACCCATATCCGGGATCAGTCCCCAGCGCATTTCCATGATCGACAGCCGCGCATCGGGGGCGATGATCCGCATGCACGCGCCCGACATGATCTGCAGGCCCCCGCCAAAGCACACGCCGTGCACCGCCGCGATCACCGGCATCGGCAGCGCGCGCCAGCCGAACGCGACCTGCTGGAACTTGTTGGCGTTGCCATAGGTCCGGTCGGTGAGCGCGGCGGGCGCCCCACCTTCTAGTCCGCCGCCCGATCCGCCGCCGGGCGCGGTAAAGCTCGCCATATCGAGCCCCGCGCAGAACGAGCGCCCCTCGCCCGACAGCACCACCGCGCGCACGCCGGGCTCATTGCCCAGCCGGTCGATCGCAGCGATGATGCCGTCGAACATCGCAGGGTCGAGCGCGTTCATCTTGTCCGCGCGGTTGAGCCGGACATCGGCGACGTGATTTGCGATGGTGATGCTGACCCGGTCGTTCATGAAATCGTCTCTCCCTTGGCGCGGACAAGCGCCTGTTCCACCAGCGGCAACTGGTCGTTTCCGAAATACATATCGGTGCCGCGCACGAAAATCGAGGGCGAACCATAGCCGCCGCGCGCGACCAGCGAATCGGTGTTGGCGCGCAGCCGATCCTTGATGGGCTGGCTGTTGGCCGCAGCGATCAGCGCCGCCCCGTCCAGGCCGATGCCATCGGCCACCGCAGCGACTTCGGCGGGATCATCGAGATTGCGCTGCTCGACGAAATACGCGTGGAACGCGGCCTCGGCGAAGCGTTCGAGCGCGGCCTGATCCTCCTCCAGAGCGCACGCCGCGCGCATCGCGTGCACGCTCTTGAGCGGGTGGTGCGGCGATGGGAAGTTGAGCTCGACCCCGGTCCATTGCGCCCAGTCGCGCAGGATCTTGGCCATGTGCTTGAACTTGGGACTGCTGCCGCTCTCGCGCGCCGCATAGACCGACGGGTTGGCCGCATTGAACACCCCTCCGACCAGGATCGGCGTCCAGCAGATCGTCGCCCCGTGCCGTGCTGCGAGCGGGCGGATGTTGTGGAACGCGAGGTAGGTCCACGGGCTGGAGAGGT
Organism: Blastomonas sp.; assembly: GCF_030373265.1. Classification (GTDB taxonomy): domain Bacteria; phylum Pseudomonadota; class Alphaproteobacteria; order Sphingomonadales; family Sphingomonadaceae; genus Blastomonas. The sequence goes on from NZ_JAUCZC010000012.1 coordinate 72,002, forward strand.
CGAAGCAGAATTCGATTTGGGGGGTCATGACAACACATCTCCAAAGCCGTTCTCCGGAGAAAGCCGGAGCCCAGGAGTCAGATGAATTTTCCCATGCCTCGTCCCGTCATTCCCGCGAACGCGGGAATCCCGCTTGGGCGCGGCCGCTGAGCACAAGCGGGCCCCCCGCCTTCGCGGGGGTGACGATGGGAATGAAGGTGGGCAAGAACCGCAATCGCTCACGTCTTGATCCCGAACAAGGTCTCGCGGGTCTTCGCGTCCGCCTGCGGGTTGCGGTTGATCGCGTCCTTCATCACGCCGAGCCCCGCTTGCAGCGCGGGCCGCGCGCGGCACAGCGCGTACCAGCGCGCGATATTGGGATAATCCGCCAGGGTTATCTCCTGGCGCTTGTGCGTCATGATCCACGGGAAGATCGCGATGTCGGCGATGGTGTAGTCCGCCCCCGCGACATACTCCGCCTCGCCCAGCCGCCGATCGAGCACGCCGTAGAGCCGCGCAGTCTCGCGCGCGTAGCGGTCGATGGCGTAAGGCAGCTTCTCGGGCGCATAGAGCTTGAAATGGCCGTTCTGCCCGAGCATCGGCCCGAGGCCACCCATCTGCCACATCAGCCACTCGGTCACCCGCGTGCGCCCGCGCAGATCGGTGGGCATGAACCGGCCGCTCTTCTCCGCCAGATAGAGCAGGATGGCGCCGGTTTCGAACACGCTCACCGGGTCGCCGCCGCCGGGCGGATCCTGATCGACGATCGCCGGGATGCGGTTGTTCGGGCTGATGGCCAGGAACGCCGGCGCGAACTGCTCGCCCGCGCCGATGTTCACTGGCCTGACCGTGTACGGCAGGCCGCACTCCTCGAGCATGATCGATATCTTCCACCCATTGGGCGTGGGCGCGTAATACAGGTCGATCATCGGTGCAGCAGCCTCTCTTGCGGATTCGGTGGTCCTTTTGTGCCCCGACCATACCGCACCGCGCCGCGCTGTCACCCCTGCGGTTAAGGCGCGCTGACCAACCGATACCCCTGGCGCTTGACCGTCTCGATCCTTACCGCCTCGCCGAGACCTGCGAGTTTCTGCCGCAGCTTGAAGATATGCACCTCAGGGCTGTTGGTGCCCGGGTCGAACGCGGTGCGCCAGACCTTCCTCAACAGCATGTCGCGGCTGATGGCGACGCCTGCATTCCGCGCGAGCACCAATAGCAGATCGAACTCGCGCGGCATCAACGGCACGACCGTGCCCTGCCAGCAAACCCGCCGGAGCCCGGTGTCGAAAGCAAAGCCCGCCAGATGGATGATGCCTTGCGTCGTCGCCTGCGCTCGAAGCGCGGCCTGCATGCGAGCAGCCAGTTCATAAGGCGTGATGCGTGCCGACACCGCATCATCGGCCCCAGCCAGGATCAGCCGTGCTCGAAGCTGGCAAGAGTTGGCTCCGAACACCAGAATTGGTGCCGGTCGCGATGGGGGCTGGCCAAGCAGGCTGTGCACCACGCCCCGGCTGCGCGCATCGCACAGCACCGGCATGCTCGCAGTCAGGGCACAGGATAGATCGGTTGCCGCGGCCGCAACCCCAAAGCGTGCCAGCGCCTGCGCCAAAGATTGCAGCAAGGCGCTGTCCGGGCCGATCATCTGCCAGGTCGACGGCTGGTCGCAGCCTGCGCCCCACGGCTCTGCCAGACATGCCTCTTCACCGCGCCACATCGCCCCGCACCCCGCTGGCGCCCGGTGGGGCGCCAGCGAAGATTAAAGCGCGTTTATCGCGGTGCAGTGAGCGCAACCGGCTCCAGAATGGAGCAACCGCGCGCGAGCATCAGCTGCCGACGGCCTGCCCGGGGGCGTTGACGCCCATGCTGGCGAGATAGCGCTTCACGTTGCGCGCGGCCTGGCGCAGGCGCTGCTCGTTCTCGACCATCGCGATCCGGACGAAGCCCTCGCCGTCCTCGCCATAGCCGACCCCGGGCGCGACCGCGACCTTGGCATGCTGCAGCAACTGCTTGGAAAACTCAAGGCTTCCCATGTGCTTGAGCGCGGGCGGCAGCGGCGCCCAAGCAAACATCGATGCACGCGGCGGGGGGATATCCCAGCCTGCGCGACCGAATGCCTCGACCATCACGTCGCGGCGCTTGTGATAGAGCTCGCGGTTCTTCTGGACGATATCCTGCGGTCCGTTGAGCGCGGCGCAGGCCGCCGCCTGGATCGGGGTGAATGCTCCATAATCGAGATAGCTCTTCACCCGGGTCAGCGCCGAGATCAGCGTCTTGTTGCCCACCGCAAAGCCCATCCGCCATCCGGCCATCGAATAGGTCTTGGACATCGAGGTGAATTCGACCGCGACATCCTTGGCGCCGGGCACCTGCAGGATCGATGGGGTCGGGCAGCCGTCGAAGTACAGCTCGCTATAGGCGAGGTCTGACAGCACCCAGACCTTGTTCTCCTTGGCCCACGCAACCAGCCGCTCGTAGAACGCCAGATCGACGACTTCGGCGGTCGGGTTGGACGGATAGCCCACCACCAGCACCGAGGGGCGCGGAACGGTGAACGCCATCGCGCGGTCGAGCGAGCGCCAATAGTTCTCGTCGGGCGTGGTCGGCACCGATCGGATCGTGGCACCGGCGATGATGAACCCGAAGGTATGGATCGGATAGCTGGGGTTGGGCGCAAGCACGACATCGCCCGGCGCGGTGATCGCGTTGGCGAGGCTCGACAGCCCCTCCTTCGACCCCATCGTCACCACGACCTCGGTCTCGGGATCGAGCTCGACGTTGAAGCGGCGCGCGTAATAGTTCGCCTGCGCCTTGCGGAGGCCCGGAATGCCCTTGGACTGGCTGTAGCCATGCGCATCGGGCTTCATCGCCACTTCGCACAGCTTGTCGATCACGTGCTGTGGCGGCGGCAGGTCGGGATTGCCCATGCCCAGATCGATGATGTCCTCTCCGCCCGCTCGCGCCGCGGCCCGCATCGCATTGACTTCGGCAATGACATAAGGGGGCAGGCGTTTGATGCGGTAGAATTCTTCGGACATATCAAATTCGCTTTTCAGTTCTCCGTGAATGGAGGCAGTTCTTTGACGTATGTGGGTGCGCGTGTCGAGCAAAAGCGGGACAGCTCTGATCCTCCCCGGCACGGGGAGGTGGATCGCCGCAGGCGAGACGGAGGGGAAGCGGCTGCACACCAGCGCTGCTCGTGATCGCTACCCCTCCACCATCCTGCGGATGGTCCCCCTCCCCTTGCAGGGGAGGATTTAGAAGGACTTATCTTTGCAACCCACCGCTGCTAGGACAGGCCAAAGAGAAAAAAGCGAGAGACGATCATGCCAGGCGACACCGAAACCACCCCACCGGCCCTCCCCGCGCTGGAAGAGATGCAGCACTGGACCTGGGTGGTCGGCCGCGCGCAGCAGATGATGCTGGAGCACGCCGCGACCATGGCGCAGCAGACCCCGATCGACATGAGCGCCTTTACCGATCCGGCGGCGTTCCAGTCGCGGCTTCCCGCCTGGATGGGATCGATGCCGCAGGCGATGCTCGATGCGCAGGCCGATATGTGGCGCGATGGCATGACCTTGTGGCAGGGTTTCATCGGCGCGATGACGCCGCCGGCAATGCTCGCCGAAACCGAGGGCGGCCCGCCCAAGGCGCCGGGCAGCGTCCCCGAACTGCGCAGCGACCGCCGTTTCGCCGCGCGCCAGTGGCACGACAACCCGGTCTATGCGCTGATCCAGCAGAGCTATCTGATGGTGTCCGAACAGATGTTGCGCATCGCCGACAGCATCGACGGGCTCGAGCCGCGGCAGAAGGAAAAGATGCGGTTCGCGCTGAAGGGCCTGATCGACGCATCGAGCCCCGCCAACTTCGCGGCGACCAACCCGCTGGTGCTGGAGAAGATGGTCGAGAGCAAGGGCGAGAACCTGCTCAAGGGGCTCGAGCACATGCTGTCCGACATGCGCAAGGGCCAGCTCACCCACACCGATCCCGACGCGTTCGAGCTTGGTCGCAACATCGCGGTGACCCCGGGCAAGGTGGTCTACGAGACCGACCTGTTCCAGCTGATCCAGTACACGCCGACCACCGACGAGGTGCTCGAGGTGCCGCTGGTGATCTTCCCGCCGTGGATCAACCGCTTCTACATCCTCGATCTCAACCCGCAGAAGAGCTTCGTGCGCTGGGCGACCGAGCAGGGCATCACCGTGTTCATGGTCTCCTGGAAATCCGCCGACGAGAGCATGGCCGAGATCGTCTGGGACGATTACGTCAAGGCGCAGATCGAGGCGATCGACGTGGTGCGCGATGCGCTCTCGGTCCCCCATGTCCATACGATCGGCTATTGCGTCGCGGGCACCACGCTCGCCGCCACGCTGGCCTTGCTCGCCAAGCGCGGCGAGGCCGACCGGGTCAAGTCGGTGACCTTCTTCACCGCGCAGGTCGATTTTGAGAAAGCGGGCGACTTGACCCTGTTCGTCGATGACGAGCAGCTCAAGCTGGTCGATCAGCTCGGATCCAAGGGCTTTCTCGACGGGCGCTATATGGCCGCGACCTTCAACCTGCTGCGCGGGCGCGACCTGATCTGGAACTATGTCATCAACAACTATCTGCTCGGCGAGGACTATCCGCCGTTCGACCTGCTGCACTGGAACGGCGACACCACCAACCTGCCCGCCAAGTGGCACAAATCGTACCTCAAGGATCTCTACCGCGACAACCGGCTGGCGCAGCCCGGATCGATGGTCGTCGACGGCACACCGATCGACCTCAGGCTCATCGAGACCCCGGCCTATATCCAGGCGGGCAAGGAAGACCATATCGCCCCGCTCGAAAGCGTGTGGCGGCTGACTGATCACCTGTCGGGGCCCACCCGTTTCGTGCTGGCGGGCTCGGGCCATATCGCCGGCGTGGTCAACCCGCCCTCGATGCAGAAATACCAGTACTGGACCAACGAGGAACCGGTGAATGGGCTCGAGCATTTCATCGCGGGCGCGACCGAGACCAAGGGCAGTTGGTGGCCGGACTGGGCCGCCTGGCTCAAGGCGCATGCCCCCGAAACGGTCAAGGCCAAGGGCGCGCGCGTGCCCGGCAAGGGCACGCTCAAAGCCATCGAGGATGCGCCGGGCCGGTACGTCAAAACCCGCTGATGCGGTTGCAACGGGCATCGCGTTGCGCTAACTGGCTGATACCACAAGCGCCCGCCACGGCGGGGCGAAAGCCTGCAGCATGACTTTTGTGCACTGCAACATTTTTCCTTGACGGAACCACTTCGGATCACTATTGTGCACTGCAGCATAACGCAGCAGATGAGTGAAACCGACTATGTCCGATCAGAGCAAAACGCCCCCCGCCAAGACAGCGGCACCGGCCAATGCCGCTGCTGCAAGCGCTGCTCCGGCAGCCAAGGTTGAAGCGCCCAAGGTTCAGGCCCCGCAGGCCGAACCGGTCAAGCCGGCAGACGCCGCCAAATCGATCGATACCGTGATCGCCAAGGCGCTGGCCCCTGCCGAAAAGCCTGACGCTGCAGCCAAGGCATCGGTGGCCGCGTCCGCGCTGGCGGCCAAGCCGCAGGCCGCGAAGGTCGAGGCCGTCAAGGCCAAGACCGCAAAGCCTGTTACCGCAAAGACCGTCCCATCAAAGCCGAACCTACCAAAGATGGCCAAGCCTGCCGCCAAGACGGCTGCGCCCAAGGCCACGAAAACCAAGTCCGCAGTGCTCAAGACTCCGGTTGCCGCCAAGGCCGCCGCTCCCGTGATGAAGAAGGAAACCACCATGAACACCACCGAAACCATGACCGCCGAAGCCAAGAACACCGCCGCTGCCATGACCGATCGCGTCAAGGGCCTGATGGGCGACATGTCGACCCGCGCCAAGACCGCCTATGAAAAGGGCACCGAAATGGTCAGCCAGGCGACCGAATTCTCCAAGGGCAACGTTGAAGCCCTGGTCGAATCGGGCAAGATCGCTGCCAAGGGCGCGCAGGAAATGGGCCAGAGCTATGCCGAAGACACCAAGAAGGGCTTCGAAGAACTGACCGCCGCGCTCAAGGAAATGACCACCGTCAAGTCGCCGACCGAGTTCATCGAACTGCAGACCCGCCTGGTCAAGAAGAGCTTCGACACCGCCGTTGCCCAGACCTCGAAGAACAGCGAAATGTTCCTTAAGCTCGCCGGCGACGCGTTCCAGCCGATCTCGAACCGCGTCAGCGTTGCCGTCGACAGCTTCAAGAAGGCTGCCTGACCCAAAAGCTTCCCACCGCCTTCAACGGCGGTCGGGAAACCACAAAAAAGCCGCTCCGGGCAACCGGGGCGGCTTTTTTGTTGGTTCGTCTGCAAGGTGTCGTGAAACTGCCGTCCGCAAACTGCCAGGATCGGTAAAATGTAGCGGCGAGGTCTGGTACAAACCGCCAATCCGGCAGAGCTTACCGGATCGACCGCCTCCGCCAAAATCGGAGATATCGTCAGTGGCGCACCTCGACAGTTCGTAAACGTCTGAAAACGGATCGATCTTGACCAGAAGTCACAACGGGTAGAGTATTTCAATCCATGGGATAGGCGGCAGATAGTGGGGCAGGCATGATTGGCAGTAATCACCCTTGGCGAATCCGGGCTGGTGCGATCTTCTGGTTCCTCGCACTCTGTGGCTTTCTGCTGGCACTACCAATGCTCTTGCAAGCGTGGCAGTGGTTGTTTCCGATCACGTTACTGATTGCATGCTTACTCGCCCTCCCGGTAGCGTGGATCTTGGCGCGGTACGTTTGGGGTGGAACTTTCCTTTCCGCATGGATCAAATCCTCATTCGCAATGACCTTTGTCCTGGCGATGCTGCTTGCAGCTCCGATCTACTTTTTTGCGTTTTTCGCCGAGACCAGACCTGCGTTGGTCCCACAGGTGACGTTGACAAACGGCACCAAGCGCGTGGTCTTTCAGGGCATGCAGCACGTCGGGTCGGATGCTTTTTATAAGGGTGTCGTGTTCGATCTCGAAGATGCGCTTTCGCGCGGTTATGTGGCTTACTACGAAGGGGTGCAGCCCTCGACACCCGAGGCCGATCAATGGTTCGATCAGCTCGTGACGGGCGGCAAGGATCTCACCTCATCCTATCGTGATCTGAGCAGAGTGTGCGGGCTACGGTTTCAAAGCGACTATCTTGCCGTCGTGGAGCGCGATCGCGTGGCAAACCCAGAGCGTCACGTTGTAGCGGACGTTACCACTGCTGAACTCAAGGCAGAATTCGATCGGCTTGCCGCGCGCAATCCGGCGTTTGCCGCCGCCACGAAGCGAAAGGCGGAAACGCCTGATACCGACGGCTTCGAAACTGTTGTGCAGTATCTTTCAAACGGCACTCAGGCCCAGCGGGACATGGCCGGGGTTGTTTGCCGCGGCTTCATGACCATGTCGATGACGGCAAGCGCTGACCCGGCAAAACGCGATACCTTGGATCCACTTATCCTCGACTATAGAAACAGGGTGCTTGCTGGACGTCTTGCCGCTGAATCACGCAATCTGATCTATGTCACCTATGGCGCAAAGCATCTGGCTGGACTGTTCGCGCTCTTGAGACAATCAGACCCAAACTGGCGCGTTGCATCGGTGAAATGGATCAAAACAATCGACAGCCCGCAAAGCTATTCGGCAAGCTTGCCCGGCATGCCAGCCCCAGATTGACGATGGCTCACATACCGGGAGCGATTGCATCCATGACAGTGATAGGCTCTCCGGGACTCGTCCCGACAGCTGATTGCGTGATCAAGATCGTTGTACCGGGAACAAACAACCCTTTTACATTCTCGTAAAAGGGTTGTGGAAGCTGCAGTCGGTTGATGACTGATTCATCCAGGACCTTGCCCTCTTCCTCTTCATGACCGGGAAGCCCGAGATAAGACCATTGTAGCGTTCCGCTTGCGCTACGAAGTAAGGTAATCACATGTGAGCCGGAATCCCGGTCATCAATCTTCGCAATGCTGCGACCGATCTCGACGCCGCTGCGCATGACGACGACCCTTTGATCCGACTTTGATACGACGATAGTCAGTGGTCCGGTTGTCGATCGCTGTGGCTCCCAAACATAACCGGCAGTCCCCAGTGTCTCCGTTTCGACCGGACGACCTTTGGCATCAAACGGAGAAAGCAAACTGAAATCCGATGTTCGGACATGGTGTAGAGCATCACCCTGTATAACGACCGTCACACCAAGCGAGGTGATCTCGAAAAGCGCGCGGGAAAATTCGAATGGCAGATGGATGCACCCGTGACTTTCGGGGTACCCCGGCAAACCCCCGGCATGCAGTGCTACCCCATCCCAAGTTAATCGCTGCTGGTAAGGCATCGGCGCATTGTTATATGTGCTCGACCGGTGCTTGGCGTCTTTCTGAAGGATCGTGAACACGCCGGTCGGTGTCTCGTGACCAGGCTTGCCGGACGATATGGTGGTCACTCCTATCCGCACACCGTTGCGGTAAACCGTCGCGATCTGCCGCGAGAGATCAACGTATACCAGGACTGGGCCAGACGGCGACGCGGCCGGGGCCCACACCCATTGACCAGGCTTGAGACTGTCTGCCCTACGCGCCAGTTCCGTTTGTGAACTTTCGCGAGATCCTTGCGCTTCGGCTGGCGAAGCGAGAAATGATGCCAGTATGATAGCGTAAAGGGAAATACGCACGAGCACTTCCTTTCGATTGGTCGTCATCGGGAGCCGGGAGCGACCGGGTCTGGGTCGAGATCGGTAACTCGCAATCAGAACTAACGAAAACCACGCCCCAGTCGGGTTGCCAGCCGAAGTCGAACATCTTCGTGATCACATACCACGCAGCCGTCACCCCCAGCCCTAGCGCGACCACCTCCAGCAGCGCCGCGAGCAGCCCGTATTCGATCGCCTGCGCCGACAGGATCTGCCGCCGCATCGCGCCCAGGATCTTGGATCACGCTGTCGTAGATCCGCGCCTGGCGCGATGCGCCGGTCAGCTCAGCGTGCACCGACGTGTCAGAACCGGCGTTGCTGATTGTCGACGGTGTCACATTCACCACGGAATGCGTAATCGCCGGTGCCCCTGATGGAGATCCGGCCGCTGCGCCGGTCGATCGTCATCCGCGGCTTGTTCAATCCGTTCAGTCGGTATTCTGCGGTGATGGTGTCACGACTTCTGGAGACCTTGCCGAGCTCCCACCAGCCGTGTTCCCCACGCGAATGAATCGGAGGAATGAGCTTGTTGGGCAGCCGAATGCGTCCGCCCCCCTCCCAAAGCTGCACGGTGACCGACGCATCGAAGTCCTGCGGGGTCAATTCGGTCCGGTTTCCGTAGATATAGCGCCCCTTGTTATAGTCCCAAGTATATCCGTAACGCGTGGCAAAGGCAGGACGCTGACCCTCGCCGAAACACACCAGTGCCGTATCGAACCACTGCCCATCGGCGGGTGTCGAAGGCACGGGCATCGGCATGGGGCCCCCACCCGGGGCTGGCATTGGCAAAGTCGTTGCCGATCCGCCCTCACGTCTGCAATCAGGCGCGGGAGATGTCGTGATGGATGCGTAACGGCCGTTCACCGTCGCAACGGTGACGCAGGTTTGCATGTTCGGATTCCACCAGAACGTCCACACCCGGTCGTCTCCTCGCTCGGTGCGGACGTTTGTGTACCCACGCGACATCATCTGGGCTTCGCCGCTTGAGCCCCTGGCCCCGACAAGATCGGATAGTTCGGGAGGTGTTTGCGCAACTGCTGTAAACGTGGACCCAAGGGCAATACCGGTAATAGCGATGGCAATACGCTTCATACATTCGCCTCCTGCGAGCCGCAGTCAGCGGCCCGAATCTGACAAGGTTACCCCCCTTCTATAAAGGGACCATAATTCCTACCGATCAGCAATACTTGAGCGCTCTTAAACCATGAATCGGCGCAAGCAACATCGCGCCACATTCACTCATGTTAACTGTACGGCGCCGACAAGCAGTCGCAACCGTCATGGCGCGCCAGTGCTCTGGGCTACTCATGTACTGAACAGGACGCCCGCAATCCCAAAAACAACGGAGGCTTCGACCATCGCGCGAAGCGCTGAGCCGAACGCGCCGATCCTACTGCTACCGGGTTGCCGGGAAAACCAGACGGTTGCCACGATGAGATAATAGGCCACCGCCGAAACGATGAGGGTCCATCCGAAAATCTGGAACGGCCTCAGCGTCAGGCCAGCCAGGATACTACCGGCAGTCAGGAAAAGCGCGAAAATTGCCGCAGGATAGCAATGCGCGTAGAATGGAAGTTGCAGCGACTTTCGGTTCAGCGGCCGTTTCTCGCGGCGAACCTCGCGCACGGCCATCATCAGCGGAAAGAGTGCGAAAACGATGATCCGAAGCAAGAGAGCACTGGTATCGTCATTGATCATCGCTGAAAGACCGCGATGGCTCGCTTCAATCTGATCGACCTGACCGAGGGCGGAGGCCCCGAAATGGGTCATGGCAAGCGCGGCCGTGAGGAACACGGGCGGATTGAGCGCGTCCGCGTATTGCTTGGCCTCAGGCTGGTTTAGCTGCTGATCAGCGTATTGCATCATCTCGACCGGCCGGACGATCGTCCGCCAGACCGTCAACGGGAAAAAGATGAGCCAGCTCATCACTTCGTACAGAAGCTCGTCCAGCGAGTTCAGCAACTTCATGAAATCCATGGGTTTATCATTCCCCTAAATTTCACTTGGCATCAAGACCCGGGGCTAATCCTTCGCCCCCTCACAACTGCCTTAAAGCCCGCGCCGGCCTCGCCGCCAGCACCGGCAGCGATCCCGCCAGACCCAGCCCCAGCGTCAGCAGCGCGCCTCCGCCCAGGGTCATCAGCACCACGGGCCAGTCGGGCAGCCAGTTGAAGCTGAAAATCTGGGTAATAACATACCACGCCGCCGTCACCCCTAGCGCGAGTGCCACCAGCGCCAGCAGCGCTGCCAGCAACCCATATTCGAGCGCCTGGGCCGAGAGGATCTGGCCTCGCGTCGCGCCCAGGGTCTTGAGGATCACGCTGTCGTAGATCCGCGCCTGGCGGCTGGCGGCGATCGCGCCGATCAGCACCGCGATGCCCGACAGGATCGCGATCGATCCGGCGGCGGCGATGGCGGTGGCGATCTGCGTCAGGATCGTAGAGACCTGGCCGATGACATCGCGCACCTCGATCACCGAGGAGGACGCGAACGCCGCGAGCACCGCCTTGGATACCGCGCGCTCCTTGGCGTCGACCTGCGGCATGCCCTTCAGCGACACGGTGGCGGCGAGGTTGTGCGGCGCCTCGCGCAGGGTGTTGGGGCTGAACACCATCACGTAATTGAAGCCCATCGTGTCCCAGTTGATCTGGCGCAGCGAGGCGATTGTCGCGGTGAACTCGCGCCCGAGCAGGCTGACGGTGAGCGGGTCGCCGACCTTGAGGTCGAGCGTCTGCGCCATCTCCCTGTCGACCGAGACCAGAGGGGGGCCGTCATAGCCACGGGGCCACCATTCGCCCTCGATCAGCTCGCTGCCCTCGGGCAGCGTCTCGGAATAGGTGAGCCCGCGCTCGCCGCGCAGCACCCAGGCGTTGTCGGGCAGGTCCTCGAGCTCGGCGACGCGGATGTCCTTGTAGCCGGTGATCGTGCCGCGCAATGACGGCACGGTGTTGACCGCAGCGCCCGGGGCGGCGGCTTCCACCGTCTGGCGGAACTGCGCCTGGCCCGTAACGGGGACATCGAGCACGAACAGGTTGGGCGCTTCCTTGGGCACGGTGCGGGTGATCTCGTTGGTGAGGCTGGTCTGGATCCCTGCAAGGATGACGAACAGCGTCAGCCCCAGCCCCAGAGCGACCACCAGTTGCCCGGTCTGCGCGCCGGGGCGGTGCAGGTTGGCGAGTGCCAGCCGCAGCAGCGGCGCCTTGGGGCGCGGCAGGCGCGAGGCCGTCCAGCGGATGCCCCAGCCGATCCCGGCAAGCAGCAGCAGCACGCCGGTCGCCGCGGCCATGAACCAGGCGGAGAACACCGCCTCGCGCGCGGTGACCAAAGCCAGCACCACGATCGCGGCGATGCCGGCGCCGACCGCGATCATCGTCGCGCGGTCGGGCCAGCGATAGCCCTCGACCAGCGAGCGGAACAGCCCGGCCGCGGGAATGTGCCGCGCGCGGGCCAGCGGTGGCAGCGCGAAGATGAACGCGATCAGCAGGCCATAGACCGCGCTCACCGCCAGCGGCAGCGGATGGATGGCAAAGCCGGGCTTCACCGGCAGCACGTCGCCCGCCGCCGCGATGATCGCGGGCGGGATCAGCGCGCCGGCGATCAGTCCGCCGAAGATGGCGAGCGCCGAGACCGCGAGGATCTGCACCAGGTAGATGCGCAGGATATCGGCAGAGCCCGCGCCCAGGATCTTGAGCGTGGCGATGCCCTGCCGCTTGGTGGCGAGATAGGACGCGACGCCGTTGCCGACGCCGATCCCGGCGATCACCAGCGCGGCCAAGCCCACCAGCGAGAGGAACTGCCCCATCCGCTCGATGAAGCGCGCGGTGCCCGGCGCGCCGCGCTCGCGGTCGCGCATCTCCAGCCCGCCTTGCGGGAACTGCGCCTTGATGCGGTCGATCGCCGCCACCGGATCGGCGAGCGGACCGACCTTCACGCGGTATTTGCTTTCGTACATGCTGCCCGGCTGGATCAGTCCGGTGCGCTGGATGCCGAGATCGGAGACCAGGGCGACGGGGCCGAGCGTGAAGCCCTCGCCCAGCCGGTCGGGCTCGTCGGCGATGATCGCCTGTATGGCGAACTCCGCCTCGCCGAAGCGGACCTTGTCGCCGGGCTTGAGATCGAGCCGGTCGGCCAGGCCTGCGCCGATCACCGCGCTTTGCGGATCGAGCGGCGCGTAGGTGCCCTGCTGCAGCGTCAGCGTACCATAAAGCGGGTAGTCGGCATCGACACCCTTGAGCTCGGAGAGGATCGCATCGGGGCCGGTGCCGCGGGTGCGCTGGCCGATGCGTTGCGCCATCGCCTGCATCCGCACGGTTTCGGACACTGTGCCCTCCGCCTCGAACGCGGCGAGTTCGGCCTCGCTCGCCATGCGCTGCGACATGCTTGCCTCGAAGTCGCCGCCGAGGATTACCTGCCCGCGCTGCGACAGCTCGCCGGTGATCGACGCGGTAAGGCTGCCGATCGTCGCCAGCGTCGCCACGCCGAGGAACAGGCAGACGATGAGCAGGCGCAAGCCACGGAACCGCCCGGAAAGGTCACGCCGCGCGATGCGCCAGATCTGCGCCCAGGTCATGCGGTAATCCCGTCATTTCCGCGGACGCGGGAATCCCGCTTATGCGCATGGTTCAAGCGGGATTCCCGCGTTCGCGGGAATGACGAAGAGTGCAAACTCACGCAGCACCCCCGGCACGGTCCGCGATGATCAGCCCGTCGCGCATCTCGATGACGCGGTCGCAGTGTGTCGCCAGCGCCGGATCATGCGTGATAATCAGCAGCGTCGCGCCGCTGGTCTTCTGGCGGCCGAACAGCAGATCGATGATCGCGTCGCCCGTCGTCCCGTCGAGGTTGCCGGTGGGCTCATCGGCAAAGATGATGTCCGGCCCCGGCGCCATCGCGCGCGCGATCGCCACGCGCTGCTGTTCGCCGCCCGAAAGCTGGCTGGGATAATGCGTGACGCGGTGGCCGAGGCCGACCGCCTCGAGCTCGCGCGCTGCCGTGCCGAACGGATCGTCGCGCCCCGCGAGCTCCAGCGGCACCGCGACATTCTCCAGCGCGGTCATCGTCGGCAGCAGGTGGAACGCCTGCAGCACGATGCCGATGCGCCCGCGCCGCGCCCTGGCGAGACCATCCTCGTCCATCGGCCCGAAATCGAGCCCGGCGACGGTCACCTCGCCGCTGGTCGCGCGCTCGAGCCCCGAAAGGATCGCCATCAGCGACGACTTGCCCGATCCCGATGGCCCCAGCAGCGCCACCGACTGGCCGAGCGGGATTTCAAGGTCGATGCCCTTCAATATCTGGGTCTGATTGCCGCTTTCGCCCAGCGAAAGGGTGACATTGCGGGCGGCAATCGCAATATGGGACCGCGTCGTAGGTGCGTGCATGAAATGAAAGGGCTTTCGCTTTGGGTCGGAATATCATCCTATATGGGGCCGCATTGGCGCTTGTCTATTGCACTGCGGCATGTTCGCCGTCGTCGGACGAAGCTGCACCGCCGCCGGTCGAACGCACCGATGCCCCTGCCCGCCCCGCTGCGCTCAACGCCGACACCAAATTGGTGATGGCGTTCGGCGACAGCCTGTATGCCGGCTATGGCGTCAAGCAGGACGAAAGCTTCCCTGCGCAGCTCGAAAAGGCGCTGGGCGCCAAGGGCCTCAAGGTCACGGTCCACAACGCCGGGGTCTCGGGCGATACCACCGCAGCGGGGCTGCAGCGGCTGGCGTTCGCGCTCGATGGCCTGCCGCGCAAACCCGACCTCGTCCTCCTTGGGCTGGGCGGCAACGACATGCTGCGCGGGATCAGCCCCGACCAGACCCGCAGCAACATGGAGGCGATGCTCAAGGAACTGCAGAAGCGCGACATCGACGTGGTGCTGACCGGAATGATCGCCGCGCCCAACCTCGGCCAGGATTATGCGGGCCGGTTCAACCCGATCTTCACCGATCTTGCCAAGACCTATGATGCGGACCTGTATCCGTTCTTCCTCGATAGCGTGATCACCGATCCCGGGCTGATGCTCCCCGATGGCGTCCATCCCAATCCGCAGGGCATTGCCAAGGTTGTGTCCGGAATCAGCGACTTGGTGGCAGCCGAACTGGAGGGCTGATCGGCATGCTGCGTTTTGGTGACGAAGGGATGGCAAATTAGCGTCATTTTGACGCCATAAATCGTATAATCCGTCACACCTGCGACGCTGGCGAGTCACTCGCCCGCTCTAGCTGCACCTCGTTCACCAACGGGGGGTTGCGTCATGATTCTGAAGTTCCGTACCAGCAAATTGCTATGTGTATCGATGGCTGTCCTGGCCGCATCGACCGCGATGCCGGCCATCGCGCAGACGACCGCAGCACAGGAAGACGCCGATCAAGGCGGCGAGATCATCGTGCGCGGCGCGATCATCACCGCGCAGGGGGAATCGATCGCGCAGAAGCGCAACGCCGACAACCTGATCGATATTTCCGCGGCGGACTCGGTCGGGCGCTTCCCCGACCAGAACAGCGCCGCTGCGCTCTCACGGCTTCCCGCCGTCGCGGTGCAGCGCGACCAGGGCCAGGAACGCTACATCCAAGTGCGCGGCGCACCCAACCGCTGGACCTCGGTGAGCATCGACGGCATTCCGATGATCGGCGCGGACGAAGGCGGCCTCACCCGCGCCTATCGCTTCGATGCGGTGCCCGCGGTGCTGCTGAGCGCGCTGGCGATCAACAAGTCGCTCACCCCCAACATCCAGGCCGAAGCGATCGTCGCCAATATCGACCTGCGCACCTTCTCGCCACTGGCGGGCAAGACCGGTCTCCACGTCCAGGGCGATGTCGGCTACGGGCTGATGGAACTGGGCGATGGCGACCAGCGCCAGGGATCGCTGCGCGTCTCGTACAGCGATGGCACCTTCGGTATCGTGGCGGGCGCATCGCACTATCGCCGCGAGCAGGTAACGGACAACCGCGAGGTCGGGCTGTATGACAATCCGAGCGACGTCAGAGCCAACGCCGCGACCCAATTTGGGCCGACCGAGATCGATATCCGTCAATATCGCCTGGTGCGCGAGAACAACGGCCTGTTTGCGGGTCTGGAATATTCACCGGCCGAGGGTCAGCGGATTTACGCCAAGACCATCTACACCGAGTTCAAGGATGACGAGCAGCGCGACCAGTACGAAATCCGGCTCGACCGCGCGCTGTCGGGCACGCGCAACCTGTCTGGCGGTAATCTCGTCCGCGTGCCGGTGCGCGCCTCGTTCAACCTCGGCGAATACCGCACCCGCAACTTCATCAACACCATCGGCGGGGACTACGAGGACGACGGCTGGAAGGTGAACTTCGCCGCCAACTATACCCGCACCGAAAACACCACCTTCCTGCCCTTGGTCCAGGCGAGCACCGCAACGGCCACCTCGCCTTCGGTGAGCTTCGACTTCACCCGCCCGAATTTTCCCATCGTCCAGCTGTTCCAGACCGTGCCGGGCGCGACGGCGGGCAGCTTCGTGCGCGGCCCGGCGCTGGCGAACTTCGACCAGAGCACGATCGTCAACACCAACGCATCGCCCGCCTTGCTGATCCCCGTCGTGCAGGACGTATTCACCGACAGCTATACGGTGAAGCTGGATGTGGCGAAGGAACTGGGCGATGTGACCTTGACCGGCGGCTTTCTGTACGCCGACCGCGACATCAACGGCTTCCTCTTTTCCACTTCGAACGCGCTTGCGTTGTCGCCTGCCGCGCTGGCTGGCACCGGGCTCAGCTTCAATCCGGCGAGCTACATCACCGACAAGCCTTGGGACACCGGCTTCCCGCTCGGATTGACGTTCAACTATGTCGACAACACAAGGATGCGCGCCGATCTCGACAATATCTTCGCGACGCTGCAGCGCCAAGGCCGGTTCAATCCCGCCAACAATGTGCCCGCCGAAAATCGCTTCGCGCTCACCGAAAAGACGCTGACTGGTTATGGCATGGCCAAGCTGGTGTTCGAGGGCGGTCAGGTGATCGCTGGCGCCCGGGTTGAGCATTTCCGCATCGGCAACCAGGGCCAGGCGCGGCTGGCCAATGGCGCACTGGTGCCGCTTTCGGCGCCACAGGAATACACCGATATCTTCCCCAGCATCAACGCGCGCTTCGATGTGAGCGACAATCTGGTGTTCCGGGCGGCCGGGCAGCGCGGCATCGCACGGCCAAGCTTCGGCGAAATCCGTGTCAGCTCGGCGATCAACGACACCACCAGCCCCGGCACGATCAGCGGCGGCAATCCCTCGTTGCAGCCCGAATACACCTGGGGTGTCGATGCCAGCCTCGAATATTACATTCCCGGCCAGGGCATCATCTCGGTCGCGGGTTTCCATCGCTGGGTCGACAATGTGCTGTTTTCGAACACCCAGATCGTCGGCGACGATGCATTCAACTCGGGCGGCGTCGATCGCTCGGGCTATCTGCTCAGCTCCAGCTTCAACGGTAACGCGGGAAAGCTTTACGGCGTCGAGTTCAACTACCAGCAGCAGTTCACCTTCCTGCCCTCGCCGCTCGATGGCTTCGGCTTCCAGGGCAACCTGACGCTGATCGAAGGCAATTTCGACACCGATCTCAGACAGAACATCGGCTTTCCCGGGACCTCGGACACCATCGTCAACGCCTCGCTCTATTACGAGAAATACGGGCTGTCGGTCCGCGCCAGCTATCAGTGGCGGTCCGATTATCTGGAATCGCTGTCGATCGGCACCGGCGGCGGCGTGGCGACCGGTGACGAGTTCCGCGGTGGCTATACCAATGTCGATGTCGCCATCCGCTATGACATCACGCCCAATATCAGCCTGTTTGCCGATCTCAACAATCTGACCGACGCGAAGTACACTGCGTTCCAGGGCACCCGGGCGCGCCCGACCGAGGTCGAGCAGATCGGCCGCCGCTATCTTGCCGGCATCCGCTTCGGCTTCTGACAGGAGATATTTCGATGCGCATCAAAACCACTCTCGCCCTGATCCTGCTGACCAGCACCGCCCCCGCTCTGGCGGTGGACACCGTGACCGTCGCCCGGATCGATGCCGATACAGTCAAGGTCAGCTGGCAGGACAGCGATCCGGTCGACATCATCGTCACCGACACGCCCGTCGCCGCGGGCGCGGCCACGCCGGTGGTCAAGGCCAACCGCAAGGGCCAGGCGATCGTCGCGATGCCCGCCAGCAAGCGCCAGTTCGTGGTGCTGCGCGATGGCGGCGATGGATCGTTGACATTGGCGGCGGAACGCGAGCTGCCACTCGCCAAGGGATCCAACTTCCGCGATCTGGGCGGTTACAAAGGCGCAGGTGGCAAGACGGTGCGCTGGGGCAAGGTGTTCCGCTCGGGCGCGCTGCCGCTGTTGACAGAACAGGACTATACCCTGCTCGGCGGTCTCGATATCGGGACCATCGTCGATTTGCGGTCGCTCGAGGAGCGCGAGGTTGCCGGAACGCTGCTCGACGACCGCACCGGCGCGCTGTTCGTCTCCAACGACTATTCGCTCAAGCCCCTGATGGCCAATATGGGCAGCATGAAGGGCGAGTATGTCTACACCGGCATGGAGAAGCTGCTCGCCCCGCAGTATCGCTCGCTGTTCAAGCGGCTGCTCGCCGATGACGGCGCAGTAATGTACCACTGCTCGGCCGGCCAGGACCGCACCGGGATCGCGTCGGCGCTGATCCTCAGCGTGTTGGGGGTCGACCGCGACACGATCCTGGCGGACTATCACCTCTCCACGCAATTGCGCCGCCCGCAGAACGAACTGCCGCCGCTCGACCCTGCAGATCATCCGAACAATCCGATCGTCCAATATTACACCGCCGCCGCGAAGAAGCCGGGCGGGATCAAGGCCGAGCCGCTCTATTCGGCCTCGGGCCAATCGCACCTGGCGCAGTTCTTCGAGGTGATCGACCGCGATTATGGCGGGGTCGAGGGCTATCTGGCGACGCTGGGGATTACCGCGGTGGATGTGGCGCGGTTGCGGTCGCTTTATTTGGAGTAGAGCCCTCTCCCCTTCAGGGGGCTGACCGAGGCACGTGACTCGGTCAGCGGTTGGGAGAGGGGAATGGACTTCGGCCAGCCCCTCTCTGCTGCGACTAGGCAGCAAGCTGCCAAGTCTCGCATCTCTCCCCTGAAGGGGAGAGAGCATACGGAAGAGGTACCCCTTACCTAAACAGCAACACCGACATCTGACCCGACCGGATCATCTGCGTCGTGGTGCTGCCCACCAGCATGTTGCGCAGCGGGCTGTGGCCATAGGCCCCCATCACGAACAGATCGATCGAACGCTCCTTGGCGACCTGCTGCAGCACGCTGTCCGGATTGCCTTCACGCTGGATCGCCTTGACCCCGGCGCGACCACTGAACTGGCTCTGGGCCCAGTCGATATGGCCGGCATTCTTGTCGGTATAAGCGCCCACGAGGATGATATCGATCTCGAGACCGGCGAACAGAGGCGAGGCCGAGACATATTCCAGGGCTTTGCGGCTCGATGGACCGCCATCAAAGGCGACGGCGATGCGCTGCGGCGCCTTGAACAGCCGGGTTGCGACAAGTACCGGCTTCTGGCTCTGGCGCACGACCCGTTCGACCTTGCTGCCCAGATGCCCCTTGGCGAAATTGGCCTGAGCACCGCGCTTGCCGATGATCACCATATCGCTCAACGCCTCGCGCTCGGTGATCGTCTCGACGATCCCGCCTTCGCGCTGCGTGGTCTCGATGCGGGTGACACCCAAGGCGCGCAGCTGCTCGACCGCAGCCTGGACCAGCAACTGTCCCTGCCGTTCCGCCAGCTGGCCTTCGGCGATCTTCAGCGAGAGAATTTCATCGAGCAGGCCCGGCTTGCTGGCGAGGTCCATGGTGCTGCCCAGTTCCTGGCGGACGTCATCGGCAGCGTTGCGCTGAATGACATGCAGAAGCTCGACCTCCGCGTCCAACCGCGTTGCGGCCCAGGCGGCGTGCTCGCACACCGTCTGCGAATAATGCGATACGTCAAGGCAGGCCAGAAGGCGCTTCATGTCTCTCTCCCGTTTGTGTCGTGCCGTTATTGGCTGATGAATGGATGCTAGGGCATACACCGTTGCGGCATCATGGCCCTCCTGTTGTCTAACGTTCACCTTCATCCGAAGGTTTCCGCGGCACTCAGGTAACTTTGTTCAAAATGGTGTACTCGGGGCGTTGCCAACGGCCATCTTCCATGATGGCAGCGAGCCGGTCAACCGCCAGCCAGATATCGGCAAACCCAAGGTACAGCGGCGTCAGCCCCAGCCGCAGCACATCCGGGGTGCGGTAGTCGCCGATGACCCCCGCCTCGATCAGCGCCCGGTTGATCGGCCAGGCGTGCAGGTGCGCAAAGCTTGCATGGCTGCCGCGCAGTTCGGCCTGCTGGGGCGTGATCGGCACCAGGTCCGGGCAGCGCGCGGCCATCAGCAGCGTCAGAAAGTCGAACAGCGCTTGGGCTTTGTTCCAGCGCGCGCGCTCGTCCGCCTCGAGCATCAGGTCCACCCCGCCCTCAAGCGCCAGCAGCGACAGCATGGGCGGCGTTCCGGCGAGGAACCGCTCGATCCCCTCGGCCGGCGCATAGTCGTCGGTCATGGCAAAGGGTGCGGCATGACCCATCCAGCCCTGGATCGGCGACCCCAGGAATTCGAGCGCCTCTGCAGCAACATACAGAAACCCTGGCGCGCCGGGGCCGCCGTTGAGATATTTGTAGCCGCAGCCGACGGCAAAGCGCGCCGCATCGGCACCCATGTCGAGCGGAACAGCGCCCACCGAGTGCGACAGGTCCCAGATCAGCGGCACATTGTGCGCATCGGCCAGTGCCTGCACACCCGCCATGTCGAACCGCTCGCCGGTCTTGTAGTGGACATGGGTGAGCACGATCAGCGCGGTGTCCGGCCCGATCCGCTCGGCAATCTGGTCCCGGGGCGCAGCATCCAGCGTCAGCCCGTGCTGCCGCGCGACACCTGCGGCCACGTGCAGATCGGTGGGGAAGTTCCCGCTCTCGGTGAGGATGGTACCGCCTTCGCCCGCCGCGCTGTCGCGCCGCGCGGCGAGCAGCGCCAGCATCAGTTTATAGAGATTCACGGTCACCGAATCGCAGACCATCACCTCGCCCGGTGCGGCGCGGATCAGGTCGGCAATCTTGTCGCCAATGCGCCGCGGCGCGCCGATCCAGTCGGCATCGTTCCAGCTGCGGATCAGCCCTTCGCCCCATTGCCGTTCGGTCACATCGCGCATCAGGGCCGCGGTCGCCTTGGGCAGCGCACCCAGCGAATTTCCGTCGAGATAGATCACCCCGTCGGGCAGCACGAACCGCTCGCGCCAAGGGCGCAAGGGATCGGCTGCATCGCGGGCTTCGGCTTCGGACAAGGATGGGTAGGTTGTGCTCATGGCTTGCTCAACAGCTCCTGGATGCGGGCCCTCTGCGCAGCCCAGCTGCGGCTGGCCGGCGCGATCAGCTCGACATGGCCCTCAGGCCCGTGGACATGGGTTTCCACCGTGATTCCACGCTTGGCCATCACGGCCGCATATTCGGTGGCATAAGCCGGCGGCGCGATGCGGTCCTTGTCGGTGTGGAACTGGATCTGCAGCGCCTGGCTCACCGGCATTTCGGGTGGAGAGGTCAGCGCGAATGCATCCCCCGCCATCGCCTTGGGCGCCTCGGTGCCGCAGGCGTGACCGTCGCGCTGCATCGCCGCGCGCAGATCGGCAATGCCCGCCTGGCTGATCGCGGCATCGATCCGCAAGGGGTTTGCCCCGCGCAAGGGCTCGTCTGCAGGCAAGGCCTGGCGCGCCGCCAGCCACAAGGCCAGATGCCCGCCTGCCGAATGCCCGATGGCGATGGTCGTCGACAGGTCGAGGTTCAGCGCCTGCGCCTTGGCGGCAAGCAGGTCCGCCGCTGCGCCGACGTCGTGATAGGTGCCGGGGTGGCCGCCGCCGCGATCCACCCCGCGATACTCGATGTTCCACACCGCGATGCCGTGCTTGCGCAGGTCATCGGCAATGTAGTTCATGATGTCGCGGGTCGCGATCTCGGTCTGCCAGCATCCGCCATGGATCATCACCACCACCGGATGCGGGCCGGCGCCCTGCGGCAGCCAAAGATCGACCAGCTGCAGCGGATCATCGCCATAGGCAAATGTCTGGTCGGCCGCCGGCCGCGGCTGTTCCAGCAGATCGGGCCATTGCATGATCGGCGGATTGTTCACCGGTCCGCTCATGTGCGCCGAGGCCCCGGGCGCATCGACCAGTCGAAACGCGAGCAACACCATCGCGAGTGCGATGGCGCCCCATTTGATCGTTCGCACACTGTGTCCTCTCCGATTTTTGTTCAGCCCGGCACCCATGCCCGCTCAGCCTGAGCTTGTCGAAGGCCCCGTTAGGGGTTGGGCGTCTGCGCGCCGCCTTCGACAGGCTCAGGCTGAGCGGGGATGGCAGGGTTTTGCAATGCCCGCCTCAATAATCCCTCGATATCCGCACATTGGCGCTTTGGCGACCGATAGTCGAGATCGATGACAGCAGCGACAGCCAGCGCGTGATCTGGAACTCGACCTGGGTCGCCGAATAGCCGCGGCCGTCGGTGACGATTTCGACATAGGTGTTGCGGGTGATGTATTTGCCCGCCGCGATACTGGTGCCCTGCCCCAGGGTCTGGTCGCCCTCGACGATGCGCAGACGGTCGAGCCCGATCGCGCCGCGCAGCGCGTTGATCGGATCGAGCCCGCCGCCGCCGCGCAGCGATGCCAGGGCCGCGGCCAGCTGCACCGCTTCGGGCGCGGAGATATCGGTGATCGACGATCCGAACAGCAGCCGCGCGAGCAGCTCGTCCTCGGGCAGCGCCGGCGTGCTGGTGAAGCTGATTTCCGGCTGCAGCCCGGTGCCGCGCACATTGATGGTGGCGTTCAGATCGGTGAGGTTGGCCGACGCGGCGATATCGAGCGAGGGGTTGGGTGGGTTTTCGCCGCGGAAGTTGATCCGCCCGCGCACCAGATCGAACTCGCGCCCGGCAAATTCATATTCCCCGCGCACCAGATCGGCCTGTCCGGATATCCTGGGTGCATCGATGGTTCCGGTCAGCGCGACGTCGGCGGACCATTCGCTGTTCAGCCCCATTCCGGTCACGGTGAACTGGTTGGCGGCGCGCGCCTTGACATCATAGCGCCAAATGGCCGGGCGCTCGCGGCGCGGTGCCTCGTCGGCACGGCGGTTGACCTCGCGCACGGTGATGATCGGCAGTGCCTGCGCTGCATTGTACTGGCCCAGCCGGAACCGGCCCCGGTTGAGCACGACATCGCCCCCCAGCGTCCCCGACCGGCCGTCGGAGGAAATGATCAGCGGGCCGGTCACCGTCGCCCCGAAATCGTCGCGGTTGACGAGCTGCGCGTTCTTGGCGTCGGCCCTGATCTCGACCGCCACCCCTTGCGAGGGCGACGCGAACAGGCCGCCATAATCGACATAGCCCGACCCACTGACCGTCCCGTTCGATCCCACCTTGCCGCTGAAGCTGGAGAAGGTCAGCCGCGATCCGTTGAACTGCCCGCGCGAGGCGATATCGGTGATGATCGTGCCGGCGACCGCGCTCTCGAGCCGCGCGGTGCGCGTCGCCAGCACGCCATTGATGCGCGGATCGAGCAGGCTGCCCGAAAGATCGGCGGACACCCCGACCTGGCCGGTGACGTCGAACGCCTCGACCCCCAGCAGCCGCCACAGCGAATCCGCCGGACCGTTGAAGCGCAGTTGTCCGGCGAGCGCGCCGCGCTGCAGCCGCCCGAACAGGTCGAACCCGGCGGGCAGACCGCTGATCCGGGCCTGCGCTCGCCCGACCGTCTTGTCCTGCTCGGCGATCACCGCGCGCATCGCCAGCGCATCGGCGGTGAGTGCCAGATTGGCCGCAATATCGACCGGGCGCGAGCTGGCGATCAGTCCGGTGCGGGTGAGATTGTCGAGCTTCACGCTGGCCTTGCCGGTGGGCACGCCGCCGTCTGCCTGACGATAGCTGAGCGTCCCCGAGGCGTTGCCGCCGAAGCCGAGCTCACGCACCGCGACATCGAACAGCGCCATCGGCACGGTGTTGAACTGCGCGGTGATATCGGTCAGCCCGCCACCGAAGCGGCCCTGCGCGCCGATCCGCCCGCGCCCGACGCGCAGCACGGCAGGCGCGAGCCGCCAGCCGCCGTCCTCGAGCCGGGTCAGCCGGGCCGGGCGCATCAGCCGCAGGCGGCGGTTGCCATATTGGCCGTTGCCTGAAACGACGAGCGCGTTGCGCGCGATCTGGACGCCGGTTTGCAGATCGAAATTGCTGCCGCGCCGGCCCGCCAGCGAAGCGGTGACCCGGCCCTCGCCGTTGACCAGATTGGCGTTCGCCGCGAGCCGTCCGATGAACAACGGACCGCGCGCGATGCCCTGGCCGCGGATGCTGCCGGTGACCGTGCTGCGGCCATCGGCGAGCAGGGCATCCACCTCCATCGACCCGCGGTTGATCGTGATCGGCACTTCGCCATCGAAGCGTGCATTGGCGAGGTTGATCAAGGCTTTGACCCCCTGCCCTTCGGCGCGTGGATCGAGCGTGACGTCGCCCGTGATCCCGCCACCCGACACCGTGAGCGCGCCGTCGATGCCTGCGCTGGTGGCGAAGATGTCGCCGGCAAACAGCGCCCGCGACACGCTGAAGCGTTCGACCTCGATCAGCGTCCGTCCCGCCTCGCGGGCGAAAATCCGGGTGACGCCCTCCAGTGGTCCCAGCGCCGACTGACCGGTGACATCGACCGAGAACCCATCGGGCACGGTGCCCAGCGCGAGCTGCAGATCGGTGACGCCCAAAGCCGGTAGCGGATCGGCCAGGGTCAGCACCGCACGCGTATCGCCTCGGATCGAATCGGCGCTGACATCGAGCGCGCCATAATCGCGATGCCGCCCGCTGGCGCGCAGCACGATGCGGCCATCGGTTTCGACCCGCCCGCCGCCGATCAGCGCGAGCTTCTCGGCGGCAAGGCTCGCATCGCGCAGCACGAAAGGCTGGCCCGCACCATAACTGAACTTGCTCGAAAAGCGCGGCGCAGGGCCGATCAGCGTCACCACGGTCTCGTTGACGATCCTGCGCATCAGCACGCGGACATCGCCGAGCAGATCCCAGCCCGCGCCGCCGCCAAAGGCGAGGCGCACGTTTGCATCGATATCGGCATCGCCGACATTCTCGACCGCAAAGGCCGGCAGCCGCACATCGGCGACCGCAAGATAGCGTCCGCGCTCGGCGCTGCCCGAGAGCTGGACCAGAGCGGTGAAGGTGCGGCTGGCGAGCCGGATCGGGTCGCTGCTCAGCTGTCCGTCGCGCATCCGCACCACGCCCTCGCCGACCAGCCCGCTCGCCAGCCGGTCGCCATAGGCGTTACCGGTGACCACGCGCGTGGCGCTGATCTTGACGTGAATCGTGAAATCCGCGCCCGCACGGGTGATCGTGCCTTCTGCGAGGACCCTGTCGGCGCTAACCCCGGCGATCGCCAGACGATCCGCGGTAAGCCGGTAGGGCGCAACCAGATCGGTGAAGGCACCGTTCAGGGTGATGGCGGCGCGCAGCGCGCGCGCGTCCAGCCCAGGGGCGAGCAGTTGCGGCCGGGTCAGCAGCGCAACCACGTCGACATCGTCGAAGCGGTTGTCGCCCAGATCGATCGCGCCGTTGGCGGTGACCGTCCCCGCCTGCGCCGCGAGCGCCAGCGTGCCCGACAGCACCCGCGCATCGAGCGTACCCTGCGCCCAGACACCGACGGCCGGGCCGAGCGCGCCCGCCATCTGCGTGCCGATCAGCGGCATGGGACGGACCGTGCCGCTGATCCGGACATTGCCTTCACGCTGGTTGATGTCGAGCGCGGCGAGCTCGCCCTCGCCCAGCGTCGCGGCAAGCCTGCCCTGCCAGAAGTCCCAGTCGCCCTGCCCCTTGATCGAAGCGGTGACATCCTGCTCCAGCCCGGCGAGCGTGGCGATCGCGCCGCCTGCCGGCGCACGCACATCGGCATCGATCATCAGCCGGTTCTGATCGGGCATCGCATCGATGACCAGCGCCAGCCGGTCGGTGCCATCGGTCAGCGCCGCGCGCGCATCGACCAGCACCCGGCCCGACCGGATGTCGACCTTGCCCGCGATATTGGCCACCCGGCGCGCGCCGGCGATCCCCTGACGGATGACGAGCCCGTCGGCGCGCAGCCGGTCGATCCGGATGTCGAAGCCAGGCAGAAGCGGGTCGTCGGGATCGCCGGGGTTGAGCTCGGGCAGGCTGCGCAGTTCGCCACGGCGGATGACGAGATCGCGGATGTCGAGGCGGTTGGCGAGGAAGCGGAACGGCCGCCAGTCGAGATCGACGCTCGAGGCGGTGAAGAACACGCGGCGGGTATCGTAAACCTCGACCCCGCGCAGCACCGCCTTGCCATAGATCGAGCCATCGATCCGCGCGACGCGCAGCTTGAGCCCCGATTTGAGCTCATAGCCTGCGAGCTGTTCGGCGATGAACCGGCGTCCGGGCCCGGTATCGAGCGCGAACACCAGCGCCGCTACGGCCAGTGCCAGACCGAGCACCGCAAGCACAAGTCCCCGGCCCCAGCGCACCGGCCTGCGCCCCGCGACGGAGCGCTCATCCCCACCGGGGGGTGTCATGGCATCGTCCGCCGGGGGCACGGTCTCGTCCGCCATCAGAAGGCCTGACCCAGCGAGATATAGACGCCGATCCGGCTGTCGCCCGACTGGCGGTTGAGCGGGGTCGCGACATCGATGCGCAACGGGCCGAAGCTGCTGTAGTAGCGCACGCCGATGCCCGCGCCGTAGCGCAGGCCATTGAGGTCAGGCAGGCTGTCGGCATAGACGTTGCCCGCATCGAAAAACGGCACCACGCCGAAATCACCGAAGCGTACGCGCGCCTCGAGCGAGAACTCGGCCAGGCCATTGCCCCCGATGGGGTCGTCATTGGCGTCGCGCGGCCCGATCCGCTGGAAGCCATAGCCGCGCACCGATCCGCCGCCGCCCGCATAGAAGCGGCGCGAGGGCGCGATATCGAAGCGTCCCGCGCCGATGGTGCTGCCCAGCCGCATTCGGCCCGCCATCACGATCCGCTCCGACACGGGCTGGTAATAGCTGCCGTCGAGCTGGATGCGCACATAGCCCTGGCTGCCCGACTGCAGCGAATACTCCGGCGACACGCGCCCGCCCAGACGAAAACCCTTGCTCGGGTCGAGCAGATCGTCGCTGCCGTCATAGGTCAGCGAAGTCGGCAGCGCAGCGATGAAGAAGGTCCGCCGCGCGCCGCCGACGATGCGCGAGCGGCCGTCGCGTTCGTCGGAGAGCACCAGTTCGCCGCCCACCGACCATGTCCACTTCTTCTGGAAGATCAGGTTGGTCTGCCGCTCGAGCGAGCCTGCCACCAGAAAGGTACGCGCCTCGAAGGCATTGCGGTTGATGTTGCTCGCCAGCACCTGCGCGGTCAGCACCCGGTCGCGCTTCATGAAGTTGTTGCGACGATACACCAGGTTGATCAGCTGCTCTTGCGTACCGCCTACCGCGCGGGCGCGCACCAGACCTTCGGGCGGGAAGAAATTGCGATGCTCCCAGCTCACCTCGGCACGATAGCCCTCGCCGGTGCCATAGCCCAACGCCCCGGCAATGGTGCGCAACGGCGCAGCGGTCGTTGCGACGGCGATATCGACCGTCCCCAATTCTGCCCCGATTGGCGGGGTCGCCGCGACCGGGGTCAACGTCACGGTCGAGACCAGCCCGGTCGCCAGGATCGCACGGCGCAGATCGTCGACCTCCGAGGCCTGGAAGATGTCGCCGCTGTCGAAACGGGCAATGCGCCGCAGATGCCGGGACCCGAACAGGTCATCCTCGCCGGTCACGATGCCGCCGAAGCGATACCGGCCGCCCGGCCGGACCGGCAGAGTGAGCGCGCCGCTGCGCAGGTCGTGATCGATGAGCAGGTCGGGCTCGCCGGTCTCGGCAAACGCAAAGCCGGTTTCCAGCAAGCGGGTCAGCACTGCCAGCCGCCCGGCGACAATCCTGTCCGAATTGGCCGGATCGCCGGTCTTCACGCCAAACGCCGCGCGCATCGCGGGCACGTCGACGCCCACCGCATCGAGCCCTGCCAGTTCGACCGCGCTCAGCGTGTACAGCGGTCCTGCGGTGATATCGAAGGTCATCGCGACGCGGTCCTGCCCCTCGATCCGCGCGACCGAGTTGCGCACCTCGCCATCGTAGAAACCATAGACCCGCAGCATGTTGTCGAGCAGGTCGCGGTCGTCGCGCGCACGGCGGTTGACCTGTGCCAGGTTGGCGTCGTCGCCCGAGAGCCGCTCGAGCGTCGACAAGGATCGGAAACGCTCGGTGAACGCCCCCTGATCGAGCGCGTTCAGGTCATCCGACGGGACGAATGTCACGACCACGCGATAGCGCACATCGCCATTGTCCAGAGCGCGCAGCGCCTGGCGCTCGGCGCGGCGCTCCTCTCGCTCCGCCTGACGTTCGGCCCGCCGGGTCGCGGCTTCGGAGTCCCCACCCTCAACCTGTGGCATGTCTTCAAGCGGCGCCGCTGCAGCAGCCAGGCCGTCGCGCACATCATCCGCGCTGGTCGCCACGCTATCGGGATTGGCGCTGTCGGACGCATCGGCGGTCGCGCCCTCGGGCGGCAGGCTGTCCTCGACCGAGAATTCGCCGGGCCATTCGGGCACGTCACCACCTTCGGGCCAGTCGACCTCCATTCCGGGCAGCTGGTCGAGCGGGGCGAGCGGATCGATCCCCAGCGGGTCGTCGAGGGGTGCGATGGGAGAGGGCGCGGAAAGGGCCGGCACCGGGGCCACGGGCTGCGGCGACGCATCCTGCGCGCGCGCGGTGTCCGGCATTGCCACGCCTGCGGCCAGCAAAGCCATTGTCCAGGCCGCTGCCAGGCACCCGCGATCAGCCAGACTCATCTACCCAATTTGCTTTCCACGCGTACGGGTCACGCCCCGAGGCCGCGCGAGACGTCTAGACCTCGCCAGCGTCGCGTTCAAGGTCGAACGGGTGCCAGCCATCGGGACCAAGCAGTTCAAGCGGCTGGTATTTGACCTTGTACTGCATCCGGGGCGAAGATTTTACCCAATAGCCCAGATACACATAGGGCAGCCGCGCCCGTGCAGCGCGCTGGATGTGGTCCATGATGATGTAGTTGCCCAGGCCCCGCCGGGTGGGATGGTCGGGCTCGTAGAAGCTGTAGATCATCGACAGGCCGTCGCCCTGCTGGTCGGTGAGGCACGCGCCGACCAGCTTGCCGGCACTGCCATCGGGGTTGGGCTCGCGATATTCGATGACATAGCTGCGCACCGGCGAATGCTCGACCATGTCGGCATAATCCATGTCGTCCATGTCGGACATGCCGCCACCGGGATGCCGCGCCTTGAGATACCGGCGCAACAGGTCGTATTGCTCCTGCGTCGACCAGGGGCGGCAGGCGGAAACGATGAGGTCGCGGTTGCGCCGCAGCAGCTTGCGCTGGCCCAGGCTGGGCGCGAATTTTTCGGCCACCACCCGCACCGAGACACAGGCGCGGCAATCCAGGCAGCTGGGCCGATACGCGACATTCTGGCTGCGGCGAAAGCCGATGCGGCTGAGCGCATCGTTGAGTTCGTCGGCATGCGGGCCGTTGAGCTCGGTGAACACCTTGCGCTCGCTCTTGCCCGGCAGATACGGACACGGACCGGGGTTGGTCACGAAGAATCGGGGAAAGCGTGCCGGTGCGCTCACGTGCGGAACGATCCTTGTTTCTGGTTGCCTGACGTGCGGGAGAAGACCCGACGCCGGTATGATCGATAACCCGCGCCGCCGCCAAGCCGGTTAACCAACTTTCATGGTTAAGCAGCGCCAAGTCGAGTCAATTTGGCGGCAGACTGCGCTGTCCTGTGGATAAAGAAAGGATTCATGCTGAATCGTGGCCACGCGGGATACGCGAAATGGGGCGCGACTTCCCGCCCGTCCTGCATGCAAAAACGTTCAGAAAGCCCTCCCCCTTGATGGGGGAGGGTTGGGTGGGGGTGATCTCTCCGGATTGTGAAGGCTTTCCCGGGCCTGCAGTCAGCACCCAGCCGCACCATCACCCTCACCGCTGCGACTAGGTGGCAAAGCCACCAAGTCTCGCTGCCTCTCCCATCAAGGGAGAGGCAAGCAAATCAGCAGCCGCGATGAGGCCGGTCCGTCCACCGCCCCTCAGGCGACCTCGACCAGGCCCACGTCATAGCCGCTCGCCTTGAGCGAGGTGATCAGCGCTTCGAGCTGGGCGCGGTCGCGGGCTTCGCATTCGATGTCGGTGATCAGGCCCTTAGCGGGCAGGTTGGTGAACACGCGCTGGTGGTAGATCTCGATGATGTTGACCTGATGCGCGTCGAACTGGCGCATCACCTTGAACAGCGCGCCGGGGCGGTCCTGCAGCGCGATGCGCAGACGGGCCAGCCGTCCGGACCGCGCCAGATCGCGCAGCAGCACGTTGGCAAGCAGCCGGGTATCGATGTTGCCGCCGCACAGCACCACGCCGACGGTCTGGCCCGCAAAGCGCTCGGGCTCTGCCAGCAAGGCGGCAAGCCCTGCTGCGCCGGCGCCTTCGGCCACAGTCTTTTCGATCTGCAGCAACAGGCTGACCGCGGTCTCGAGCTGCGGCTCGGTGACCAGCACGATGTCATCGGCGAGCGCGCGGACGATTTCGCGGGTGAAGTCGCCGGGCTGCTTGACCGCAATGCCCTCGGCCAGCGTGTCGCCCTCGCACGGATAATCGGTGCCCTTCACGGTGTTGTACATGCTGGGATAAAGCCTGGCCTGCACACCGGTGAGCTTGATGTCGGGCTTCAGCGCGCGCGCCGCGGTGCCCATGCCCGAGAACAGTCCACCACCACCGATCGGAATGATGAAATGATCGATGTCGGGCGCATCCTCGAGCATCTCGATCGCGACCGTCCCCTGCCCCGAGGCAATGACGGGATCGTCGAACGGATGGACGAAGGTCAGCCCCTCGGTCGCCTCGAGCTCGCGCGCATGCGCATAGGCATCGTCATATTTCTCGCCGAACAGGATCACCTTGCCGCCATTGGCTTCGGTCTGCTGGACCTTGATGGTCGGCGTGGTCTTGGGCATCACGATGGTGACCGGAACGCCCAGCCGGGTGCCGTGCCAGGCCAGACCCTGCGCATGGTTGCCGGCAGAGGCGGCGATGACGCCCTTGGCCTTGGCCTCTTCGCTCATCTGGGAGAGGAAGTTGAGCGCACCACGCTCCTTGTAGGCGGCGGTGAACTGGAGGTTCTCGAACTTCAAATAGACCGTCGCCCCGGTAATCGCCGACAGCGTCTTGCTCACCAAGGTCGGGGTGCGGACGATCGACCCGGCGATGCGCTGGTGCGCGGCGCGGATGGTCTCGAGGGTGAGCTGTGCGGATGGGCTGGTCATATCGGCTGCGGCACCTAACCGATATGGCGCCGATTGAAAACATCCGTTAAGGCACCGCCATGGCAAATATAGCATTTATCGGCATCGGCGTAATGGGCGGTCCCATGGCGCGGCATCTGGGCAACAACGGGCACTCGTTGGCGCTGTACAATCGCAGCCCGGCGAAGGTTCACAGCTGGCTCGAAGCACATCCGCATCTGGCCGGCATGGCACGCGTCGCCGCCACCCCCGCAGAAGCGGCGGAAGGCATGGATGCGGTGATCACCTGCGTCGGCAACGACGACGATCTGGCCCAGGTGATCATGGGCCGTCAGGGCGCGTTCAACACGCTGCCCCGCGGGTCGGTGTTCATCGATCACACCACCGTGTCGGCGACGATCGCGCGACAGATTTCGGTCGAAGGTCGCGCCAAGGGCATCTTGTGCGTCGACGCACCGGTGACCGGAGGCCAGGCCGGCGCCGAAAACGGCACGCTTGCGATCATGTGCGGCGGCAAGCCCGAAGCGATCGAGGCGGCACGGCCGATCATCGACAGCTATTCCTCGCGGATCGTCCATGTCGGCGGTCCGGGCGATGGCCAGACCACCAAGATGGTCAACCAGATCTGCATCGCGGGCATCATCGGCGGACTGAGCGAGGCGATGCGCTTTGCCCAGGCGAGCCGGCTCGATCTCGACAAGGTGTTTTCGGCGATCTCGGGCGGTGCGGCGCAGAGCTGGCAGATGGACAACCGCTGGAAGACGATGTCGGAGGACAGCTTCGACTTCGGCTTTGCCATCGACTGGATGCGCAAGGACCTGGGGCTGGCGCTCGACGAGGCGCGCAACAACGGCGCTTCGATTCCGGTGGCAGGCCTGCTCGACCAGTTCTTTGCAGAGGCGCAGCATCTGGGTGCGGGCCGACAGGACACCAGCGCCCTCGTTCGCAGGTTGCCGCGCAAGTGATCGGCCGCACCCTGCGCGCGCTCGCGCTCACCACCGCGCTGCTGACCAGCGCTGCCGTCCCCGCATTTGCCGATGGCCTGATCGACAACGTCAACGGCATGACTCTCGATGCCAAGGGCAAGGTCGTCAACTTCACCGGGCTGGTCATCGACGACGATGGCAAGGTCAAGGCACTGCTTCAGCGCCGCGACAAGCGCCCCGAAAAGCTCGACTACAAGCTCGACGGTGACGGCCGCACCTTGATGCCTGGCATCATCGATGCGCATGGCCATGTCATGGGGCTCGGCTTTTCGCTGCTGACGCTCGATCTGTCGGGCACGCGCTCGCTCGAGGAGGCGCTTGGACTGATCAAGGCCTATGCCGACGAGCACCCTTCCCGCCCATGGATCATCGGGCGCGGGTGGAACCAGGAAAAATGGGGTCTTGGCCGCTTTCCCACCGCAGCCGATCTCGACGCGGTCGTTCCCGATCGCCCGGTCTGGCTGGAGCGGGTCGATGGCCATGCCGGCTGGGCTAACACCGCCGCGATGCAGGCAGCCGGCGTCAAGCCGGATGCCAAGGACCCGCCGGGCGGGCGGATCGAACGGATCGGCGGCAAGCCTGCGGGCGTGTTCGTCGATGCCGCCGAAACGCTGGTGGCCAAATCCGTGCCACCGCCGCGCGCGGTCGACCGCGATGCCGCATTGATCGCAGCGCAGGATCATCTGCTCGGCCTGGGCATCACCGGGATCGCCGATATGGGGACCTCGATCGACGATTGGCAGGCCTATCGCCGCGCGGGCGACGAACAAAGGCTCTATGTCCGGATCATGGCCTATGCCAGCGGGATCGATGCGATGGTCGCCATCGCTGGCCCCCGTCCGACACCATGGCTGTATGACGACCGGCTGCGGCTCAACGGGGTGAAGCTGTATCTCGATGGCGCGCTGGGATCACGCGGGGCGCGGCTCAAGGCCGATTACGCCGACAAGCCCGGCGAACGCGGATTGAGCTTCGTCAACGACACCCAGCTGCTCAACATGATGAGCCGCGCAGCCATGGACGATTTCCAGGTGGCCGCGCACGCCATCGGCGACGGCGCCAACGCGCAGGCCCTGTCCGCCATCGAGGAACTGGCGCAGGACTATAAGGGCGACCGCCGCTGGCGGATCGAGCACGCGCAGATCATCGATCCGCTCGACATCCCGCGCCTGGCCAAGAACGGCATCATCGCCTCGATGCAGCCGGTGCACCAGATTTCTGACCGGCTGATGGCAGAGGCCCGGCTGGGTCCGGCGCGGCTGGCAGGGGCCTATGCCTGGAAAACGCTGAGCGAAGGCGGCGTACCGCTGGCCTTCGGGTCGGACACGCCGGTGGAATCGCCCGATCCGTTTCCCGGACTGGCCGCCGCGATCACGCGCGAAGGCGCGGACGGACAGCCTTTCGGTGGATGGCAGCCGCAGGAACGGTTGAGCCGGGTACAGGCAATCGACGCCTTCACCCGCGGCGCGGCCTATGCCGGCTTTGCCGAAGACCGCTTTGGCACGCTGCAACCGGGAATGCGGGCGGATTTCATCTTGCTCGATATCGATCCGCTGCTCAGCAGCCCCGGCGAACTGCGCAATGCCAAGGTGGTGGAAACCTGGATCGGCGGGGTGCGCCGCTATGAAGCGCGCGGCGGCCGATAAGGCATCGGCCGTCCGTATTAACCCCTTTGAAAGCATTCGTTGCCCGCATGCAACACCCTGCCACAAAAGCCTTTTTGCGCCTTTTAGAACGTGAATTCTGCCTTGCATGACCGGAACTTAAGCCTTAGTGGGGCATTGAGTGTCGGGAAGAGCGGAAACAACGCTCTTTTCACAACGGGTTGAAAATCCTTGATCTTCAATGGATTAGGGAACCGAACTAAGACGTGACGGAGGCTATAATGAAGAATCGTATTGCTGCAGCTGCTCTTGCTGCACTTGCCATCACCGCAACGCCGGTACTGGCGCAGGCTGGCGCAGAGCGTATTTCGGCTGTTTCGGCAGAAGAAAACGAAGCTGAAGGCGGCACCGGAATCATCATCGGCGTTCTCGCCGCTGCTGCCGTTATCGGTGGTATCGTGATTGCAGCCGACCAGGACAGCGACACCCCGACCAGCCCCTGATTTCGATCAGACAGGTCGGACCGTTTCGGTCCTATCAAGTTAGAAAACGGGGTCTTCGGGCCCCGTTTTTTTATGCCCTCTCGGTCCCACCGGCGGCTGGCCTCATTGCCTTGGAGCGCCTTTCAGTCCGCTCGGTGGGACAGGTGGCATCAGCCGCCCAAAACGCTCTTCGAAAAAAATATCATCGCCTGCATTTTTTGTCGGAACCAAAATTCGCGATCTTGGTTTTTGATTCAGGACGACAGACCAAGCCCCCCCTCCGATGTCGTTCTAACAAATATGAGCCCGGGCGCGCGATCCTCCCCCCTTCTCATCGCGCCCGGGCTTATCCCCTTTATCATGATGTTTCTCCGGCAGCGGCCTCGCCCGCGGGCCGGTTTTCGTGCGCGCGCAGCGCTGAACCCCCTATGCTGGACCTGGCAGCGGCATCGCGATAAGGCGATCGCATGACCGCAACCCCTGCCTGGCCCCCGCGCTCCTCGCCGCGTCTGTTTGTCGATCAGCCTCTGGCGACAGCGGGTTCGCTGCGCATCGAGGGTGGACAGGCGCATTATCTGGTCAATGTCATGCGGCTGACGGAAGGCGCGGCGGTCAAGCTGTTCGACGATATCAGCGGCGAATATCTCGCAAGGGTCACCGCGCGCGGCAAGCGCGACCTGACGCTGACCATCGAATGCCTGTTGCGGCCGCGCGAGGCGGTACCCGATTTCTGGCTATGCGCCGCGCCGATCAAGAAGGCGCGGTTCGATTTTCTTGCCGAGAAGGCCTGTGAACTAGGCGTTGCGCGCTTCGTCCCGGTGCTGACCGATCGCGCGGTGGTCGACAAGGTCAAGCCCGACCGGCTGCGCGGCACGATGATCGAAGCGGCTGAACAATGCGAGCGCACCGCGCTGCCGGAGATCTCAGCGCTGACCAAGCTCGATGCGCTGCTCAAGACCTGGCCCGAAGGCCGCCCGCTGTTCTTTGCCGATGAACGGCTGCACGAGGGCAGCGGCGTTTCACTCCCGCAGGCCATCGCGCTGCATCCTGGGCCGGCAGGGGTTGTGATCGGCCCCGAGGGCGGTTTCACCGACGCCGAGAACGCCGCGATCTGCGGCCATCCCGCCGCTGTTCCGGTATCGCTTGGCCCGCGGATCCTGCGCGCGGAAACGGCGGCCATCGCTGCCACCGCGGTGTGGATGGCGTCGCAAGGCGATTGGGTCGCTTGAAAGCCAGGCTATTCTCCCCATTACACAATTAGGACTAGCTTGGGTTGCAAGCCGCAACTAAAGCCAGCGACCAAAGACAGAGCAGGGTTCAGGGCGCACAATGAGCACACGTACCACCACCGGGCAGGATGATCCCGTGATCACCTCGATTGCGCAGCTGGCCGAGCCGATGCGCGAGGGCGAGAAGCCCAAGGCCGATTGGCGGATCGGCACCGAGCATGAGAAATTCGTGTTCAACCGCGCCGATCACCACGCGCCGAGCTATGCCGAACCCGGCGGCATCCACGATCTTTTGATGTCGCTCGGCGAATTCGGCTGGGAGCCGGTCGAGGAACTGACCCCGGCAGGCGGCACCAACGTCATCGCGATGCGCGGCCCCGATGGCACCGTCAGCCTCGAGCCTGCCGGCCAGCTCGAACTGTCGGGCGCGCCGCTCGAAAACCTGCACCAGACCTGCGCCGAAACCGGGCGGCATCTCGCCCAGGTCAAGGCCGTGGGCGAGAAGACCAACACCGGGTTTCTCGGCATGGGCATGTGGCCCGACAAGACCCGCGCCGAACTGCCGATCATGCCCAAGGGCCGCTATGGCATCATGCTCGACCATATGCCGCGCGTCGGCTCCATGGGGCTCGACATGATGCTGCGCACCTGCACGATCCAGGTGAACCTCGATTATGCGAGCGAGGCCGACATGGCCAAGAAGTTCCGCGTAGGCCTCGCGCTGCAGCCGCTCGCGACCGCGCTGTTCGCCAACTCGCCGTTCACCGAGGGCAAGCCCAACGGCATGCTTTCGTACCGCAGCCACATCTGGTCGGACACCGACCCTGCGCGCACCGGCATGCTGCCGTTCGTGTTCGAAGATGGCTTCGGCTATGAACGCTATGTCGAATACATGCTCGACGTGCCGATGTACTTCGTCTTCCGCGACGGGCTGTACATCGATGCGGCCGGCCAGAGCTTCCGCGATTTCCTCAACGGCAAGCTGCCCGCCCTGCCCGGCGAACGTCCGACGATCAGCGACTGGAACGATCACCTCTCGACCGCCTTCCCCGAAGTCCGGCTGAAGAGCTTCCTCGAGATGCGCGGCGCCGATGGCGGCCCGTGGAGCAAGATCTGCGCGCTGCCCGCCCTTTGGGTCGGCCTGCTCTATGACCAGGGCGCGCTCGACGCCGCGTGGGATGTGGTCAAGGGCTGGACCATCGAGGAACGCCAGACCCTGCGCGATTCTGTCCCCAAGATGGGTCTCAACGCGCCGATCGCCGGCGGCGGCAAATTGCTCGACATCGCTGCCGAAGTGCTCGACATCGCCTCCTCGGGCCTCGCCGCCCGCGCGCGCACCAACTCGAGCGGCGACAACGAAACCGGCTTCCTCGAACCACTGCGCGACACCGTCGCGCGCGGCAAAACCCCAGCGGAAGACCTGCTCGCCAAGTATCACGGCGAATGGGGCGGCGACCTCAGCCGGATCTATGACGAGATGCAGTTCTGATCACTTTCCCTCTCCCTTGAATCCTTCCCCTCTCCCTCGATGGGAGAGGGTTGCGAAGCCTTGATGAGCGAAGCGAATTAGTCGAAGCTGGGTGAGGGTGAAAATGCGCTTTCGTTTCGGCATTCCCTTCCCGTCACCCCCGCGAACGCGGGGGTCCCGCAACTGCGCAAACGTAGATGAAGCGGGATTCCCGCTTTCGCGGGAATGACGGAGGGGTATGCGCTACGCCCGCGCTGCCTGCCCCTGCCCTGCGCGTGCCGGGTGGCGCGCGACCAACAGCAGGTACCAGCCGATCAGCACGGTGTTCGAAAGCGCGTTGCGCCAGAAGCCGGTGGCGACCGAGAGGGCGCTGTCGACGACGTACCACAAGAGCAAGGCAACCGTGATTCCGCGCCATAGCGCCAGCGATTGCGCGGCGGGCATCTCGCGCGTGCCGCGCACCACCGCGAGCACGGTTGCGCCCCAGCCAAGGGTCACTGCGCCCATCAGCGCCAGCGAGAATCGCAAGACAGGATCGTAGTTCAATGGCCCCGGCGCATCGAGAATCGCGAACATCGCATCGGTGACAGCGCTGGTCGCCTCGAAAGCGCCGCTCATCAGCAACAACCCGAAGATCATCACCGCGCCGCACCAAAGCTGCATCTGCGCCTGCCATTTGCCGTTCATATCTGGGTCTCCGTTTGCGTCTCGATGTCCCCGATTACCCCGCCCGCCCGCGCCGGAACAATTACGCCGCAGGTAATCGTGCTGCATCCTTCTGCCGCATGCCCGCGTAAGGTGGCCCATATGCGTGCTCCCAACATCATCGGCCTCGCCCGGCGCCTGATCTGGCTCGCCATCTTCGCGTTCGCGCTGGTGGTGCTGTTCGCCTGGCTGAAACCCGGACGCGAGGACATGCCCTGGACGCCGCTGTCGCTCAGCGAACCCATCGGGATGTCCACCGGGCGCAAGATCGTGCAGCTGTCCGAAGATCGCGACCAGTGCCTTGCGCTGCTCGAGACCTCTGGACTCGATTTCACCCCGTCCGAACCGTTCGGCGCGGACCAGTGCCGGGTCGACAATGCGGTGCGCGCGTCGTCGGGTCAGGAGCTGCTTCCGCTTGCCCCCGCCTCGGTCGCGCCGTCGTGCCCGATGATGACCGGCCTGCTGATCTGGCAGGCGCAGGTGGTCCAGCCGCAGGCGCAGGAGATCCTGGGCAGCCGGGTCAGCCGGATCGAGACCTTCGGCAGTTACTCGTGTCGCCGGATGTATAGCCGCAGCGAGGGATCCTGGAGCGAACACGCCACGGCGAATGCGCTCGATGTCAGCGGCTTCGTGCTCGAGGACGGCCGCCGCATCTCGGTGCTGGGCGACTGGTTCGGTGGCGATGAAAAGGCGCTGTTCCTCAAGCGCGTGCGCGATGGCGCGTGCGACGTCTTCTCGACCACGCTGTCGCCCGACTACAACGCCGCGCACGCAGACCACTTCCATTTCGACTTGGCTGATCGCGGGGCGATGGGCTGGAGCGCGTGCCGCTGATCGTTACTCGCGTCCGGCGCGGATCGCGGCCCCTGCGGCGATCGGGCAGATGACGGTGAGCAAAAGGCTGGCGGCGGCGAGTAGCAGCAGACCGTTCTGGCTACCGGGGGCGAGACTGCCCGCGCCGAAGATCAGCAACGGCACCGCGAGCGGCAGCAGCAGCAGCCCGCCCAGCGCCGCACCATGGCGCAGGCCTGCGGTCAGCGAGGCGATCATGACGCCCAGAGCCGCTAGCGCGGGAGTCGCGCAGGCAAGGCCGATCTCGATGGTCAGCAGCTGCTCAGATGTCTGGCCCAAAAGCCCTGCCGAAATGACCGCCGCCAGCATCAAGGGCGGACCGAAGCTCAGCCAGTGACCGATGGTCTTCGCCAGAGCGATCAGCTCTTCGGAGAGGCCGCGCACGACATACTGGTCGATCATCCCCTGGTCGACATCCGCCTGCACCAGCCGGTCGATCGGCAGGATGCTTGCGAGCAACGCCGCGACCCAGATCACACCGCCCCCGGTGCGCCCGAGCAACTGCACATCGGGCCCGACCGCGAACGGATAGATCGTCGCCACCGCGAGGAAGAAGATGATCGGCATGATGAACCCGGCCGAGCCGCGCGTTCCACCGCCCAGGCCAAAGGCCAGCATCAGCTCGCGCCGGATCAGCGTGCCCAATGCGCCGATCATGCGGGCTCATCCAAAACGGCGGGTACGAACGCGGCGAGCGGCAGCGTCTGCGCGCCCTCCAGCGGCAGCGGCTGATGCGATGCGGCGAGCACGATGCCGCCGTTCGCGCGGTGCGCCGCCATCAGCCCGCCCAATCGCTCGATCGAGGCGGTGTCCAAACCGTTGGCCGGCTCGTCGAGCAGCCAGATGGCCGCGCGCGACAGGCTGATCCGCGCGAGCAACGCGCGCTTGCGCTGGCCGGTCGAGAGAAACCGCACCGGAACATCGGCAAGATGGGCCATGTCCACCGCGGCCAGGGCGCCGGCGATGGCGGCGTCGGCACTGCCATCGAGCTGCGTCCAGTGCGCCAGCGCACGGCCAAGCGGTTGCCCCTGATCCAGCGCCACCTTTTCATCGGCCAGCGCCATCCGCCCCGTGGCCTTCACCGCGCCGGCATAGGCCGGAAGCAGCCCGGCAAGCACGCGGATAAGGCTGGATTTGCCCAGGCCATTGGGGCCGGTGACATGGAGCGCCTCGCCAGCCGCAAGCGCGAACGACACGCCGCGAAACAGCATCCGGCCGCCGCGCACACAGGCAAGCCCGGTGCATTCCAGCGCCGCGTCCGCGTCAAAGCCCTTGGTTTGTGCAGCATCTTGCGCCATCTGCACCGCGATAGGCGCAATTGCCGCCCGCTGCCAAGAGGAGACGAACCGATGGTCACCAAACTGACCGACATCGAACGCACCACCGCCTTTGCCGCCCTGCCCGAATGGACGCCAGAGCCGGTGCGCGACGGGCTCACCCGCACCTTCAAGTTTACCGATTTCGTCGAGGCGTTCGGCTTCATGACCCGCGTCGCGATCCTGGCCGAAAAGGCCGATCACCACCCCGAATGGTCGAATGTCTACAGCCGGGTCGAAATCCTGCTGACCACGCACGATGCGGGCGGGCTTTCGCAGCGCGATATCGACCTTGCGACCCAGATCGACGCGCTGATCTGACGTCCTGATCTGCTCTCTCCGGCGCCCATTGTGCAGGTCGCCTGCTCGCTATACGGTATGCGTCCGACCGATCCCGCATGAACGGGGCGGCGCGCCAAAGTGGAGAGAGAGCATATGGCAGACGACACCCCCAATCTGGTCGAAGAGGCAGCGCAGTCCACCACCGCGCTGGGGCCGTTGATGGGGCTGGCGCGGGAGGATTTCGTCGGCGCGATCGGGCTGCTGCTGCGCGAGACCGCCAGCGACCCGGCGCGCACCATGCGCCACGCCCAGTCGTTTTCGGAAGACGTCGTCAAGATCATGATGGGCCAGTCGGAGCTTTCGCCCGACCCCAAGGACAAGCGCTTCATGGACCCGGCGTGGCGGTTCAATCCGTTCTTTCGCGCCGGTGCTCAATATTACATGGCCGTGCAAAAGGGCATGAAGAGCTGGATCGACGAGCTTGAGCTCGACGCGCTCGAGCGCGACCGCGCCAACTTCATCTCGGCGATCATAATCGATGCGCTGGCCCCCACCAACACGCTGCTCGGCAACCCGATGGCGCAGAAGCGGATCGTCGATTCGGGCGGGCTGTCGCTGCTCAAGGGGCTGAAGAACGCCTATAACGACATGGTCTACA
>NZ_JAUCZC010000013.1 GCF_030373265.1 Blastomonas sp.
ATGGTGGAGGCTCCGCCTTTGTCCCACCCGCACCTGACGCCAGTGTCGTGCTAATTTCCGGAGCATGGGACGCAATACGCCCCGGCAACCGAAGCGCGGCCCTTAACGGCGATTCCTCGTCCGGTCAAGCCGCAGCGGAGCGTGGCATCGACTGAGACAGGATCGCATGGCGCATTCCTTCCCAATTGTCGAAATGCCAGAACTCCGGCCGCTCGGTGCCCAGGATCTGGACGCCCTGATCCGGAGTGATGGTGATTTCCTCCGGCTCGAGCTCCTGCAGCCGCGAGGTGCAGTAGAACGGAAGCACTCTGACGCCGGTGGGATCTTCGGTGCAGTTGTCCACCACCAAGGCCAGCCGGTGGTCGTTGAGGCGTACCAGGCCGCCGGCGGGATACAGCCCCATGCTGTTGATGAAGACCTGCATCAGCCGCTCGTCGAAATGGCCCTTCCATTGCAGCATCCGGGCAAGCGCGGTGCAGGGTGTCCAGGGATCCTTGTACGGCCGGTTTGAGGTGACCGCGTCGTAGACGTCGCAGATCGCCCCCATCCGCGCCGCGAGGCTGATCTCGTTGCCCTGCAGGCCGAACGGATAGCCGGAGCCATCGATCTTTTCGTGATGGTGCAGGCACACATCGCGCGCGATGTCCGGTATGTCCGGATTGTCGCCGATCAGCGCATGGCCCCGCACCGGATGGCTGCGGATCGTGATCAGCTCGTCATCGGTCAGTCGCTCGACCTTGTCGAGGATGATCTGCGGCACGGCCATCTTGCCCAGATCATGCAGCAGCCCGGCCACCCCCATCGAGCGGATGGTACTTTCGTCCAGATCGAGCTTGCAGGCAAAGTTGATCATCAAGGTGCACACCGCGACCGAGTGCATATAGGTGTACTCGTCCTTGTTCTTCAGCCGGACAAGGTTGGTCAGCGCCTTGTTGTTGCGCTCGACCGAATCGCGGATCTCGTCGATCAGCGGCAGGATCTCGGGCACCTTGAGCGCCTGGCCCAGGCGCGCGGCCTCGAACATTGCGCCGACCTTCTTTTTCGATTTCTCGACGATTTTGGCCGCGCGGCGCGTTTCCTGACGAAAGCTGGTCGGGCGCGGCGCATGGCTGGCAGGCGTATAACGGCCGGTAACCGGAGGCAGGCGCGGCGGGAGCGCACTGGCTGGCGCAAGCACCGGCACCGCGGGCGCTGCAGACTGGGGCGCAGATCCCAGCGCGACATCGACAATCACCGCGGACACTTTGCTCTCGCGGATCTTGATGGCATCGGCCTCCTCGGTGAGAAGGAACTTTTTGCGCCAGAACGGATGGTCAAACCACGAGCCGACAAAGCCCTGGACGAACATCCCCGTTTCAACCTCGGCCGGTTTGATATGTTTCAGCAACAGCCCGCTTCCTGCTCATGACCAAGCACGGGGTTATTGCAACACGCACCCTTTTTCACAGATGCCCCCCGGCGTTCTATCCCTTGTTCGAGACACCGGTATCAGGCAAATTTGTTAACGCGGGGTAACTGCCGATAAGCCGTCAGATAATGTTACAAAATGGCACTGTCCTGCGGGCTAGCGGACTGCAATCAGTTAAGGGCTTTCTTCAGCAGCTCGTTAACCATCTGCGGGTTGGCCTTGCCCTGCATCGCCTTCATCGTCTGCCCGACGAAGAAGCCGAACAGAGCCTCCTTGCCACCGCGATACTGTTCCACCTTGTCGGCATTGTCGGCCAAGACCTTGGCGATGGCAGCATCGATCGCGCCGGTGTCCGACGTCTGCTTGAGGCCGCGCGCCTCGACGATGGCGCCTGCCCCCTCCCCGGTCTCGAGCATGATCTCAAAAACCTGCTTGGCGATGGTGCCCGAGATCGTGCCATCGGCAACCAGAGCGATCAGCTCAGCGCCCGCCGCCGGGGTGACCGGACTGTCGTCGATCGTCTTGCCCGTGCGATTCAGCGCGCCGTAGAGTTCGGACAGCAGCCAGTTGGCCGCAGCCTTGGCGACCTCGGTTTCCGGCTTGCCCTGCGCCTTGACGCATTCGGCGAGCAACGCTTCGAACCAGCGCGCGGTCTCTGCCTCGGCGGTCAGCACCGCAGCGTTG
Organism: Blastomonas sp.; assembly: GCF_030373265.1. GTDB lineage: Bacteria > Pseudomonadota > Alphaproteobacteria > Sphingomonadales > Sphingomonadaceae > Blastomonas. The sequence goes on from NZ_JAUCZC010000013.1 coordinate 2,093, forward strand.
TAGGCGGACAAGCCCAGTTCGCTTTCATAGCGCTTCCGCTTGGCATCGGGGAGCTCCGGCAGCGATGCCTTGCAGCTTTCCACAAACGCCTCGTCCAGCTCGAGCGGGAGCAGGTCAGGATCGGGGAAGTAGCGATAATCGTGCGCGTCTTCCTTCGACCGCATCGAACGGGTCTCGTTCTTGTCGGGATCGTACAGCCGAGTTTCCTGGACGATCGTCCCGCCGCTTTCCAGCACATCGACCTGGCGATTCGCCTCGTGCTCGATCGTCGCCATGACATAGCGCACCGAATTGACGTTCTTGGTCTCGGTGCGGGTGCCGAATTCGTCGCCGGGCTTGCGCACCGAGACGTTGACGTCGGCGCGCATCGAGCCTTCTTCCATGTTGCCGTCGCACGAGCCGACATAGCGCAGGATCGAGCGCAGCTTCTTCAGATACGCCCCGGCCTCGGCGGGCGAGCGCATGTCGGGCCGCGAGACGATCTCCATCAGCGCGACGCCGCAGCGGTTGAGATCGACATAGGACATCGTGGGATGCTGATCGTGCATCAGCTTGCCCGCGTCCTGCTCGAGATGCAGCCGCTCGATGCCGATCGTCTTGGTGTGCGCGTCGGGGTTCTTTTCGTCGAGACTGATCTCGATCCCGCCCTCGCCCACGATCGGATGATAGAGCTGGCTGATCTGATAGCCCTGCGGCAGATCGGCATAGAAATAGTTCTTGCGATCGAACCGCGAATAGCGGTTGATCTGGGCGTTCAACGCCATGCCCGTACGCACCGCCTGGCGGACGCATTCGCCATTGAGCACCGGCAGCATGCCCGGCATCGCGGCATCGACGAGGCTCACCTGCGCATTGGGCTCCGCCCCGAAGGTGGTCGACGCGCCCGAGAACAATTTGGCGTGGCTGGTGACCTGGGCGTGCACCTCAAGCCCGATCACGACCTCCCACTCACCGGTGGCGCCCTGGATACGATAGGTTGATTCGGTCATGCTGATTCCGCTTCGGGTGTTATGAGAGGAACGGTGGGAAAATAGCTGCGATAGAACCGCGGATCGCGGGTCAGCACAGTGGCATTGAGCGCCTGAGCGTGTCCCCCGATCAGAAAATCGGCCAGGATGGATTTGGCACCCTCGCGCCTGCGTTGTCGGTAAGCACGAAAAGCGCGGCCTGCGAGAAAGGCCGCATCGGCGTCGATCGACTCGATTGTCACATCGATGCGCTCCATTTCGCGGCGAAAGGCTTCGAGCGTTGCCATTCCAGGCGCCGCTTCTGCAATGACGACCTCGTTGATCGCGACATCATGCTCGGCAGACAGCTGGACGATCTGTTCGATCGACCAGTCGCTCCATCTGGGATCGTTTTCGATGATGTCGATGATGATATTGGAATCGATCAGGATCACGGCTCCCAATCACCCCGCAGATCGCGCATGATATCATCTGTCGCTCTGCCGCTCGCGTATTTGCCGCGCAAGGCTTCCAGCCCGAGCCTGATGCGGGCCTTGCGCTGATCTGGCGTTTCGGCGGGCTGTGGAACGGGCGGCAGGATGACCGTCTCGCCCCGATCATTGATGCCCACCCGCACCGGGCCATTCGGCACCAGGCCATTGCGATCGCGCAGGGCCTTTGGGATCAATACCTGACCCTTGCTCGTCATGTTGACCAGCGTTTCGTGCTCGATTTTGCTGTGAGCGTTCATTGTGGGCCTCCGGTGTTACCCAAGGTAACACCTCTTTTCCAGCGGTTCAACTAGCGTTGCGTTTGGTCACCACCATTGTTGCGGGCGCGCGGTAAACCCTGCGCGTTCTTCAATTGCCAGACCTGCATTCAGCACGCCCTGCTCGTCCATCGGCTTGCCGATGATCTGCAGGCCAAGCGGCAGGCCCTGGCTGTCGAGACCCCCGGGCACCGACATCGCGGGCAGGCCCGCGAGCGAAGCTGGCACCGCGAACACGTCGTTGAGATACATCGCGATCGGATCGTCCGATTCCTGGCCCAGCGCGAAGGCGGCGCTCGGCGCGGTCGGCGCGAGCAATACATCGCACTTTTCCCACACGGCTTCGAAATCCCGCGCGATCAGGGTGCGGACCTTTTGCGCCTGGGTGTAATAGGCATCATAGAAGCCGGCGGACAGCACATAGGTGCCGATCAGGATGCGGCGCTTGACCTCTCCCCCGAAGCCTGCGGCGCGGGTGGCGGCATACATGTCCTGCAGCCCCGCGCCATCGGGCAGGTTGCGCTGGCCATAGCGCACGCCGTCATAGCGCGCGAGGTTGGACGAGGCTTCGGCCGGGGCGATGATGTAATAGGCCGGCAGGGCGTGACGGGTGTGCGGCAGCGAGACATCGACGATCTCGGCGCCCGCGTCGCGCAGCCACGCGATGCCCTGGTCCCAAACGGCAGCCACTTCGGCGTCCATCCCGTCGAGGCGATATTCCTTGGGAATACCGACGCGCTTGCCCTTGAGATTGCTCGACAAACCGGCTTCCCACTGCGGCACGGGCAGATCAAGCGAGGTCGAATCCTTAGGATCGAAGCCGCTCATCGCTTCCAGCATGATCGCGCAGTCGCGCACGTCGCGCGCCATCGGGCCGGCCTGATCGAGCGACGAGGCGAAGGCGATCACGCCCCAGCGCGAGCAGCGGCCATAGGTCGGCTTGATGCCGCTGATCCCGGTGAACGCGGCGGGCTGGCGGATCGATCCGCCGGTATCGGTGCCGGTCGCCGCCGGACACAGCCGCGCCGAGACCGCCGCCGCGCTGCCGCCAGACGAACCGCCGGGGGCGAGCGCGGCACTGCCGCCATCGTTGCGCCGCCAGGGCGAGATCACATTGCCGAACGCGCTGGTCTCGTTCGACGATCCCATCGCGAACTGGTCCATGTTGAGCTTGCCGAGCATGCCGGCGCCCGCGTCCCACAATTTCTGGCTGACCGTCGATTCATAGGTCGGCTTGAAGCCGTTGAGGATTTCGCTCGCCGAGCGCGCTTCCACGCCGACGGTGCAGAACAGATCCTTCATGCCGATCGGCACCCCGGCCATGATCGGCAGGTCCTCGCCGGCGGCGCGCTTGGTGTCGATCGCATCGGCAGCAGCCAGCGCGTGGTCGGGCGTGTCGATCAGAAACGCATTGAGCGCCTTGGCTTCGGCGACGCGTGCGTTGAAGGCGCTCGCCACGTCGCGTGCGCTGAAGGTCCCGGCGCGCACGCCGTTGCGGATGTCGGCGATGCCGAGGTCGGTCAGGTCGGTCATGTTTATTCGATCACTTTCGGGACGCCGAAGAAGCCGTGCTCGGCGGCGGGCGCATTGGCCAGCACCTTGTCGCGGATGTTGCCGTCGGTGACGACATCGTCGCGCAGGCGCAACGTGTTGGGGATGACGGCGGTCATCGGCTCTACGCCGGTCACGTCGACCTCGGCCAATTGCTCCACCCAGCCCAATATGCCGTTGAATTCGGGGACCATGGCCTCGATCTCGGCGTCGGTCATCGCGATCCGGGCGAGGCTGGCGATTTTTTTCACGGTTTTGCTATCTACTGACATGGCTAAAGCGGCTAGCACCGCCCCGCCCGGCCATCAAGCGGGCAAATGCTGCGCCAGCACGAACAATTGTGGCGTCAAACACTGCTGGCGGTGTTCACAACCCGCACCTATATGCGCGCATTCACAGGGTGCGTCGGCGGACGGCCCCTGCCTGCCGTTCGGAGAGTGTTTTTGGCCCGCAAGTTTCTGTATGTGATCGCGACGATCATCTTCCTGCTCGTCGCAGCCTTTGCGATCTACCGATTGTTCCCGCAGCAGATTTTCGCCGCCGCGTTTGTGCCGTCGACCGAATTCGTCAAACCCGAGGCGGTCGAAACCAGCGCCTATGCCGACGAGGCCATGTGGTTCTCGCGGCCCGAAATCACCGGCAGCGCCAACCCGTCGCTGTGGACACCCGAGGGGTTCGAGCCGACCACCGACCCCAAGGTGGCGGTGTTCTACATCCACCCCACCTCCTACATGAAGCGCAATTACTGGAATGCTCCGCTGGGCGACAAGGAATCGCAGGACCGCGCACGCATTTTCCTGCGCAGCCAGGCCAGCGTTTTCAACGGCATCGGCCAGATCTGGGCACCCCGCTACCGCCAGGCCGCGATCGGCGCGTTCCTGACCCAGAAGCCCGAAGCACAAATGGCGTTCGATGCGGCCTATTCCGATGTGCTTGCCGCGTTCGATGAATTCCTGCTCGAGATCCCCGATGACATGCCGATCATCATAGCTGGGCACAGCCAGGGCGCGCTGCATCTGACGACGCTGATGCGCCAGCGCGTCGTGACCCGCCCGCTCGCCGACCGGATCGTTGCCGCTTATGTCATCGGCTGGCCAGTCTCGCTGACCACCGATCTGCTCGCGCTGGGTCTGCCGGGGTGCGCCGATCCTGACCAGGCCAACTGCCTGCTCGCCTGGCAAAGCTTCGGCGAACCGGCAGAACCCGGGCTGATCCTTTCGGTCTACGATGTCAGCGTGGGCTTTGATGGCGAACTGCGCGGAACTTCGCCGATGCTGTGCGTCAATCCGATCACCGGCGTGATGGGCGATGAGGCTGCTGCAGACCAGAACCTGGGCACGCTTGTTCCCAATGACGAACTGACCGATGGTGTCATCACCCCGAGCCTGGTGCCGGCACGCTGCGATGATCGCGGGCTGCTGCTGCTGGGCGGGGAGCCCAAGATGGGCAATTACGTGCTGCCCGGCAACAACTACCACGTGTATGACTACCCCCTGTTCTGGGCGAACATTCGCGCGGACGCCGAGCGGAGGGTCGCAGCATTTCTGGCGCGCTGATCACGACCAAGCCCGCGGAATTTCGTGAGGCATTGCCTGAATACGGGCGGCTGATCGGGCTCGATGTCGGCAGCAAGACCATCGGCACGGCGTTCTGCGATGCCGGCTGGAGCTTTGCCACCGCCGCCAAGACGATCAAGCGCGCCAAGTTCGGCAAGGACAAGGCGGCGATCGAGCAGCTGGTCAGCGAGCAGCACATCGTCGGGCTGGTCATCGGCCTGCCGCTCAACATGGACAGTTCGGACAGCCCGCAAACCCAGAGCGTTCGGGCCTTCGCACGCAACATCGCGGTGCTGGGACTGCCGATCCTGCTGCAGGACGAACGCTGGTCGACTCAAGCAGTCGAACGCGCGCTGATCGATGCCGATGTCAGCCGCGCCAAGCGCGCCGAGCGAGTCGACTCGGCGGCTGCAGCGTTCATCCTGCAAGGCGCGATCGACGCGATGGTGGGCTGAAGGGGCCGCTTGGAGGCCAGCCCTCAGCGCAGAAAATCAGCGAAAATTATCGGCATAAGCCTGAATCTTCAGGCGGCGTGGAGGTGTCTGCTCGATGCGCGCTTCGATGCCGTATTTGTCGGCATAGGCCTTGGCGGCCGCCAGATCTGGGAAGCGCAGGTTGACCTGCTGCTGGGTATCGCCCGAGCCCGCCCATCCGGTCAGCGGATCGGGCTTCTTCGCCTCGGCAGGCTCGAACTCGAGCACCCACAAATCGGTAAGCGCGCGGCCCGACTGCATCGCGTTCTTGGGGCGCTGATAGATTCGTGCGGCCATTGGTCTTCGTCCTGGGAAAGATTGCTACGCCGTGCCCATGCTACAGCGGGGGCGCTCGGGTCAAGGCTGGTGTGGATGGTTCAGGGATCTCTCCCCTTTAGGAGAGAGATACGCAGGCTTGGCAGCTTGCTGCCTCGTCGAAGTTGAGAGTGGCAGCAGATCACACGGAATGTCGCTTAACTGCCCCTCTCCCAACCCTCTCCCCTGAAGGGGAGAGGGCTTTTCAGATCAAATTGCCTGCCGCTTCTTTGTCGCCAGACTAGCCTGCGCCTCCCAGGGGGCGTCGGGCCAGTGGTGGCGAGGGTAGCGGCCGCGCATGTCCTTGGCGACATCGCGCCAGCTGCCGCGCCAGAAGCCGGGCAGATCGCGCGTGGTCTGGATCGGGCGGCCGGCGGGCGAAGTCAGCGACAGCACCAACGGAATGCGGTCGCGCCCGACCGCCGGGTGCTTGTCGAGGCCATAGAGCGCCTGCACCCGCAGTTCGACCGTCGGCCCGGCGGTGGCGGAATAGTCGATGGCGTGGCGGGTACCAGCGGGGCTGGCGAACTCGGGCGGCGCGATCCGGTCGATCGTCGGCGCCGCATCCCAGCCCAGCCGGTTCTGCAGCGCCGTGTGCAGGTGCCCCGGCGTTGCCGCTGCCAGCGATCGGTGCCCGGCAAGCAGCGGGGCGAGCCAGTCGTCGAGCATATCGAGCAGGTCCGCATCGTCCAGCGCGGTCACCCCGGCAAATCGCGCACGCTGGCGCAACGCCTGCGCCTTGTCGCCCCAATGCAGCAGGTCGAGGCCATGCTCGCGCACCCCTTCGATCAACGCGGCGCACAGTGCATCGGGGGAAGGCGAAGGGTCGGGCCCGCTCGTCAGCCGGATCGCGCCCAGCCTGCGTTCGAGCCGGGCTTCGGCGCGGCGTTCGGCGAGCGCAAAGCTGCAGCGGCTGACCCGCTCGATTCGCGCCGCCAGATGCGTTTCGACATCGGCCACGTCGAGCGCCATCGCGCTGAGGACGCGCGCGTCGGCGGCCTTGCCCTGCACCTCGCCGATCGCCAGCCACTGTGCGGTGATCAATGACGACGTGGAATCGAGCCGGAAGCTGCGCCCGCCCGCGCTCGCCCAAGCCTCGCCCGATCCGTCGCGGCGCTTGGCCACCCGGTCGGGATAAGCGAGCGCGAGCAGGATCGCGGGCGGAAGATCGGCAGGCCGGGCGTTACCCACCTGCCGCTGCGCCAGCGTCGCCCAGCGCTCGGCGAGCTTGCGCGACTTGCGCGCGCGCTCGCTGCGGTCGGAGCGCCAGCGCATCAGCCGCGCGTCGAGATCCTCGCCCTGCCCGCCCAGCCCGCGCTCCTGCAACAGCAGGGCGATTTCGGCTGCGAGCATCGCGACACCGGCGCGCGCGCCGCACAGCAGCATGTGCGCCAGATGCGGCGGCAGCGGCAGCGCCGCGATCGCGCGGCCATTCGGCGTGATCGCGCCGCTACCATCCACCGCGTCGAGTGCCTGCAGCCGCTTGCGCGCTTCGGCGAGCAAAGGCGCAGGCGGCGGATCGAGCCAGCGCAACCGCAGCGGATCGCTCTCTCCCCAGGCGGCGCATTGCAGCACCAATGGGGCCAGATCGCTGTCGAGGATCTCGGGCGGATCGAAGCGCGGTAGTCCGCCGGTCGCGGCTTCCTCCCACAGCCGATAGGCGACGCCCGGCCCCTGGCGCGCGGCGCGGCCCGCGCGCTGGGTGGCGGCGGCCTGGCTGGCGCGTTCGGTCACCAGCCGACTGGTCGCGGCGAGCGGATCATAGCGCGCGCGCCGCGCCATGCCGCTATCGACGACGATGCGGACGCCATCGATGGTCAGGCTGGTCTCGGCGATGCTGGTGGCGAGGATGACCTTGCGGCGGCCCTCGGGATCACGGCGGATCGCGGCGCGCTGCTCGGGCGGGGTCAAAGTGCCGTGCAGCGGGAGCACCGCGATGGCATCGCCCAGGTTCGCCAGCCGTTCCTGAGTCCGCGCGATCTCGGCGACTCCGGGCAGGAAGGCGAGGACGTCGCCCTGCTCCTCGCGCAGCGCGGTGCGGATCGCCTGCGCCATCGCATCCTCGAGCCGCTGTTCGCCGCGCCGCCCCAGATAGCGCAAATCGAGCGGGTGCGAGCGGCCTTCGCTCTCGATCACCGGCGCATCGCCCATCAGGGTCGAAAACCGCGCGCCATCAAGCGTCGCCGACATCGCGAGCAGGCGCAGGTCCGGCCGGAACGCGCCTTGCGCCTCGAGCGCCAGCGCGAGCCCGAAGTCGCTGTCGAGGCTGCGCTCGTGGACCTCGTCAAACAGCACTGCCGACACCCCCGCGAGTTCCGGGTCGGTCTGGATGCGGTTGACGAAAATCCCCTCGGTCAGCACCAGCACCCGCGTCGCCAGGCTGCTCTTGCTGTCCATCCGGGTGGCGTAACCGATGGTCTGCCCGACGCTTTCGCCCGCCAGCTCCGCCATCCGTTCGGCCGCCGCGCGCGCGGCAAGGCGGCGCGGGGAGAGCAGCAGGATCTGCCCGGTGCACCAGGGCTGATCGAGCAGCGCAGGGGCGACAGAGGTGGTCTTGCCCGCGCCGGGAGGGGCGACGAGGACAGCATTAGGGCTGGTCGCGAGCGCGGATATCAGATCGAGCAGAACTGCGTGAATGGGAAGCACCGTCATGCTAGCTGCCCTCACCGCGTTCCCGAGCCCCTCGGCTGGCTGGCAAGCCAGCCGCTCGGGATAAACTTCCCGGCCATGCCGGGAAGTCGAGGGACCTTCCGCAACCCTCGCGCATGCGTCCCTCGACTTCGCTCGGGAACGCGGTGAGGTTGGATGGCCTAGCCATAAACCCCCAGCCCCAGGCGCTGGCGCATCATCCAGCGCGAGACAACCAGCACCGACACCACTGCAAGCCCCGCTGCAAGGCCGACCCATACCCCTATGCCGTCCCAGCCCAGGTTGAAGGCGAAGAACCACGCGGTCCCCATGCCGACCACCCAATATCCGAACGCGGCAAACAGCATCGGCCAGCGGGTATCCTGCAATCCGCGGAGCACCCCTGCCCCCACCGCCTGCACGGCATCGACCAATTGGAAGATCGCGGCGACGACGATGAAGCTCAGCGCGAGCTGGAACGCCACCGCGGCGGTCTTGTCCGCCGGATCGATGAACAGCCCGACGAGGAAGTTTGGAAACGCGGTCATGATCGCCGACATCGCACACGCCGCGATCACCCCAAGCCCCAAAGCCGCCCAGCCCGCACGACCCGCTGCAACGGCATCGCGCGCACCATGGTGCAACCCGACCCGGACCGTCGCCGCCTGCGAGATGCTGAACGGCACCATGAACGCGAACGAGGCGATCTGGATCGCGACCGCATGCGCCGCGAGCGAATCGCGGCTGATCAGCCCCATCAGGAAGGCTGCTGCGCTGAAAATCGCGACCTCGAAGGCAAAGGTGATCGCGATCGGCAGGCCGAGCTGGAAAAGCCCGGTGTACCGCGGCCAATCCGGCACCCAGAACCGCCCGAAAAGCCGGTAGCGGCGGAACGGCCGTACCGTGGTCACCACCAGCGCCATAACGATGAACAAGGTGCAGTTGGCGATCAGATTGGCATAGGCCGCACCCATCAGCCCCATTTCGGGGAATCCGAGATTGCCGAACACCAGCGCCCAGCAGGCGACCAGATTGACCGCGACGCCGCACAAAGTGACGATGACGCCCCAGATCGGGCGCTCAAGCGCGGAGACATACATCCGCAGCACGAACTGCAGCAGCCAGGGCAAAAGACCCCACATCGCGACGCGCATGAATTGCCCGGCGTCGCGCGACAGATCGGGCTGCTGGCCCATCAGCAGAAACAAGGCTTCGGCCTGCCACAGCACCACCCAGATCGGCACACAGGCGGTCAGCGCCACCCAGAAGCCCTGCCGCACGGTGCGGCGGATATCGCGAACCGAATGCGCGCGGCGTCCGCGCTCGGCCGCGATCATCGGCGAGGCCGCGGTCATCAGCCCCATGCCGAAGGTGCCGCACGCGAAATACAGGTTCACCGCCAGCGCCGCTGCCGCCAGCGCCTGCACGCTGTAGCGGCCCAGAATGATCACCTCGGTGGTGTGGATCGCCATCTGCGCGAGGTTGCCCAGCACCAGGGGACCTGCGAGCCAGAGCAGCGCACGGATTTCGATCCGCAAGGAAGCGGGGCGGGCATCGCCAGGAAGGGAAGTGGCTGAAAGCGCCGTCATGATTGACTACCTACACCAGCCGCGCGGTGACAGGCTTGGTCGTGTGTGTTGGGAATGAATTTTGGCCAAGGAATTTGCTGTGTTTGACCGCTCAGCGCAGAACAGGGCCTTAGCGCAAGTGGTTGCGCTGCTTCTGCCAGTAAAAGCCCGCCACCATTGCTGCTACGGCGACGACATTGCCAACAATGGCCATTGCAAGGAATACCGACTGGGTCATGGCACGAATTTCTCACATCTTCGAAGGATTTGCAACTGATCGCCCACCAGCGTCTGCGCTTGCGCAGGGCTAAGGGCCGGGTTCAACGCTTCGTCAGCGACAATCATATACGCCTGCTGGCAAATGGTTGCCTGACGGCTGGAGGCATTGCCATCGCCAGCGCCGAAATACCCGATTATCGCGGCACCGATTATGCCGACAAGGCCGGTCACCGCGCCTGCCAATGCAACCGGATTCCAGGGGTTGCGGTCTGTCCGGTTTAACTCAAGCAAACGCCGCAATTCATCCGCTTCGCTGCGAAGCCGTTCGAACTCGTTTTCCAGAACCTCCAGCTCCGACCTCGTTGGAGGTCTTGCTTACGGTTCGGTCACTGCTCAATAGCCTCTTGCGATCGCAAACTCGACCGTTTCGATCAGCGCCGCCTTGGCCTTGCCGTTGGGGAAGCCGGCGATGGCATCGATGGCGCGCTGGCCGAAGTGGCGGGCGCGGTCGAGTGTCAGGTCGATCGCGTTATGGCGGCGCAGCAGATCGGTCGCGTGGGCGAGATCCTCGTCCGATGTCCGGTGACCGATGATCGCAGCCTCCCAGAACTTGCGCTCTTCGGGCGTGCCGTGCGCATAGGCCAGGATCACCGGCAAGGTCACCTTGCCGTCGCGGAAGTCGTCACCGACATCCTTGCCCATCTTGGCCGCGTCCGAGACGTAATCGATCGCGTCGTCGACCAGCTGGAAGGCGATGCCGAGGTTGCGTCCATAGGCATCGAGCGCGAGCTCGTCGGCCTCGTTGCGCTCTGCCACCACCGCCGAAATCCGGCAGGCAGCCGCGAACAACGCCGCGGTCTTCGCGCCGATGATCGCCAGATAGCGCTCTTCGCTGGTCTCGATCTGACGCTGCGCGGTGAGCTGGTCGACCTCGCCCTCGGCGATGATCGCGGACGCACCCGAAAGAATCTTCAGCACCTTAAGCGAGCCGTCCTCGACCATCAGTTCGAACGAGCGGCTGAACAGGAAATCGCCGACCAGCACCGTGGCCGGGTTGCCGAAGATCAGATTGGCGGCCTTCTTGCCGCGGCGCATGTCCGACCCGTCGACGACATCGTCGTGCAGGAGGGTCGCGGTGTGGATGAACTCGACGGCCGCCGCCAATTTGTAATGGCGGGTGCCGGGATAATCGAGCAACCGCGCGCAGGCCAATGTCAGCATCGGCCGCATGCGCTTGCCGCCGCCTGCGATCAGATGCCCGGCAAGTTCGGGAATCAACGGGATCTTGGACTGCATGCGGTCCAGAATCACGCTGTTTACCGAATGCAGATCGTGCGCGACCAGCTCCATGATCGGGTCCAGGCTGGGAGCTGCGGCAGGCGCGCTGCCGGGGCGGCCGATCGGGTGGATAGTCGCTGTCATGGGTTGCGATGTGGCAATCCGCATGGCTTAAGGCAAGCGCAAAGCGCAGCGGTCACATGATACGCCGCGTGATTCTGGTCCCGTAGCTGACAAGGCACTACCGTTATGGCGCACGATCCCGTCCTGGCCGCTTTCCGGCAGAGCATCGACAACATCGATGCGGCTCTGATCTTCATGCTCGCCGAACGCTTCAAGATCACCAAGGCGGTGGGCGAATACAAGGCCAAGACCGCATTGCCGCCCGCCGACCCCGGCCGCGAGGAACAACAGATCGCGCGGATGAAGCGGCTCGCGGTCGACGCCGATCTCGACCCTGATTTTTCGGAAAAGTTTCTGCGCTTCGTGATCGACGAGGTGATCCGGCATCATGAGCAGATCCGGGATGCCGGGTGAGATAGCCTTCAAAATCCTCCCCCGGGACGGGGAGGTGGCAGCCCGCAGGGCTGACGGAGGGGAAGCGGCCAGACGCAACTTTGGTAGGGCGGCACAACCCCGCCTCCCCTCCACCACTGCTTGGTCCCCCTCCCCGTTCCGGGGAGGAATTTGAATGCCCTACCCCGCCCGCGGCAGCCTCAACCGCACCAGCAGCCCGCCCAGATCCTCGCTCTCGTCGAGCTCGACCAGCCCGCCGTAAATCTCGGCGACATCGCGCACGATGGCGAGCCCCAGCCCCGTGCCCGGCTTGCCGGTATCCAGCCTGGCGCCGCGATCGAAGATGCGCACGCGTTCGCTGTCCGGGATGCCGGTGCCGTCGTCCTCGATCCAGATATCGACCAGCTTCGGGTCCACAGACCCGGGCGGGTCGATGGTGACGAACACACTTCCGCCGCCGTATTTGCCCGCATTCTCGACCAGGTTGCCGAGCATTTCTTCCAGGTCCTGCCGCTCGATCGCGACCATTGCGGTCTTGCTGCCATCCAGGTCGCAGCGGACGTGCGGATAGAGCCGCGATACCGCGCGCTCCACCGCCTGCGCGCTTTCCCAGACATTGGCACGGGCGAGCGCCTGTCCGCGCCGGCCGACCGCGCGGGCGCGGGCGAGATGGTGGTCGACCTGGCGGCGCATCACCGCGGCCTCGCGGATCACGGTATCGGCAAGGTCATCGGCGCGCGCGGTCGCGCTGTTCATCACCACGGTGAGCGGGGTCTTGAGCGCATGGGCGAGGTTGCCGGCATGCCGCCGCGCCTCCTCGGCCTGCTTCTCGTTGTGCTCGAGCAGCGCGTTCAATTCCTCGACCATCGGCATCACCTCGATCGGCATCGGATCGCGCACCCGGTCCATCTTCCCGGTGCGCATCGCCTGGATCGCCTCGCGCACCTTGCGCAAGGGCCACAGGCCATACAGCGTCTGCAGCCCGGCCAGAATGATCAGCCCCAGCGCCAGCAATGCGAAGCTGTAAGTCAACGTCTGGCGAAGCTGGCGGATCTGCAGATCCATCGCTTCACGCGACTGCGCCACCATGAAGCGCCACCGCACCTTCGATCCGGGCAGATAGATCGACTGTTCGATGATCCGCAGTTCGCCATCGGTGAACTGCTCGCTGTTGTAGATATGCGGCTGCGAATCGCTGTGGTCGGTCTCGATCGTGAGCGCCCGGTCCCATAAAGAGCGCGAGGTGAAATCGGCATGCCCCCTGCCGCTGATCTGCCAGTAAAGCCCGCTGTTGGGCTCGAGGAACCTCTGGTCGCCCAAAGGCCGGTTGAAGAAGACCTCGCCATCTGGCCCGATTTCCGCCGACGAGATCATCGCGGTCAGCACGTATTCGAGCTGGTCGTCGAAGCTGGTGGTGACGGTGTTGGTCAGAATGCGATCAAGCGCCAGCCCGCCGCCGAGCAGCAGCACGAAAATCCACGCCGCCGCGATGCCGATCATCCGGCGGCTGAGCGATCCGGTGTTGGGCAACGGTGCCGCGGGCGCGGCCGATACCGGGTCGGGATCAGCCGTCGGCACGCTCTGCCGGGTCTTCAAGGCTGTAGCCAAGCCCGCGGATCGTGGTGATCACGTCCGAGCCCAGCTTCTTGCGGATGCGCGTGACGAACACCTCGATGGTGTTGGAATCGCGGTCGAAATCCTGGTCGTAGATATGCTCGATCAGTTCGGTGCGGCTGATGACCTTGCCCTTGTGGTGGAGCAGGTACGACAGCAACTTGTATTCCTGCGCGGTGAGCTTCACCGGCTCGCCGTTCAGCGAAACCTTGCCCGAGCGCGTGTCGAGCCGGACATCGCCTGCGGTCAGCTCGCTCGAGGCGTTGCCCGATGCACGGCGGATCAGCGCGCGCAGCCGGGCGATCAGCTCTTCGGTCTGGAAAGGCTTGGCGAGATAATCATCGGCGCCGGCGTCGAGGCCTGCGACCTTGTCCGACCAGCTGTCGCGCGCGGTCAGGACCAGCACCGGGAAGGTGCGGCCCTCCTTGCGCCACATGCCGAGCACAGTGAGACCGTCGATCTCGGGAAGGCCAAGGTCGAGGATGACCGCGTCATAGTCCTCGGTCGAGCCCATGAAATGGCCGTCCTCGCCATCGACCGACAGATCGACGGCATAGCCGGTGGCCTCCAGCGTGGACTTGAGCTGTTTGCCAAGGGTCGGTTCATCCTCGACGATCAGAACGCGCATCGGCTACTCCTGCAAAATGGTCGGGGAAGCGGCAAGGCGGGTGCCGGGGCTTCCGTGAAAGGGTGCATATTGGCCAAAACGCGCGTGGTGACAAGTTGGCGGACGGAAAAGAAGACGGTACCGATCAACCCGTCTGGCGCAGAATGGCTCCCGTCCGCGCATCGACATCGACAAAGATAACCCGCCCGCTGTCGAGAAATTTGAGCCGGTAGACCTGCGATCCGGCGTCATATTCGGGGCCGAGATACTGCATCCCGCGCATCTTGGGGAGAATGCGTCCCTCGATTTCGCGCAGGGATTTGACCTGGCCGGCCATGAACTGTTCGCGCGCCTCGCTCTGTTCGCCGCGACGCTTGCCGTCGAGCGCGTCCGCATGCGGCGCGCCCGCCACCAGCAGGGCAGCGCTCAGGGCCAGACCCGGTAGCCAGAAAGAGAACAGTGTCATGCCGACCGCATTATCCCCCGATCATTGAATAACCGCTGAATAAGGCGCTAACGTCTTCTTCAAGCTTTGGCCAGAGCCACGCCGTTGCTTAATGCTCGCCCCCGTCATTCCCGCAATGGCGGGAATCCCGCTTCGGCAATGGTAGCGCCAAAGCGGGACCCCCGCTTTCGCGGGGATGACGAGGTTCAGCTGAGCAATTATCGTGTCATCTGATAGGTGACGTTGACCGTGACGCTGGTGCCCACCTGCCCGCCTTCGATCGGCGGCGCTGCGGCCACGGACTGCACCGATGTGCGCTTCATGTCGGCCATGCCCATCGGCGAGACATTGGAGGTGAATTCCGACACCGCGAGCAGCTGGACCCCGGTAAACCCGATGCGCCGCGCATAATCCACCGCCTGCGCCTGGGCGCGTTGCATCGCCTTGTCGCGCGCCTCGCGCTGCGCCGTGCTGTCATCGTCGATGCTGAAATTGGGACCCGAAATGTTGTTCGCACCCTTCGACACCACCGCATCGAGGATCGCGCCCAGCCGTTTCATGTCGCGGACCTTGACCGTTACCTGGTTGGTGACCTGATAGCCGATGAAGCGCGGCTGGCGGCCATCATTGCCGTATTCGTAATCGGCATTGAGGTTGATGCCCGATGTCTGGATATCCTCGCGCTTGATCCCCAAAGCAACGATCTGCGCGATCACCTTTTCCATCTCGGCCGAATTTGCGCGCAGCGCTTCCTGCGCGGTGGGCGCCTTGCTGGTGACGCCAGTGCTGAAGGTCGCGGTGTCGGGCGCGCCCAGCACCGTCTCGGTCACGCTCAGTTCGACCACCGGATTGGCGGCGGTTGGCGTCACGTCGACGGCGGCAAGCGCGGGGCCAGCTGCGAGGGTGGCGAGAAAGGCGAGCGGCAAGGCACGGGCGAAGGTCTTAGTCATATGTGGAGTCTCCAAGTGGCAGAAGTTCCTGTTTTCCGGCGCACGCCGGAATCCAGAGGCGATATAGCACCGCAGCCGCCCCTGGATTCCGGCGTTCGCCGGGGAACCGTGGCGATGCGCCTGCGAAGGTGTCATTCAACTGAACGGAGACGTCAGCCGATTGACAATCCCGCACCTCATTTCGGTCCGCAGGCCTGCTCGATATAGGCCGAGCGCAGCGCCATCGTTTCAATGCCGGGAAGACCGTCGCCCACCTTGAGCCCGTCGATCTCGACCACCGGCATCACGAACAGCGAGGCCGATGTCACGAACGCTTCTGCTGCGCCCTGCGCTTCGGCGATGGTGAACCGCCGTTCCTCGACGGTTATTCCGCTTTTGTGCGCGATCTCGATCAGGCTCAACCGGGTGACGCCGGGCAGGATGTGATGCCCCAGATCGCGCGTGACGAGATGGCCCTGACGCGTGATGATGCACGCATTCTGCGACGTCCCCTCGGTGATCACATCACCATCGACCAGCCAGACATCGTCGACGCCCGCCGCCTTGGCCTCCATCTTCATCATGCTGGCATAGAGCAACTGCACGGTCTTGATATCGCGCCTGCCCCAGCGCCGGTCGGGCCGGGTGATGATCCGCATGCCACGGTCCGCCATCGGATTGGCGACCAGTGACCGCGCCTGGGTGAAGGCGAACACCGTGGGCGGGGTGCCGGGCGCAGGGAACAGGAAATCGCGATCCGCCGCGCCCCGGCTGATCTGGATGTATATCGTGCCTTCGATCAGATGGTTGCGCTCGATCAGTGTCGCCAGAATATCGTCCCAGCCGGTCGCGGCAACATCATGGGCGATGGCCATCTCGGCCAGTGAGCGTTCGAGCCGCGCCAGATGCGCCTGCTTGTCGATAATCCGCCGATCGAGCACCGAGCAGACCTCGTACACTGCATCGGCAAACATCAGTCCGCGATCGAAGATCGAAACCGTCGCATCGCCCTCGGCGACATAGCTTCCGTTGAGATAGACCGTGCGCACTATCGACCCCCATAATGGCTTGCCACCGTCTTGCGACGCGGCGGCCATAGCGGTCAAGCCGCTTGTCGCTGGGCGAGCCAGGGATTGCGCCGCGCCGCCTGCCCGCCTAAGTGCGCGCCATGTCCACACCCCCTGTATTGTCGTATGAAGACCTTGGCCTGAACCAGGGCACCGGCTGGCTGTTCCGCGATATCAGCATGCACATCGGCCCGCGCGATCGGTTGGCGCTGATCGGGCGCAATGGCGCAGGCAAGACCACGATGCTGCGGCTGATCGCGGGCGATATCGAGGCCGACCGCGGCACCCGCACGATCCAGCCGGGCGTCCGCTGCGTCATGCTGGCGCAGGATCCCGACTTCAAGGGCTTCGAGACGCTGAACGACTGGGCGCTGGCAGGCGACGATGCGCCGCCCGCGCACGAGGTCGCCGCCATCGCCGACCAGCTCGGCATCGACCTGTCGCGCGAGGCGGCGACCGCGAGTGGCGGCGAACGGCGCCGCGCCGCGATCTGCCGCGCGTTGGCCAGCGATCCCGATGTGCTGCTGCTCGACGAGCCGAC
The DNA here is from genome assembly GCF_030373265.1 of Blastomonas sp. Lineage (GTDB taxonomy): Bacteria > Pseudomonadota > Alphaproteobacteria > Sphingomonadales > Sphingomonadaceae > Blastomonas. The sequence continues at coordinate 19,116 of NZ_JAUCZC010000013.1, forward strand.
CAACCATCTCGACCTGGCCGCGATCGACTGGCTCGAGAACTGGCTGAGCCGCTACACCGGCGCCTTCGTCGTGATCAGCCATGACCGGACCTTCCTCGAGCGGCTGACCAAGCAGACCCTGTGGCTCGACCGCGGCAACCTGCGCCGGCTCGAGATCGGCTTTGGCGGCTATGAGGCGTGGATGGAGCAGGTCTATGCCGAAGAGGCGCGCGCTGCCGACAAGATGGACGCCAAGCTCAAGATCGAAGCGCACTGGCTCGAGCGCGGGGTTACCGCGCGCCGCAAACGCAACCAGGGCCGGCTCGCCAAGCTCTGGGAAATGCGCGCAGCCCGCGCCGCGATGCTCGGCCCGCAGGGCACCGCCAAGCTGAAGGCGGTGAGCGACGACAGCAAGACCAAGTCGGTGATCGTCGCCGAGCGGGTGTTCAAGACCTTTGGCGAGGGCGAGGACGCGCGCACGATCATCAAGGACTTTTCGCTCAGGGTGCAGCGTGGCGACCGCATCGGCATCGTCGGCGCGAACGGCGCGGGCAAGACCACCTTGATCCGGCTGCTGACCGGCGAACTCGAACCCGACAGCGGCAAGATCACGCTCGCCAAGACATTGGACGGGGTGATCATCGACCAGCAGCGCAAACTGATGTCGCCCGAAAAGCGGGTGCGCGACGTGCTCGCCGAGGGCGGCGACTGGATCGACGTGCGCGGGGTGCGCAAGCATATCCACGGCTATCTCAAGGAATTCCTGTTCGACCCGGGGCTGGTCGAAGCGCGCATCGGCACGCTGTCGGGTGGCGAGCGTTCGCGGCTGCTGCTGGCGCGCGAGTTCGCCCGCGCGTCGAACCTGCTGGTGCTCGATGAGCCGACCAACGATCTCGACCTTGAAACGCTCGACCTGTTGCAGGAGGTGATCGCCGATTATGACGGCACCGTGCTGATCGTCAGCCACGATCGCGACTTCCTCGACCGCACCGTCACCGTGACCTTGGGGCTCGACGGTTCGGGCGTGGTCGATGTCGTCGCGGGAGGCTATGCCGACTGGGAGGCCAAGCGCAAGCAACGCACCGCCGACTGGGTCAAATCGAACCGCAGCAAGGCGGATGCCGCCGCTGCTGCCGCAGCGTCGGTCCCCAAGCCGGTCTCGCAGAAGGTCAAATTGAGCTACAAGGACCAGCGCGATTTCGACACCCTGCCCGAGCGCATCGAGGCAATCGAGGCAGCGATCGCGCGCGACGAAGCGGCTTTGTCCGACCCGGAACTATACACCCGCGATCCGGCGAAGTTCGCCGCGCTGACCAAGGCGATCGAACAGGCGCGCGAGGAGAAGGATGCGGCGGAAATGCGCTGGCTCGATCTGGCGGAGCAGGTCGAGGCGATGGGGTAACGCCTGCAGCTCGACCTCAATCTCTACGCGCTACCCGGTCCCCTGCGCAGGCAGGGGCCCATCTCCGAACAGTCCCCCTTACAAAACGACCGGTGCATCTGACGCGCCAGCAGGAGATGGGCCCCTGCCTGCGCAGGGGACCGAATGGTACTCGCGGCTCTGCGCCAACAGGCCCTCCCCCTGGATGGGGGAGGGTTGGGTGGGGGTGATCTCTCCGGATTGCGAGGGCTTTTTGCCTCCGCGCTGCCAGCACCCAGCCGCACCATCCCCCTCACCGCTGCGACATAGGCAGCACGCTGCCAAGTCTCGCTGCCTCTCCCATCAAGGGAGAGGTGATACGGTTTTCAAAGGGACGCTCCTTTACCCCCCATCACGGCAGCCGATAGAAATCCGCCAGACGGTCGAGCGCCAGGCGCAGCACCAGGCGGCCTGAGCGGACCGGCCAGCCCAGCGCCTTTTCCGCCATCGGCATCGCCTCGCCCGAGCAGATCACCCGCCAGGCGATGTCGTTGAGATCGCGGCCGAGCGCGGTCATTGCCGCGTCGAAACGCTGGCGCGCCGCGGCCTGGCGCTCGGTCGGCTCGAGATGATCGCTGCCGCCGCGATAGCCGCCCGATCGGGGCGCGGCGTCCCAGCGCATGGTGATCGAGGGCGATAGGTTCGCCCGCTCCCAATCGCCACGCAGTTTTTCCCCCGCATCGAACTGGCGCTGATCGATCATTCCGCGCGCCAACAGCCAGCCCAGCGGCGACTCCGCCAGATTGACCGTAACCGATCGCGCGGGGCGGTGGGACTGCCGTGCGTGCGCCGCCACCGTTTCACCCTCGATTGCACGCTCAGCCCGCAGGCGTCCTGCACCGGCCCTGATGGCACCAAATTTTCCTGTTTTCGTCATAACGAATATCCAAACCGGTTAATTACTGACGGATAGGATATTGCCATTATGGTTGGATTGTAGGAAAGTGCTTTCCCGATCCGGTTTTTCGAGGGGTTCATGATGATCAATCGTATTCGCGATGTGCGCAAGGCGCGCAGCATGACCCTGGACGATGTCGCCCGACGCTGCGACCCGCCGACGACCGCGCAGACCATCGGACGTCTCGAGACGGGTATGCGGACACTGTCACTCGACTGGCTGAACCGCATCGCCGCCGCGCTCGAGGTCGACAGCAGTGCCCTGGTCAGCACCACTGCTGCAACCGAACTGGGAGTGGTTGCGCTGCTCGACGCGGACGGCGCACGGGCGCCTACCCGGACGGAGCGCGCAGCACCGCCGACGCCAACCGACCAGATGGTCGCGATGCGCGTGACCGGCAGTCTGGGCGACTATCGCAGCGGCGACATGCTGTGGCTGCGGCGGATCGATGGCGGTGGCGTCGCCGCCGCGCTCAACCGCGATGTGCTGGTGCCCCGCCCCGCCGGGCGCTTCGTGTTCGGCAGGCTGATCGCGCGCGATGGCGAGCGTATTCAGATCCTGCCCCCCGGCGCACGCACCCGCCAGCAGGTGGTGAACGCCCCGCCCTGGCTGGCTGTGGCAGAAACGTTAATCCGCACGCTTTAAAGCAGCGGCATCATGCGCATCCTCACCCTCGCCACGCTGTTCCCCAATGCGGCGCGCCCCAATTTCGGCATCTTCGTCGAGCGCCAGACGGCAGCGTTGGCCGCGCGCGAGGGGGTGGACGTCACCGTGATCAGCCCGCAGGCGGTGCCGCCCTGGCCGCTGTCGCGCCATCCCCGCTACCGTTCGATAGCAGCGCTTCCCCCGCACGAAAGCTGGCGCGGGCTCGACGTGCATCGCCCGCAATTCCTGCATTTGCCGGCGATCGGCAGCCACTGGCAGCCGCGTCTGCTTGCGCGAGCGGTGCTGCCGCTCGTGCGCAGCCTGCATGCGCAAAACCCGTTCGACCTGATCGACGCCGAGTTTTTCTATCCCGACGGCCCGGCGGCCCGGATCATCGGCAAAGACCTCGGCCTGCCCTATTCGGTCAAGGCGCGCGGCGCCGATATTCATCATTGGGGGCACGCGCCAAAGACCCGCGGGATGGTGCTTCAGGCGGGGTGCGAGGCCGCCGGCTTGCTTGCGGTGTCGGCAGTGCTCAAGGCCGACATGATTGCGCTGGGCATGCCGGGTGATGCAATCAGCGTGCATTATACCGGCTGCGACCAGCAGCGCTTTGCGCCGCGCGACGGCAGCGATCTGCGCGCCGAACTGGGCATTGATGGGCCGATGCTGATCTCGGTGGGCGCCCTGATCCCGCGCAAGCGCCAGCACCTCATCATCGAAGCACTGCCCCTGCTGCCTGGGGCCAAGCTGGTCCTCGCGGGAGCTGGCGAATCCGAAGCCGGCTATCGTGCGCTTGCCGCGAAGCTGGGCGTTGACAACCGCGTGATTTTTGCCGGGTCCCTGCCGCACGACGATTTGCCGCGATGGCTGGCGGCGTCCGATGTCATGGTGTTGCCATCGAAATCCGAAGGGCTGGCCAATGCCTGGGTTGAATCGCTTGCCTGCGGTACGCCGATCGTGATCTGCCACGCAGGCGGGGCGGCAGAGCTTCTGACCAATCCGGTGGCTGGGTCGATCGCACAGCCGCACCCCTCAGCTTTGGCCGATGCGATCAACGGAATCCTTGCTGCACGGCCCGACTCCGCGGCCGTTCGGCAATGCGTCGCGCGGTTCAGCTGGGAGCGCAACGCAGCCGAGCTCCACCAGCATTTTGAGCGAATTGTGGCTTAGACGTGCTTTGCGCGGTCGCGCAGCGTGCGGATGATGCGGTTGCAGATCGTCGGGCTCAGCGGCTCGCTGAAATGGCATCCGACAAGCTTGCCCTTTGCCCAAACCACCTCACCGACAATCGGATCGACCCCGTCGATCAGCAGCGTGATCGGCGCGGGCAGACGCAACGGGTAATCGGATTCAAAGCGACAGCCGGTGATCGAAAGATTGGTGAGCATGACACCGCAGCGCCGACGGCCCTGATCGAGCAGATCGGCATCGATCTGCACGTTGATGCGGATCGCGTAGCGGCGGTCGGTTGCCGCTTGGCTCGCCCCCACCTGCTTGCGCATCATCGCCGTCATCACCTGTCTCCACTGGAGCTGATCCGTGATCCCGCCGCCGGCCATCGCTGCCGATGGGTCACATGATGCCGATCCATAGACCCAAGAGCCTAACCGATGGTAAATGGGCAGAACCGCTGAGACGAAATAAAAACGCCCGGCAAACCCTTATGGGTCGCCGGGCGTCTTCAATGGCTTTGCCTTTTCAGGCGAAGCTATGCGTCTGCTTATTCAGCAGGAGCGGCCGGAGCAGCTTCTGCACCAGCAGCGGCACCGGCTTCGGCGCCAGCTTCTGCACCGGCATCGGCGCCAGCTTCAGCACCGGCTTCCATGCCTGCTTCAGCAGCCGGAGCTTCCATGGTTTCTTCCATGGGGGCTTCGGTGGTTTCTTCGGCAGGAGCTTCAGCAGCTTCTTCCGGAGTGCAGGCTGCGAGAGCCAGGATGCTAGCGGCGGCGAAAACCGGGCTCAGCTTGATGATGGACTTCATGGTACTTTTCCCCTTCGTTGCGGAAACAAGAGCCCGCGTTGTATCGACACCCTTGGGACTCTGGCAAGACATATTTCTTGCACTGGCGCAGGAAGGACACGCACATAGCCCGACCCCTATCCCCCGCACCCTTGGGAGAGGTGCATATAGCCGAGTTACCAAAGGCGGAAAAGAGGATAAAATTCTGTCCCGGAATGCGCCAATTGCGACCCTCTCGCGCCAATCATCGGCGCCCCGGCGCGTCGCAAGCCAGCACATAATGCCGGTAGCAGACCCGGCAATCTCGGAACTTTCTGTAATAATCCGGCGCTGTTACGCGCCAGGCATCTTCCCGCAGGCTCCCGATCGAGACAGGCGGGTCATGCGATCGGGGCGACATGACACCTCGGCCATTCCCCTGCCCTTCGGGGCCCTCGGCGATGCTCGAATCACGCGATCCTGCACCCGCGATCAGACCTGCCAGTGCGACGCTGGTGTTGACCTGCAATCGCCACCTGTGCCAGCGCCCGGCACACTGCATCCTCCCGCTCAGAAAGGTTCAATGCCATGGCATCGCGCACGCTCAACGGCAGACCGGTCAACCCCATTGGACTTGGCTGCATGTCGCTCAGCTGGGGCTATGGCGCGCTGCCCGCGCGCGACAGTGCGATCACGCTGCTCAACCGCGCGCTCGATCTGGGATACAACCATCTCGACACCGCCAATATCTATGGCCTGGGTCATAATGAAACGCTGATCGGGGAGGCGCTGAACGGCCGCCGTAGCGAGTTCTTCCTCGCCACCAAGATGGGTATCGTCATCGAGGGCGAAACGCGCGGAATCGATTGCAGCCCGGCCAGCATCCGCCGCTGCATCGACGACTCGCTGACCCGGCTGCAGACCGACCATGTCGATCTGTATTATATGCATCGCCGCGATCGCAGCGTGCCGATCGAAGATTCGGTGGGCGCGATGGCCGATCTGGTAGCGGAGGGCAAAATCGGCAGCATCGGCCTGTCCGAAATGTCGGCGGACACGCTGCGCCGCGCGGCTGCGGTCCACCCGATCGCCGCGATGCAGACCGAATATTCGCCGTGGACGCGCGAGCCCGAGATCGCGGTGCTCGAAGCTTGCCGCGAACTTGGAACGACGTTCGTCGCATTTTCGCCGGTGGCGCGCGGGGTTCTGGCAAACGGTGTGCGCGACGTGACAACCCTCGCCGACAACGACCTGCGCCGCACGATGCCGCGCTTCAACGCGATCAACTGGCCCGCGAACCGGGCGCTGGTCGATGAGTTCTGCAAGATCGCGGCGGAATGCAGCGTGACGCCAGCGCAACTCTCGCTCGCCTGGGTGCTGTCGCGCGGCGAGCATATCGTCGCGATCCCCGGCACGGCGTCGATCGCGCACATGGAAGAGAACTTCGCCCGCGCCGACTGGATCATCCCGGCAGACACCGCCGCACGGATCGACGCCCTGATCAACCAGCACACCGTAGCCGGCCCGCGCTATGGCGAGGCCATGCAGCGGTCGATCGATACCGAGATGTTTGGCTGAAACCCGGCGCGATCTTCGGATCGCTGTGGTTTGAAAATTGGTCGGGACGAGAGGATTCGAACCTCCGACCCCCACACCCCCAGTGGCGGGCCATAGGATTACTGGCGGTTTCCAGTGATTACGCAGACTTCCGTTAACCACGAATATCAGTGACTTACAGGCTTATTTTGCTTTACCGGGTTGTTTTGGGGTGGCATCGAATTACCGAATGCCACCTACCCAAGACCTACCCGAAGGGAAGTCGCTATGTCCAAGCCCAAGCTGAATAACGGTGTTGTTGACCGCCTACAGGCCCGCGCCAGCGACTATGTGACGTGGTGCGGTGCGTTGCCGGGGTTCGGCGTTCGGGTGCGTCCATCGGGCCGGAAATCGTTCATCGTTCAATACGACTTCGAAGGCCGGTCGCGCAAAGTGACGGTCGGCACGTTCCCCACGTTGACCGTTGACCAAGCCCGGAAAAAGGCAACGGAACTGCTGGCGAAGGTCCAGTTGGGCGAAGACGTTGCCGCAAAGCCGGTCGCCGAAGAAAACCCGACCATCGCTGAACTGTGCGACGAATACCTGACGAAGGGTTGTGGGCATAAGAAGGCTTCGACGAAGGTTACGGATAAGGGATGCATTGAACGGCATATCAAGCCGCTGTTGGGGCATCGCCGCGTCAAGGATTTGAAGCGTCGTCACATTGAAGATTTCTTCAGCGCCGTCGCCGCTGGCGAAACCGCGAAGAACGAAGTTATCGACGGCAAGCGCATCATTGTGAAGGGCGGCGAAGGCGCTGCCCGTCGCACCGTTAGGCTGTTCGGCGGCATTCTCACTTATGCCATTGGCCGCGAATACATTTCGGAAAACCCGCGTCGTGGCGTCAAAATCGGTAAGGATAACGCCAACGAACGCTACCTTTATGGTGACGAACTTCGCCGCCTTGGCGATGCTTTGCGCGAAGCTGAAACCGTAGGGTTGCCGTGGCAGTTCACCCAAGGCGCGAAGACGAAGCACAGGCCGAAGAACGCCGACACGTTGCGCGAAGTGATTGACCCGTATGCAATAGCCGCGCTTCGCCTGTTGCTGTTGACCGGCTGTCGCTTGGGCGAAATCTTGACGTTGGAATGGTCGCAAGTCGATTTGGAGCGCGGCTTTCTTCGCCTGCCAGATTCAAAGACCGGGAAGAAGGACGTAATCCTTGGCGCACCCGCGCTGAAGGTATTGGCGGACATTCCCCGCGTGAAGGACAATCCATACGTCATTGTCGGCGAAGCTAAGGGCAAGCCGCGTAGCGACCTAAAGCGGCCTTGGCGGCGGGTGATTGCCCACGCGGGATTGCCCGGCCTTCGGTTGCATGACCTTCGCCATAGCTTCGCCAGCATGGGTGCGGCGTCGGGCATGGGGCTTCCTATTGTGGGCAAGCTGCTAGGCCATGCTTCGCCTTCCACGACCGCCCGCTACGCGCACCTTGCCGACGACCCGCTACGCCGTGCGTCGGACAGCATCGCCAACAGCATTAACGCCGCAATGGGTGTGGCACCCGAAGCATCGAACGTTGTTCAGTTCAAAGAAGGTGTGGCGTGACGAAGTATCCCAGTCTCAACGTTGATTTCGGCCTGACGAAGCCAGTTTGGGAGGAAAGGCGCGGTCGCCCTATTTCAGCCGACGCTGAACGCAAAGCCGACGTCATCAAACGGGCCGCCGCCGCGCTTGTCAGCGAAAACTACATGGACACTGCCGCGAAGTTTCAAGACGAATATTACGCCGAAGACTCAGTGAAAGACGACGGGACTTCCGCAAATTACGAAAAGCGTTACAACCAACAAAAGCACGTAGCAAAGAATATTAGAGAAGAAGTTAGAAAGCGGGCTTCGTTTAAGTAATTATCTCTCCACATGGCCTAGTGACGCTTTGGTTTTTAGGTAATATCTATTCGTCTCTGTTCTGTTTCAGTCAGGAGACGACACATGGATACACCAACCTATCTTCGCCGCCATCAAGCGGCTGACTTCCTTCAGGACCGCTTTGGCTTCGGAACGACCGAAACCCTTGCCAAGCTGGCCTGTGTCGGCGGCGGGCCGCGTTTTCGCAAGCTTGGCCGCTTTCCGGTCTATACCGCCGACGACCTTCAAGCATGGGCGGAAAGCCGCCTGTCCGACCCTGTGGCATCCACTTCGGAATATGCCGAATAGCAGCGTCAGGGGTGATCCTGTGGACGATAATGAAGACGTGCTGCCGCCGCCCGGCTTGGTCGGCGACGTAGCGAAGTTCATCTATGATGCCGCTCACCGCCAAGTCCCCGAAATCGCCTTAGCCGGGGCCATCGCATTTATAGCCGGTATTGTGGGCAGGGTGTTCAACGTATCCGGCACCGGCTTAAATCACTTCGTTCTATTGCTGGCACCGACCGGCACCGGGAAGGAAGCAATCAACAGCGGCATTTCGAAGCTTGTTGGGGTTCTCACCGACATAACGGGCGGCAACCCCTACTTCGTATTAAATGCCGACAAGTTCATTGGCCCCGCCGACATGGCATCCGGCCAAGGCTTACTTCGCGACTTATCGATGCGCAATCCGCCCTCGTATGTCGCGATTGTGGGCGAAGTGACGTTGCGCTTGACGCAACTCGCACGTCCGAACGCGACTAATGCCGAAGTTGCGCTGTTGCGTGCCTTGCTGGACCTTTACAACAAATCGGGCGGCGGACAGTTCATCGGCGCGACGGTCTATAGCAATGCCGCGAACAACACGGCCCGCATAGATGCACCGGCCTTCAGCTTGGTCGGCGAAGGCACACCCGGTCCGTTTTACGACAACCTGTCCGAAGAAATGATAGCCAATGGGTTGCTGCCCCGCTTCAATATCATCGAGTATCGGGGTCAACGTCCACGCCGCAACAGGAACGCACCGTTCGCAACGCCTCAAGCCGGGATGATGACGCGGCTAACCGCGTTGGTCAAAAAGTGCATTTCGGACAATCAGACGAACCAAGTTACGAACGTCGAAATCACACGGGAAGCCGAAGCGTTACTGGACGATTTGGACGAATATTCCGACGACCAAATCAACGCGGTTGGCCATTCGATAAGCGCCCACCTTTGGAACCGTGCCCACAAAAAGGGGCTGAAACTTGCGGCATTGCTTGCCGTCGGATGCGACCATGAACAGCCAATAATTACGCTGGAACACGCGCAATGGGCGCGCAAGCATGTTGAACGCGACATTCGCCGCCTTGTCGCGAAGTTCGAAGACGGGGACGTAGGTAGCGCGGTCGGCGACCTACTCATTCAGCAGGACAAGGTTCGGAAAGCGTTTAACGAATGCTTGAGCAAGCCATACGACGGGTTGGGCAAGATTTATGGCGGCACTGTAGAAATGCATGTCGCCGGGATTGTCACGCATAAATACATCTCCAATCGCTGCTACAGTCTCCCGATATTTCGGAACGATCGTCGCGGGCCAAAATCTGCCTTGGAAGCCGCTATTCAAGGGTTGATCGACAACGGCGAAATTGTTCGTCGGCCCGGTCATCAAGTCGAGCGCGGCTGTGGTCGTAGTTTCCTGTCCTACACCCGCGCGAAGTATAATCCCGACAACGACATTGAACGCATCAAGGCTCAAATCTTCTTCAAGGATGATTTTGCGACGGTGTTCGAACCGAAGAAAATGAATGGTGGGAAAGGCGTATGACGCTGAAACCCGCACAAAACAGCCAAATATGGATAAATGAACGTATGGAAGGGCGCGACGGCGCGCCCCCAAAAGTTCACTCAATCTGTAACCCCTTCATATCTTCATTTCTTCATACTCGTATAGAAAATAGCGCAATTACAGCATGTTATGGGATTTTTCGCTTCCATACCGTTTTCATACTCGCTCATACCGGCGAACGTGAACCTGCCCACGGCCTACCCGGCGATAAAGTGGGCAAAGGTGCCGTCGCATATCTCATTGAAACTACGTTCAATTCTACAACAAACGAACTGTTGAACCGCGCCTTAGGTAGGCGACGGTCGCCATTGAAGAGGTCATCGTGATGAACAACGAAATAGAAACGCTATGGAAGCAACCGACCTTGGAAAACTTGGACCTTGGCGTTCGGTTGCATCGGGGCGACAACGGCGCGCGGGTCCACGGCCTGTTTGCTCACTTGTTGTTCGCAACGTCGGACGCGCTGCCCATGAAAGCTTCGGCGGAAACGCTGAAGCTGGAAACGGCGCGCAAGGTAGTGTGGGCATATCACCGCGACGCCGAAGCCGCGTGGCAAACACAAGGCTTCATAACGAAATGGTCGCCCAACTGCCTTGAAGGCATCGCCCGCGAAATGGCCGACAAGCTGGCACGTCACCCCATCGTTGCCAATGTCGTTGCTGCGAAGTTGGACCGGCGGCGCGACGTAGTGTTCGCCGATCCTTCGTTAACGCACGGCGACGCAATGTTCGTCGCACGAAATTTATTTACAGCGAACATGCCGGACATATTTCGCGAACTTCTAGAACAAGAATGCATCGCAGTTATCAAAGAAGATGCTGACGCAACAATAACACGGGCATTAGATCACTTAGAAGATCTGCGCTCAACTGGGGAATATTGGAAATATACTCGCCTACATAGAATTTTGTCTTCTCTAAAGCGGGTCCATAGTGTAGTTTTCGGCATCTGACTGCCTCAAACTATGGTCTATGGTGTCGAATGTCGCTCGTTGAACAGCCCGCAAACTCGCAGAATGCATGGGGAAAGCCTGCGGCCACCCCTTCGGCGAAGAAGGTCGTTCGCCTGCCGCTGGAAACGACGCGCGATTGCTCAAGGGCACTGGCCAAGCTGATTCGCCGCACCTTGGCAGGCGATATGGAAACCGCCGATTTGAGCCGGTTCGCCAATGCCATCATGCTGTTGTCGCGCATCATCGAAGGTGGCGACCTCGCGGCCATGAACGCCCGCCTGGACGAACTCGAAAAGCGCGGGTTTCATTGAGCCGTGGTTAGCGTCGCAACCGTCATGCGCCGACTGCAACAGTTCGAAGCGTTGTATGCCCCGGTCGTTCCCAACGTCATCGAATGCGACGACGAAGACCTGAAGTCGGCCATTGCCCGACACGTCGAGCGCTATGGCCGCGCCCCGCCAAGCTACGTCGTCGTGCCGACCCGATGCAACGAAGCGGAGTTGCCCGAACTCGAAATTCAATGGGCCGAATTGCAACGAAATTTGATTGAAGCGGCAAAGTCCGAACGGAAGGAATACGACAATGAACATGGCACCGAACATCGCACTCGTGAACACAGAAGCCGCCGTATCGTTAATTCAGGGAACGCAACGGGACAGCCAAATGAAGGCATGGCTAGGCGACCCTTCGCAGTTCGAACACAACACTGAAATTAGCGGCGCAATCAACAGCGCACATAGCGCGCTTCGCAGCGGTGCCGAAACGATCACCGCGTTGACTGGCGACGCCACCCGGTCGGACCCCGAACGCCATGCCGTCGGCGGCGAAGTTTCGGCGCGCACGGTGGCGAAGTTGGAAGAAGTGCAGCAAAGGCTAAAGGCCAACGCTGATGCCTACGCCCAAGCGGCGAACCAAGCCTTGAAGGAACGGTTCGCGCTGAAATCTGAAAATGCGTGGTTGAACGACAAATGGCTTGGTTTCGTTCGCGAGACATACGCCAAAGAAGGCGGTCCCGCGACGATCCGCGAAACCATGCTTCAGCATCGCGACTTAGCAACGTTGATGGTCAAAATGCCGACGCCATTGTTGGGCATTCCCGAAAAACAGCACCAAGAATGGCGCGTTAAGGCCGTCGAGAAATTTGAGCCGGAAATTCAGAGCGGGCTTCAGATGGCCGAAGACATTCGCGACGTGGCTTCGCGCTACACGCGCATTGTGGGCATGGTCCGCTTGAACTTCCATTCGCAGGGCATCGCGGCGAAGGTCGCGACGCGGGTTCGGCTTACATGACGATGGCCGGGCAGAGCCTTGCGTGGTTCGCCCGTTGGCTTGATGCAAGTTCGGCGTCGCGCCTGTCGCCATGCGCCCATAAGCGCCGCGCGCCACGTCGCGGATTGTTGGGCGCGCGTATGCCAGTTGTCGAACGTTACGACGACATTCTTGTGAAGGGGCGCTTCGCCGAACTGTTGCCGCATGATTTCAACGAACCGTTCAATGGTGAGTTCGGCGAACAATCGCTTCCATTGCTGGTATCGTTCGAACATTGCGATGGCCTGACCCTGCCTGAAGCGGCGGACCTGTCGCCATATCCGCCCGGCCAACCTCGCGTCGCAGAGCGTGTGGCAAGCGTCCGGTTCAATGCCGAGACAGCCGCCAAGCCCCACCTGTCGCCGTGGCTTGGCAAGAATGGCAATGGGTGGCCCGCCCTGTGCCTTATCGGGCTTGGCGACCCCTTGCAGCCTGTTGCCGACGCAATCAGCGCCGCCGGGGCCGACGACCTTGACCCCCATGTGCCTGTGATCGCGATTCCTCTCTGGCGTGGCTTCAGCCGCAAGGAACGCGCGAACGTGGCCTTGCCGTTCGTTCCCTAGCCGCGCCGGACCACCTTCCCCGGTTGCGTCGCTGGACCCCGGCCTTACGTCGTGCCAACGTAGGGTCGGGGTCTCGTTCGAACTATATACCCTCGCCGTATTGAGGCGACGGCCAATGACAATTGCGAACCAGAATGCTCAGCGAAATCAACATAAGGTTGTCAGCCGAATGCCCCGGTGTCCGATTGGGCAGGGTATGGGTAGGCGATCGGTCAAAGACGATCCAAAATTGCCGCTTTCATCGCGGCGTGCGTCGGCATACCGGGCGTAATTAGTGGTGCAAGTGTGTCCCGCATAAATGCGTCGGTGGTGTTGCCAGGCCTAGCCAACGTCAAAGTCTGTCGAACGTTGGTGAAAATTTGGCCTGCTGCTGATTTCAGATCGTCCGGTTGATTGCCGCGCGCCACGCTGGCCGCGAGTGCGTCGGCCTTGATCTGAAGCACGTCGCCAACTTTGTCGCTATGACCGGCGCTTTGCGCAAGCTTGGTGAGAACATCGTCCGCAAACAGGTAACACTCCAAGTTCCGTTCGCCCAAAACAAGGTTTCCGTCTTTCTCGAAGTCTTGCACTTCTTTTTGGGATTTGTCGTCTCTGTCACACAGGGATATAACGCGCGCGCCGTTTGCAATATCGTCCAAGGCAGAACGAACGCTTGCACCTGCTGTTGCGACTTGGTTTGATGACCCGCCCGAGACGAAAACGATCTCTGCCGCCGATGAACCTAAAACGCGATTGTAAATCTCAGCGTCGAAATTTTTGCGTCGATTGCCGACCGCAGAACCCTCGCAAACTACGATGATCGATGGAACGATGCGGCTAGACAAGTCGTCAATCGCTATCGAAAGCATTTTCTCCCAAGCAATTCGACCGATACTACTTGGAACAAGCTGGCGAGGTTCGTCAGGTTCGACGCCATCAAAATCTATGATTGCGACGGTGCCGGGCGCTTCGATGCTTAAAGCTTGCGCCGCCCTCATCACGCCTAGCGAGTGGGTGGTAATCCAAAGTTGGGACTGTTCAGGAATCAGTGCATACATCTCTCTCATCAATGCACCCTGAACGCGCGTATGCAAGTGAGTCTCCAATTCATCTATACACCAAATTGCATCTGCATAGAATTTTCGCTTCATGTGCATGTCTAATAATAGATCAAATGCAGCCTTCTCACCGCCAGAGAGGTTTTTATAGTGATACGAAGCAACAGATCCTTTTGAAAAATTGAAGGTTCCGTCTCCCAAAGGATCACTTATGTTATTTAGCATGAGATCGCCAAAGACCGATTTCATAGAATGCCTAATTCCGCCAATTAGTTCGTTTCTAAGGTTTTCAACTGTTTTTTCATTATTATCTGCATTATAAACGCCTGAAATAGTATCGTATATCAGTCTCTGATAGTTCAATGATACAACTTGATCATTTTGAATAGATTTCTGAATACGCAAATTTTCTGAAGGCGATTTTTGCTTTTTCAGCTCACCAACAGTGAAATCAGCATCATTTCTATAAGCAGTTCTTACGTATAGAGAGCTTTTGACTGGCGCTATTCCCTCATGCGTTTCGACCACAGCCGACTGATTCCAAGAAAATGAATTCTCCTCACCCTTCTGGTAGTAGGCCTGATCCCCATCAATGCCCCAACCAACTTTCTGACGATGCCAACTCATGAATGCGTCAAACAGTGAGGATTTTCCACTGCCGTTAGGTCCAACAACGACAACCAATTTTGCAGCTTCGGGTATCCCAGTGATTTCCAAGTCAGTAAAGCGCTTGAAGCTTTTTAGATGAATGCGTTTGACCTTCATAACGATATCCCGACAAGCTGCTAAAAGTTCGTCGGGCACGTCAACAAGCGGTGCGGTTGGAATCCGACGGGAAGATTGATCGCATTTCAACTTGGCGTTGGCCAGAAATCTTTCACGGAAGGAGCATGCGTCAACATTTGACCGTCTCTCCGCATGCTGACGCAGAGAACACTAGCGGCCTACCCATTGCCTACCCGCGCGACAAGCTGCGGCGGGTAGGTATGGTTAAGTTGTTGGTTAAATTGGTCGGGACGAGAGGATTCGAACCTCCGACCCCCACACCCCCAGTGTGATGCGCTACCAGGCTGCGCTACGTCCCGACCGTGCCATCGCCGCGCTGCGGCTGATGGGAAGCGCGCCTATATGGGCATGGAACGCGATTGGCAAGCCTGTCCTGCACCCATATGTGCCGCAGCCGAGATCAATTGCCATAAGCGGCCGATGGTGATAGGCGCGCCCATCGCTGCGACCGGGTTTTTGCCCGTGCCGCTCTTCTGTGCATTTTTCAGACATTCGGAATTTATCGTCATGGACTCGACACTTCTGCTTGCATTGGCCGCAGCCGCACCCGGCGGGGCGCCTGCCTGGACCCAGCTTTTGATGTTCGTGCCGCTGCTCTTGATCTTCTACTTCCTCATCATTCGCCCGCAACAGCGCCAGATGAAGGCGCACAAGGCGAAGATCGAAGCGATCAAGCGCGGCGATCAGGTGATCACCGGCGGCGGCCTTGTCGGCAAGGTGACCAAGGTCGACGACGCCTATGTCGAGATCGATCTGGGCGGCGCCAAGGTCCGCGCGGTCAAGGCAACGATCAGCGATGTCGTGCTGCCCGGCGGCGCGCCTGCCAACGATTGATCCGAGCGCCTTGCCGCGCACGGGCCCGATGAATATATGGCGCGCACATCCGGTCCGCGCCAGCCTTGCCCGCCCCTGCGCGTCGCATGAGGCAGCTCTGCCAAGGAAGCCTTGAGAATGCTTGATTTTCCGCGCTGGAAAACGATCTCGATCAGCCTCGTGCTCGCCTTGGGCGTGCTGCTTGCGATCCCCAGCCTGCTGCCTGCCAGCGTCGGGCAATATTATCCCGGCTTCCTGCCGCAGGCCAAGGTCAACCTCGGGCTCGACCTTCAGGGCGGAAGCCATATCCTGCTCGAGGGCGACCCCGCCGACGTTGCGGCCCAGCGGCTGCAGAACATGGAAGAAACCGTGCGTGGCGCGATGCGGTCGGCGACGCCGCGCATCGGCATCGGCGATATTTCGCGTGAGGGCGGCAGGCTTTCCTTCCTGGTGCGCGATGTCGGCCAGGTCGATGCCGCGCGCGAGGCGATCCTGCCGCTGACCACCGGCGCAGGCCTGACCGGCCAGCGCGACTGGGATATCGAGGTGCGCGACACCAGCCGCATCGTGCTGACCCCCACCGACGCGGGCCTCACCGAGGCGCTCGATCAGGCGATGGAAACCGCGACCGAGGTGGTGCGCAAACGCATCGACGAACTGGGCACGCGCGAACCGACAATCATTCGCCAGGGCGACAACCGCATCGTGGTGCAGGTCCCCGGACTCGACGATCCCGAAGCGCTCAAGGAACTGCTTGGCCAGACCGCCGAGCTCGAATTCAAGCTGGTCGATCTCAACGCCAGCCCCGAGGATATTGCCGCGGGCCGCGCGCCTGTCGGCAGCGAGATCGTCCCTTATCCCAGCAATCCTGCGGGCGGTACCGCGATCGCGGTCCGCCGTCTGGGCGGCATCCGCGGCGACAAGCTGACCAATGCCCAGCAGAGCTTCGACCAGCAGACCAACGAGCCGGTTGTGTCGATCACCTTCGATCGCGACGGCGGCACGCGCTTTGCCCGGCTGACCCAGCAGAACGTCAACAAGCCGTTCGCGATCATCCTCGATGGCGAGGTGCTCTCGGCCCCCAACATCAACGAGCCGATCCTGGGCGGATCCGCGCAGATCTCGGGCAACTTCACCACCGAAAGCGCCAACCAGCTGGCCATTGCACTGCGCTCGGGCGCGTTGCCGATCGAGCTCAAGGTGGTCGAGGAACGCTCGGTCGGACCCGATCTTGGCGCCGAATCGATCCAGCTGGGAATGCTCGCAGGCGCCGTCGGCACGGTTGCGGTGCTGGCGTTCATGATCATAACCTATGGCCGCTTCGGGGTTTACGCCAACATCGCGCTGATCCTCAACATCCTGCTGATCCTCGGCGTGATGGCGCTGATGAACGCGACGCTTACCCTCCCGGGTATCGCAGGGTTCGTGCTCACTATCGGTGCGGCGGTCGACGCCAACGTGCTGATCAACGAGCGCATTCGAGAAGAGCGCAAGAACGGCAGGCGGATCATCCAGGCGATCGAGGTCGGCTACACCGAAGCCTCGCGCGCCATTTATGATGCCAACATCACCAATGTCATTGCAGCGGTGCTGCTGTTCCTGTTCGGATCGGGCCCTGTGCGCGGCTTTGCGGTGGTGCTGATGATCGGTATCGTCACCTCGGTGTGGACGGCGGTGTATGTCACGCGCATGTTCGTTGCCATCTGGCTGAAGCGCGCACGTCCGCGCGAACTCGTAATTTAAGGCTTTATCCCATGAAGCTCCTCAAGCTCGTCCCGGACGACACCAACTTCCGCTTCCTGCGCTGGCGCAAGATCGCGATGACGATCAGCCTGCTGTCGATCATCGCCTCGATCGTATTGGTCGGGGTGCGCGGTCTCAATCTCGGCGTCGACTTTGTCGGCGGCCAGATGATCCAGGTGACGTTCGACAAGGTGGCAGAAGCGCCAGTGGCCGATCTGCGCGACGATATCGAGGCGCTGAACCTCGGGGAATCGACGATCCAGCGCTTTGGCGAACCCAACCAGGTGTCGGTCCGCATGCGGCTCTCCGGAGACAATGTCGACGAGGTCAACGCGGTCACCAGCCGGGTGACCCAGATGATCACGACGGAATATGCCGCGCAGGGCGCGCGCATCGATGGGGTGGATTCGGTCTCCGGCAAGGTGTCGGGCGAATTGCTGTCGACCGGGGTCTATTCCTTGGTGTTCGCGATGATGGCGATCGCCGTCTATATCTGGTTCCGGTTCGAATGGCAGTTCGGGGTCGCGGCGCTGTTTGCGCTGGTCCACGATGTCACCCTGACCTTCGGGTTCTTCGCGCTGACCCAGCTCGAGTTCAATCTCAACATCGTCGCCGCACTGCTCACCATCATCGGCTATTCGCTCAACGACACCATCGTCGTGTTCGACCGCGTGCGCGAGAATTTGCGCAAATACCGCAAGATGGACATGATCGCGCTGCTCGACCTGTCGACCAACGAGACCCTGGCCCGCACGATCATGACCACGCTGACCATGCTGATCGCGCTGATGGCGCTGCTGCTGATCGGCCCGGGCGTGATCTTCGGCTTCACCGCGGCGATGACCCTGGGTCTGTTCGTGGGTTCGTATTCATCGGTCTATATGGCCAACCCCATCCTCGTCTGGCTGGGTGTCGGCGCCCACAGCTTCGTGCCGCATGCGACCGATGCCGACAAGGCCGCGGCCAAGCTGAAAGAGGGCATGGGCGGCGGCGCCCAGCCCTGATCGGCATCACAGGCCATGGCTGAATTCAACCAGGACCCGCGCGCTTCCGGACCGGTGATCACCGGCTTTACCGCGCGCGGATTCAAGCTGGACGGCGACAATCTCGGTCCGCGCCGGGTGGAATCGAGCCTGGTGCTCACCCCTGTGTCCGCGATGCCCTGGGATGCGCCGGCGATCGATGCGCTCGACGTCGCGGCGATGGATCAGGTGCTGGCGATGGACCCTGCGCCCGAGTTCATGCTGCTGGGCACCGGCCCGGCGCTGGCCCACCCTCCCCGCGCCTTCATCCGCGCGATGGAAGCCCGCGGCATTGGCGTGGAAACCATGGACAGCCGCGCGGCCGCCCGCGCCTGGGGCATCCTGCGTTCCGAAGACCGCTGGATCGCCGCCGCAATCATGAGGCTTTAGTGCCCGACAGACCGATTACCGTATCATAATTTGACCAGCCTCGTTTTGAACTGCTGTGGTGTGCCCGATCGAAACGGGGGGATCACAACATCATGGTCAATCGCTGCAGTGGTCTGCTTCTCCTGGTTAGCTGCGCGCTGGTCGGTGGCTGCTCCAGCCTGAGCGGAGCGCAGCGCCCGGTATTGTCCCCTGCCGATAGCGTCGCCACCGCACAGAAGTTCAAGCCGGAGATTTCGCTCCTGCGCTTCTATGCGGACGATGACAGCGCGCGGCTCGATTTGTCGGCGATGGATTATCGCAACCTCGTCATTGCCTTGTATCTGGATGCGATCGACGCCCGGTTTGCAGAGTTTCGCGCACAGGCAGGATCGGAAAGCCGGGCGTCCGGGCTGGCATTCGATATTGCGCTGCTTGGCCTCACCGGGGCTGCGGCGGTTGCAGAGGCGGACGAGGTCAATCCGTTCGCGACGGCTGCTGCAGCCTTTCTGGGTGCGCGCGCATCGTTCGACAAGAACCTGTTCTACGACCGCACGCTGCCTGCGATGTTCGCGACGATGGAAGCCGAGCGGGCCCGAATCCGCACCGATATCATCCGCGCAATGATGCAGGACGCCATCGCCTATCCCCTCCCCCTCGCCTTTGGCGACCTTGCTGCATATCAGCGCGCCGGATCATTCGAATTCGCGATCGCCAAGGTGGTCAACCGCGCGGTCGAGGCGCAGAACGCAAACGAGGCCATTCTCTCCAAGGCGCTGACCGCCTGCAGCATTGCCGAGGACATGGCGGAAACGAACGAAGCGCTGGCGGCGGCGCTGGAGGACGAGACCGACCCCACGCGGCGCGCGCGCCGCTTGGCGCTTGCCGCACAGGAATTTGGGGTTCCGGAAGGCGCGACCGAAATCGACACCTGGCGCAATATCGGGATCAAGCTGGATACCGATTACTGCCGGGCGCCCGATCGCGCGGCCAAGGTTTCCGATATCCTGACCAAGATCCAGGCAATGGAGGCAACACCATGAGCGACGACAGAAAGTACCCACCCACGCACACGCTGGCGCAGTTGCAAACAGCGCTTCGCACGGATGAGGCATGGTGGGGGGCGATCACCGCGATCCGGGCGATCGGCGATTATACCGTGGTGACCTTCGAACGCCCGCGTCCTGTCAAGCGCCCGATCACGCTTTTGCCGATGATCGGCGACACGGCCCCGCCTGCACCGCCGGGAACAGCGCTGGTGGTGACGGGGGAGGTGAACATCAGACCCGGGGTGATCAAGATAGCGGCCTACCGCAAAGGCTAGGCTGGTCGAAACTTCCCTCAGGCGAGCGCCTTGTAGATGCTGAAGGCGCTGGTCACGGTGAGCACCGCGCCCACCAGGAACAGCAGGATGCGCGGGCGGACGTTCTTGGCGAGGATTGCGCCGAACGGCGCAGCCAGCACGCCGCCGATCAGCAGGCCGATGGTCGCCCTGGTGAAGGCCTCGAACCCCAGGGTCAGGATGAAGGTCAGCGAGATCGAGACGGTCAGGAAGAACTCCGACGCGCTCACCGTACCAATGGTCTTGCGCGGCTCGCTTCCCTGGATCAGCAGGTTGGAGGTCACCACGGGCCCCCACCCGCCCCCGCCGGCGGCATCGAGAAATCCGCCGGCAGCGCCCAGCGGCGCAACCACCCGCGGGTCCTCGAACTTGTGCGGCGGAAAGCGCCAGGCGCGATAGAGCAGCATCAGGCCGACAACCGCGAGATACGCCATCACCAGCGGCCGGGCGATGCCAGCATCGATGTTCGACAGCACATAGGCCCCGACCACACCTCCAATCACGCCAGGCACCACCAGCCGGCCGAACAGGGCCCAGTCGATATTGCGGTGCCAGGCGTGGCTGAGCCCGGACGCACCGGTCGTGAACACCTCGGCCAGATGCACGCCTGCCGACGCCTGCGCCGGCGGTACGCCGAGCACCGACACCAGCAGCGTGCTCGAGATCACGCCGAACGCCATCCCCAACGCGCCATCCACCATCTGCGCGGCAAAGCCCGCCAGGACGAAGGGCCAGATATCGGCAAAGTTGAAAAGTCCCAGGTCCGGCATCCACAGTTGCTTTCATGGCGGGAGCCGTAGCTCCGCAAAAATCTGGCACGGACCATCTGGCATCCGTATCGCAGGCGTATTCTCTACTAATTTTATTGGCAACATATAAAAACTTCCATCCCCCAACGGCGAAGCGGTCGGTTTTCGCCTCCATCGGGGCTCTCGATCTGGCTGATGGGATTTCCTCGTTTGGGATCGAGCCGTTGAAGGGGTATCTTGGCGGCATCAGAGTCAAAAGGAGAGCGATCATGGACATGAAGACAAGCGGCACGGGCGGCCAATGCCCGTTCGGTGGAAGCGATGGCGGTGTCAGATCCCTGCTTGGTCGAACCAATCGCGAATGGTGGCCCGAGTCTCTGCAGCTCGATATCCTGATGCAGAACGGCGCGTCGCCCGACCCGATGGGGCCGGATTTCGATTATGCAAAAGCCTTCAACGAACTGGACTATGAAGCGCTGAAGGCGGATCTGACCGCGCTGATGACCGACTCGCAGCCCTGGTGGCCGGCGGACTACGGCCATTACGGACCGTTCTTCATCCGGATGGCGTGGCACTCGGCGGGCACCTATCGCACCGCAGACGGGCGCGGCGGATCGAGCAGCGGGCAGCAGCGTTTCGCCCCGCTCAACAGCTGGCCCGACAATGGCAATCTCGACAAGGCGCGCCGCCTGTTGTGGCCGATCAAGCAGAAGTACGGCAAGCATATCAGCTGGGCCGACCTGTTCATCCTCACCGGGAACGTCGCGATCGAATCGATGGGCGGACCGGTGTTCGGCTTTGGCGGCGGCCGCAAGGACGTGTTCGAGCCCGAACAGGTCTATTGGGGCACCGAAGAGCTCTGGGTCGACCAGGGCGCCGAAACGCGCATCCATCCCGATGAGGGCAAGGCGCTCGAAACCCCGCTCGCGGCGATCCAGATGGGGCTGATCTACGTCAATCCCGAAGGCCCGGGCGGTGTGCCCGACCCGCTGCAGTCGGCGCGCGACATGCGCGAAACCTTCGCGCGGATGGCGATGAACGACGAGGAAACCGTCGCGCTGACCGCGGGCGGCCACGCCTTCGGCAAGTGCCATGGCGCGGTTCCGCCCGATCAGCTGGGCGGCGCGCCCGAGGCTGGCGACCTGCACCTAGGTGGCTTCGGCTGGATGACCGACGCCGAGATGATCGAAAAGGGCCATATCACGACGTCGGGCCTCGAAGGCGCATGGACCCCCAATCCGACGCAATGGGGCGGCGACTATTTCCGGTTGCTGTTCAAATATGACTATGCGCTGGTGAAAAGCCCCGCTGGCGCGCAGCAGTGGCAACCGGTCAATCCCGACCCCGAGGACATGGCGCCCGATGCGCGCGATCCGTCCAAGAAGGTCCCGACGATGATGACCACCGCCGACATGGCGCTTAAAATGGACCCCGAGTATCGCAAGGTATCGGAGCGCTTCCGCGACGACCAGGCCGCGCTCGACGACGCCTTTGCACGCGCATGGTTCAAGCTGACCCATCGCGACATGGGGCCAAAGGTCCGGTATCTCGGCCCCGAGGTGCCGCAGGAAGAGCTGATCTGGCAGGACCCGGTACCGGCAGGCACGGTGCCCTCAGACGGCGACGTTGCGAACTTCAAGGCAGCGGTCCTCGACAGCGGGCTGGGCATCAGCGAACTGGTCAAGGCAGCGTGGGCGTCGGCGTCGAGCTATCGCAATTCGGACCATCGTGGCGGTGCCAACGGCGCGCGCATCCGGCTTGCGCCGCAAAAGGACTGGGCGGTCAACGACCCCGAGGAGCTGGCAAGGGTGTTGAGCAAGATCGACGGCCTGCGCGGCAGCATGTCGATGGCCGACGCCATCGTGCTGGCGGGGAGCGCCGCGGTCGAGAAAGCGGCCAGGGACGCCGGGGTCGACGTGCTGGTGCCGTTCACTGGCGGGCGCGGCGATGCCAGCGAGGCGCAGACCGACGCCGAGAGCTTCGAGCCGCTCGAGCCCTTTGCCGATGGTTTCCGCAACTATCTCAAGACCAAGATGAGCGTGAAGACCGAAGAACTGCTGGTCGACCGCGCCAATCTGCTCGGTCTCTCGATCCCTGAGATGACTGTGCTCGTCGGCGGGCTGCGTGTGCTGGGCGCGGTCAGCAAGCATGCCGACCACGGCAACCATATCGGCGTCCTGACCGACCGGCCAGGGCAGCTGACCAACGACTATTTCGTCAACCTGCTCGATATGAGGACGCTCTGGACGGTCGTCGACGAGAGCGGGGACGAGGAATTTGTTGGGGTCGACCGCGCGACCAAGGCCGAAAAATGGCGCGCGACGCGCACCGATCTGGTGTTCAGCTCGAACTCGCAGCTGCGCGCGGTGGCCGAGGTTTATGCCGAGAGCACCAGCCGGGAGACATTCGTCCACGACTTCATCAAGGCTTGGACCAAGGTGATGGACGCCGACCGGTTCGATATCGCCTGATTGGCAATGGGCTGAATGCGTAAAAACCCCGGGCGGCGACGTCCGGGGTTTTTCGTATGCAATCCGACGCGCTAGCCGATGCGCGCAAATCCGGCAGCGCCGCGTGGCACGCGCACGGCGGGCTCGGCGGAACCGGCGCCCAGGGGGATCTCCAACGCTTGCTGCAACGCGCCCGCCGGGTCGCTGCTGTCGCCCATCATCGCCTCCATCGTTCGGACGCACAGTGCGGTCCGATCGTCCGCCAGCGTGTAATAGACCTGCTTGGCGGCGCGGCGGGTGCGCACGAGTTCGGTGCGGCGCAGCTCGGCGAGCTGCTGGCTGAGCGCGGGCTGGCCGATCCCGGTGGCGGCGTCGATCTGCCCCACGGTACTTTCGCCATTCAGCAGATAGGACAGGATCATCAGCCGCTGCGGCTGGGCATAAGCGCGCAATTTCTCGGTCATCGCCTCGGCCAGCGCCCGGTTCTGATGGATCGCGGTCATGATGCCGCGACCGTGCGGCAAAACCAGTCGACAGCTGCGCCGTCGGGCATCGCTTCGGGATCGGGGGCCTGCAGCAGGGCGTCGCCGGGACGCCAGCCCTCGGGGGTCATCACCGCCCCGTCATCGGCGCGCTGCAGGGCGGCCAGCAACCGCAGCATCTCGTCGACCGAGCGACCGACATTGTGCGGATAGACGGTAATCGCGCGGACCACGCCGTGCGGGTCGATGAAATAGCTGCACCGCATTGCCGCGCTGCTTTCGGCCTGCTCGTCGATCATGCCATAGGCCCGCCCGATCGCCATCGACGGGTCTTCGACCACGGGAAAGCTGATGCTGACGCCAAAGCTGTCGCGGATCGCGCGCAGCCAGGCATGGTGCGCATAGAGACTGTCCACCGACAGTCCGAGCAACGCGCAATTCAATTCGCCGAACCGGTCCGCCGCGCGTTCCATGCCGATGAACTCGGTGGTGCACACTGGGGTGAAGTCCGCCGGGTGCGAGAAAAACACCAGCCACTGGCCGCGAAAGTCGCGCAGCGCCTTCTCGCCTTGGGTGGTGCGCGCTGTGAAATCGGGCGCGACATCACCGATGCGAACCGCGCGGGCTGGGGTCTGGGACAGGGTCATGGGTGCGCCATCTCACATTTGCGGGGGCCAGATCAATTGGCTTGACGGCTATCCATTACTAACTTACACATTTCATGTAAATATGAATTTGAAGAGGATTTCCCATGTCCGACTCCGCCCTTGCCACCGCCGCCGCGCAGATCACCGCCGCCCGCACGGGCGTGCCGGTCATCAAGGCGTTCTTCGACAAGGCCACCAACACCGTGTCCTATGTCGTCCACGATTCCGAAACCCTGCGGGGAGCGATCATAGACAGCGTGCTGGACTATGACCCCGCATCGGGTCGCACCTCCTTCTCCTCGGCAGACGCGATTATCGCCTATGTCGGGGAGAAGGACCTTGCGATCGACTGGATGCTCGAGACGCACGCCCATGCCGATCACCTCTCGGCTGCGCCCTATCTGCAGCAGAAACTGGGCGGCAAGATCGCCATCGGCGCATCGATCACGCTGGTGCAGAACGTGTTCGGCAAATTGTTCAACGCCGGCACCGAGTTCGAACGCGACGGCAGCGACTTCGATGCACTGTTCCACGACGGCGATCACTTCAAGATCGGCAATCTCGACGTGACCGTGCTGCACGTGCCCGGGCATACGCCTGCGGACATCGCCTATGTCATCGGCGATGCGGCGTTCGTCGGCGACACGATGTTCATGCCCGATTACGGCACCGCGCGCGCCGATTTCCCCGGTGGCGATGCGCGCACCCTGTTCCGCTCGCTGCGCCGCATCCTCGAGCTTCCCGGCGATACCCGGCTGTTCATGTGCCACGATTATCTTCCGGAAGGCCGCGAACATTTCGTGTGGGAAACCACGGTGGCCGAGCAGCGCGCACACAACGTCCACGCGCATGACGGCATCACCGAGGACGCGTTCGTCGCGATGCGCGAGAAGCGCGATGCCGGGCTCGGCATGCCCAAGCTGATCCTGCCTTCGATCCAGGTCAACATGCGCGCAGGGCACCTGCCGGATGCGGAAGACAATGGCGTGCGGTATCTCAAGATCCCGCTCGACGCGCTGTGATGCTGCCCGGCTTTCCCGATGCGATGCCGCTGCAGGGGCTGGCGGGCGGGCTGATGATCGGCCTGTCCGCCGCGATCATGCTGCTGGCTTTGGGGCGGATCGCAGGCGTGAGCGGTCTTGCCGCGCGCGCCACCGGCCTTGCGGCCAGCGGCGCCCCGCGCAGCGTCGCAATCGCGTTCATCCTCGGCCTGCCGCTGGGCGCACTGCTGGTCAGCGTGCTGGTGGGCGGCGTCGAGACGACCTTTCCAGCCAGCCCCTGGCCACTGCTGATCGGCGGGCTGCTGGTCGGCTTCGGCACCCGGCTGGGTTCGGGCTGCACCAGCGGACATGGGGTGTGCGGCATGTCGCGGCTGTCGCCACGCTCGCTGTTCGCGACCGCGATGTTTATGGCCGCCGGTTTCATCACCGTCGGCCTGCTGCGCGCAGGAGGCCTGCTGTGAAACAGACCGCCATTGCCCTCGCCGCCGGACTGATCTTCGGCGCGGGGCTCGCCATCTCGGGCATGGCCGATCCGCAGCGGGTGCAGGCTTTTCTCGATCTGTTCGGCGCCTGGGACCCGACGCTCGCCTTTGTCATGGGCGGGGCGATGATCCCGATGGCGTTGGCCTGGCGCGTCCAGCGACGGATGGCGGCGCCGCTGACCGTCAGTCGCTTCGACCTGCCCGGCACCACCAAGATCGACCGCAGACTGGCGATCGGCGCGCTGATCTTCGGCGCCGGCTGGGGCATCGGCGGATTGTGCCCCGGCCCCGCCATCGCCGATCTGGCCATCGCCCCTGCCCCCGCTGCGATGTTCATCGCCGCGATGCTGGCGGGCATGGCCGTCCACAAGTTCGCCGTTCGATAACGACAATCCGCCGGCGGGCGGAACGGGAGAGTATGATGCAAACCATGGCCAACGGCGCTTCCGATCCGGCGCGCGTCCCTTCTACAACGGCAAAGACCTATGACGTGGTCATTGTCGGCGGCGGCAGCGCGGGCATCGCGACCGCAGCCAGCCTGCTCAAGCGCAACGCGCGGCTGTCGATCGCGATTATCGAGCCGTCCGAGGTGCATTATTACCAGCCCGGCTGGACGATGGTCGGCGGCGGCATTTTCGATGCGCCGTTCACCCGCCGCTCGCAGGAATCGGTGATGCCCGATGGGGTGACATGGATCCGCGCCTCGGCCTGCGGCTTTGCGCCCGAGGACGACCGCGTCATCCTGGCCGATGGCAGCGACGTGCACTATCGCGTGCTGGTCGCGTGCCCCGGAATCAAGCTCGATTGGGACGCAATCCCCGGCCTGCGCGAGGCGCTGGGCCATTACGGCGTGACCTCGAACTACGGCTATGACCTCGCCCCCTACACCCGCAGGCTGGTCGACGGGCTGAAGGGCGGCCGTGCGCTGTTCACCCAGCCGCCGATGCCGATCAAATGCGCCGGCGCGCCGCAAAAGGCGATGTATCGCTCGTGCACCCGTTGGGAGAAATCGGGCGTGCTGCCCAATATCGACGTGCAGTTTCACACCGCAGGCGCGGTGCTGTTCGGCGTGCCGGCCTATGTCCCGGCGCTGATGGAATATGTCGAGCGCTACAACGCGCATCTGAACTTCGAATCCAAGCTGGTCGCGGTCGATGGCCCCGGCGGCTTTGCGACCTTCGAGCAGAAGCGGGGCGATAGCGTGACCCGGGTCGAAGAGCATTTCGACATGATCCATGTCGTGCCGCCGCAGATTGCTCCAGATTTCGTGCGCTCCAGTCCGCTCGCTGCCGCATCGGGGTTCATCGATGTCGACGAGGCGACGCTGCGCCATGCCCGCTACGCCAATGTCTTCGCGCTGGGCGATGCGTGTTCGGCCTCCAACGCCAAGACCATGGCCGCCGCGCGCAAGCAGGCCCCGGTGGTCGCGGTCAACGTGCTGGCCGCGCTCGAAGGCAAGCCCCCGGTTGCCGCTTATGACGGCTATGGCAGCTGCCCGCTGACCGTGGAATCGGGCAAGATCGTGCTCGCCGAGTTCGGTTATGGCGGCAAACTGCTGCCCAGCTTCCCCAAGTGGTTGATCGACGGGACAAAGCCCTCGCGGTTGTCATGGCTGCTCAAGGACACCATCCTGCCGCCGGTCTATTGGCACGGGATGCTGAAAGGCCGCGAGTGGATGGTCAAGCCGCACATGATCGGCGCCTGATCGATGGCGCTTGCCCGCTATCTGCCGGTGCTCGATTGGGGCCGGGGCTATAACCGCAGCATCCTGACCAACGATCTGGTAGCCGCGGCGATCGTCACGATCATGCTGATCCCGCAGAGCCTGGCCTATGCGATGCTCGCCGGGTTGCCGCCCGAGATTGGGCTCTATGCCTCGATCCTGCCGATCGTTGCTTATGCGCTGTTCGGCACCAGCCGTGCGCTGGCGGTGGGGCCGGTCGCGGTGATCTCGCTGATGACGCTGACTGCGGCGAGCAGTATTGCCCCACCGGGGAGCGCCGAGTTCATCGCGGCGGCTTTGGTCCTCGCTTTTCTCTCAGGCGTGATGCTGATCGCGATGGGGGTGTTGCGGCTGGGGTTCCTCGCCAACCTGCTGTCGCACCCGGTGGTCTCGGGGTTCATCACCGCGTCCGGGCTGATCATTGCGACCAGCCAGCTCAAGTCGATCCTCGGCGTCTCGGCGAGTGGCGAGGCGATGCCCGAACTTGTCGGCACGCTGGTGGCAAACCTTGCCAGCACCAATCTGCCGACCCTGATCATCGGCGTTGCCTCGACCGCTTTCCTGTTCTGGGTGCGCAAGGGGCTGAAGCCTTTGCTCGTCACGCTGGGCCTAAAGCCGCGCACCGCAGACCTCACCGCCAAGGCCGGGCCGATCGCTGCGGTGGCGGTATCCACGCTGGCAGTAGTGTTGCTCGGTCTGGAAGCGCAGGGCGTCAAGGTCGTCGGCCAGATCCCGCAGAGCCTGCCACCGTTCACCGTGCCTCTGTTCGATGCCGCGCTGTGGCAGCAACTGGCGGTTCCGGCATTGCTGCTGAGCGTCATCGGCTTTGTCGAAAGCGTGTCCGTCGCGCAGACTTTGGCGGCCAAGAAGCGCCAGCGGATCAATCCGGATCAGGAACTGATCGGCCTCGGTGCGGCGAATGTCGCAGCCGCGTTCAGCGGCGGCTATCCGGTCACCGGCGGCTTTGCGCGGTCGGTGGTGAATTTCGATGCTGGCGCGGAAACGCCGGCAGCAGGCGCCTTCACCGCAGTCGGCATTGCGGTCGCCGCACTGTTCCTTACCCCATTGCTGGCATCGCTGCCGATCGCGACGCTGGCGGCCACAATCGTGGTTGCGGTACTCAGCCTGGTCGACTTCAAAACCCCTCGGCACATCTGGCGCTATTCCAGGCCCGATTTCGCAGCCATGGCCGCAACGGTGCTGGTGACCTTGCTGGCGGGCGTCGAGCCCGGCGTCATCGCGGGCGTCAGCCTGTCGCTAGCGCTTTTCCTGTGGCGCGCATCGCGGCCCCATGCGGCGGTGGTCGGGCGGGTGCCGGAGACCGAGCATTTCCGCAACGTCAAGCGGCACAAGGTGCTCACCGATCCGCGCATCCTGACGATCCGCATCGACGAAAGTCTGACATACCTCAACGCGCGCTGGCTCGAGGAGTTCGTGCTCGAGCAGGTTGCCGAACATCCCGAGCTGCGCCATCTCATCCTGATGTGCTCGGCGGTCAACGGCATCGATGCGTCCGCGCTGGAGAGCCTCGAGGCGATCAACCACCGGCTCGCCGATGCGGGCGTGAAGCTGCACCTGTCCGAGGTGAAGGGTCCGGTGATGGACGCGCTCGAACGCTCGCACCTGCTGCACGACCTGACCGGCGAAGTCTGGCTTTCGCAAAACAACGCCTTTGCGGCGCTGCTGGAAAGGGCGGATGAGGACGACGCGCCGGCATCCCGGGAAGATCCCTGGGCCGCAAGGGGGCTGATCTGACCGGCGACCGCGGACGAACGCACGCGAATACAAAAATGGCGGCGGACCTGAGGTCCACCGCCATCTTGTCAACCTCGAAGGGGGATGAGGTTACTGGTTGGGCACCGTTGCGGGCGGAGCCATGCCTGCATCAGGCGCGATTTCGTTGTTGTCGATCTGGTCTGCGCGACGCTCACCGGCTTCTTCCACTGCATCAGCCTGCGCATCAAGCGCATCTTCCTGTGCTTCGGTCGGTGCCTGGTCGGCCATGTCTTCCAGACGATCGGCTTCGGCATCAGCCTGGTCTTCGACCTGTTCGGCCTGCTCGCTCTGGCATGCTGCCAAGCTCAGAAGTCCAATGCTGGCGATGCCGGTAAAAATAAGTTTACGCATAATTTGCTCCACTACCCTGTTTCATGCACGACGCATGACGGGATTTACGGGCGTCGCCACAGATGGTTGCACGGCACGTCGCATTTTTTCCGCCCCGGGTGGCGGAGCGTGAAACCAGACATCCGCCGTGCCGGCCCTAGCCAAGGCGCGACAAAGCTGCTTAAGAACATGCCCGATTTTGGGGTTGGAACCAGAAGCTTGACATCAGTGCCCCCGCCTCACCAGCCCTCGCAACCGGACGTATCGTCTGGCAAGCGACAGGCTGTGCCAGACGAGGCGCCGGACACAAAAGCCGCCAAAGCCGATGGCGACATTGCCGCCCTGGCCAAAGGTGGCCGCACCAACTTTCTGGGCTTTCTGTTGCGGCTTGCCGCCAGGCTGCCATTCCTGTTCATCGCGGGGCGTCTGTACGGCGCGGAATCGCTGGGCCGCTTTGCCTATGCGATCCTGGTGGTGGAGTTTGCCGCGCAGCTGGCCACTCTTGGCCTGAAGCGCGGGCTGGCGGCGCAGCTTGCCCAGACATCGCGCCCCCATGCGCAGGTCGTTGCCGATGGGCTGCTGGTCAGCTTGATCGCATCTGCGGTCGCGGCCTCCTTGCTGATGCTGTTTCCGGAAATCATGTTTCCCAACAGCCAGGCCGGCGATATCGACCGGCTGCTGCCGCTGATCATCTTTGCTGTGGCAGGGTCGGACATTGCGCTCGCCGCTTTGGCCTATCGCTTCGATATCGCCTCGGCGGTGCGCGCCCGATCGGTCATCGAGCCCTGGACGATCAGCATCGCCGCCTGGATCTTCTTCTATCTCACACCGCAAGACGGCCTGATTCTGGCATATATCGCCTCGATGGCGGCGGCCTTCATCGCCTCGATCTGGCCGCTGCTGCGCAGCTATGGCCTGCCCTGGGGCTGGCAACCTCGGCCGATGAAGCTTGCCCGCATGGCGCGGCGCAACTCGCCGCTCGCTGCCGCCGACGCCATCGAATGGGGGAGCAGGCGGCTCGATCTTGCGGTGCTGGGCCTGTTCGCCTCGCCCGCGATTGTCGGCATCTATTATATCGCCCAGCAGGTGGCCAGCCTGCCGCAAAAACTCAAGACCAGCTTCGACCCGATCCTCGGCCCGGTGATCACCCGCAACCTGCAGGAAGGCAAATTGACCGAGATTGCCCGGCAGGTCAGCCAGGTCGGCTTCTGGATCATCGCAGCCCAAGCCGGGGTTGCGCTGGCACTGGGCATTCCGGGCGAGGGCGTCATGGGACTGGTCGGTCCGAACTTCGTTGGCGGCACCGGCGCGCTGGCGTTCCTGCTGGCGGCAGAAGTGGTCGCGGCGACCGCAGCGGTCAGCGAGGCGGCGCTGATCTATATCGCCCGGCACCGCAACCTGATGATCTCGCTGGCCATGCTGGCGTTGCAGGCGGTGCTCAGTGTCGTGCTGATCCTGACAGCGCAGGCGCTGGGCCTGCCGCCCTTGTTCCAGGCGGCCAGCGTCGCGCTGGCGCTGGCGCTGGCACTGGGGTTCGCGTCCATCGTCAAGGCCCGATTGCTGTCCAAGCTGCTCGGCGCGCCGGTCAACGGCTGGCGCTGGGCATTGGTCTGGGCCGCAGCGGTGGCCTCGCTGGTCGGCTGGGGCTTTACCAAACTTCCCGAATGGGCGGAGCTTGCCTTCGGCATTCCTGCAATCCTGGGCGTCTATGGCTGGATCATCTGGCGGCGTGGCTTTGGTCCGGAAGACCGCGAACTTTTCCGTTCCCGCAAACCCGATACACCCCCAGCCTGATTGCCGGATCGACCGCTGACGCGAAACTGACCGCATTTTGCTTGCGCGTGTGATGATATTTTGTATCCCCCACCTTCGTAGCGAATTGGCCGGGGGGTTTCATTAAGGCAGGATCGCATTCACCATCGCCGGCCGTGGTGTTGCAACCAGATCTCAGGCTGCAGCGAGCGTGCCCTGCGCGTGCAACACCCGGCATGTCGCCAACAGCTTCACCCGATTGCGGGTGCAACCAGGAACGCCGCGCGTGGCCACAGTTGCCGTCCGCGCATCATTTTGAAAAGGGAATCCGGTGACCGATTATACTCTGGCCATTGACAATCTTGTCGTCGAGCGCGGCAGCCGCCGCATCGTGGACGGTCTTTCGCTTTCGCTCGCGCCGGGTGAAATCTACGCGTTGCTGGGGGGCAATGGCGCGGGCAAGTCCACCACGCTGTTTGCGATCCTCGGTTTTCTGCCGGTGTCTTCGGGCACGTTGACGGTGTGCGGGCACAGCCCTGCCGCCAGCCCCGACGCGGTGCGCGCCTCGGTCGCCTACCTTCCCGAAAATGTGGCGCTGTATGATCACCTCACCGCGCGCGAGAATGTCGACTATTTCCTCAAGGTCGCCGATTGCACGCGGTCGCGGGCAGATATCGAACAAGCGTTTGCCAGCGTCAGCCTGGCCGAAGCCGCCTGGGACCAGCGCGCCGGACGCTTTTCCAAGGGGATGCGGCAGAAGACCGCGATCGCGCTCGCGTTGCTGCGCAACACCCCGTTGCTGCTGCTCGACGAGCCGACTTCCGGGCTCGATCCCGCTGCCGCGGCCGATTTCCATGGCTTGCTCGAGGCGCTCTCGGCACGCGGCGTTTCGATCCTGATGGTCACCCATGATCTGCTCGGCGCGGCCGATACCGCAGACCGCATCGGGCTGATCGCGGGCGGGCGGATCGCCAATGAATGGCGCGCGCAGGCGAGCGGACCCCGGTTCGATCTCAATACGCTGCACGACGGCTTTGCAGGCGTCAAATGAACCGCAGCCTGATCATTGCCGCAGCCGAGCTGCGCCTGATCCTGCGGTCGCGGCTGGCGCTGGTCGGCGTCGTGACGCTGCTGCTGTTGTCTGCCATCGCGGCGGTCACCTCTGCCGTTCAGATGGCCGAGACCGCTCAGGCGCGCGCGCAGGCGCAGATCGAGACCGACGAACAGTTCAAGGCGCAGCCGAACCGCCACCCGCACCGCATGGTGCACTACGGAACCTATGCGCTGCGGCCCGTCGGGCCGCTGGCCGCGTTCGATCCCGGCGTCGATTCCTTCACCGGCACGGTCGTGTTTCTCGAAGGGCACCGGCAGAACAGCGCGACCTTCGGTGCGGCGCGTGAATCGTCGGATCTGCTGCGCTTCGGCCAGCTCACCCCCGCGTTCGTGCTGCAGACACTGGCGCCCCTGCTGCTGATCTTCCTGGGCTTTGCCACGATTGCGCGCGAGCGCGAACGCGGCAGTCTGCGCGCTCTGGCGGCGCATGGGGCGAGCGCGCGCAGCATATTGGGTGGCAAGGCGATGGCGCTGGGCGTCGTCGCGCTGCTGGCGCTGGCGCCTGCGCTGGTCGCTCTCGGGTGGGCGGCGTTGCGCCAGCCGCACGAGGGCGGCATCGCTCTGCTTATCGCGCTGGCTTATGCCGGATATCTCGCAGCCTGGGTGCTGGGCATCGTGGCCGTGTCGGGCATCGCGCGGACATCGCAGGGCGCGCTGATCGCGCTGATCGCCGCCTGGGCGTTGATCGTCGTGCTGGTGCCGCGCGCCGCCGCCGGCATTGCAGGGGTAGCCGATCCGCTGCCCAGCCGGGTCGACACCGAACTTGCGATTGCCGCCGATCTGCGCCGCATCGGCGACAGCCACAATCCCGACGACCCGCATTTCGCTGCGTTCAAGGCCGAGACCCTCAAGAAATACGGGGTCACCCGCACCGAGGACCTGCCGTTTAACTATCGTGGCTACATGGCGCAGGAGGGCGAGCGGATCACCTCGCAATTGTTCAAGGATTATGCCGCACGCGCCGATGCCATTCGCGCGCGCCAGTCGGGCTGGCTGGGCTGGGCGGGCGTGCTGAGCCCGGCGCTTTCGGTGCGCGACGCATCGATGGTCGGCGCGGCCACCGATCTCATGACGCACACCGCCTTCATGAACGCCGCCGAAGCCTATCGCTTCGATCTGGTGCAGAGGCTCAACGGGCTGCAGGCCACCGCCGTCTCCGGCGCCGATGACGCCGCGCGCAGCAAGGACCCGCTGGCCGACCGGCGCACCCGCATTTCTGCCGATTTCTGGAAGACCATGCCCGAATTTGAGTTCAACGCACCCTCCCCTGCAGCCCGCGTGACCGTGATGGTGCCGTCGCTGCTGCTGCTCGGGCTGTGGATCGCATTGGCGTTTGGCGTGCTCGGCTTGGCCGCGCGACGGATGGAAAGGCACGGCGCATGAGCAACGTAATACGCGAAATCTGGCTGCTGGGCCGCAACCGCGCCGCGCTCGCGGCACTGGTCCTGCTGGCGGTGTTCGCTGCCGCCGGGGTGGCGATCGGGCTTGCCAATGTCGCGCGCGATTCTGCGATGATCGAGCGGATGCTCGCCGGCCAGCCCGCCGAGGACGCGGCAGTCGCCGGCTTTGTCACAGACGCGGGCTATGGTGCCTATTACGGCTTTCCGGCCGGTCTGGGATCCCCCATCGGATCTCGCTTTTGCCGCGCTTGGCAACCGCGATATCGCGCCTGCGATCCTGCGGGTCCGCTCGCTGTCGCTGGAGGCGCAGCTCTATGAAAACGAGAGCGCCAACCCCGAATTGTCGCTGGCCGGACGGTTCGATCTGGTGTTCATCACCATCTATATCGCGCCCCTGGTGCTGATCGCGCTGCTGCACGATGTGTGGTCGGGCGAGCGCGAAGCGGGACGGCTGTTCATGCTGTCCTCGCTGCCCCGGGCGCGGCGGCGGCTGTGGACGGTGCGGATCGCGGTGCGGATCGCCGGCGTGCTTGCAGCGCTGCTGATCCCGTTTGCGGTGGGGGCCATTTTGGCAGGCACCGCGCTGCCCCGCGTGCTGGCATTCGGCGGACTGATCACGCTCGCCTGTCTGTTCTGGTCGGCGGTCATCCTGCTGGTGGCGCGACGCGGCGCGAGCTCGGTGGTCAACGCCGCAACCTTGGCGTCGATCTGGTTCGCGCTGACGCTGGTCGTTCCGGCGGCGGCCAATCTGGTGATCAACGCGTCGGTGCCGGTGCCCGATGGCGCGGAACTGGCGCGCGAGAACCGCGAGTTCGTCCATGGCGCATGGGATCGTCCGCGCGAGCAGACGATGGACGCGTTTCTGGCGCTCTATCCGCAGCATGTAGCGGGCAGCGCGTTGCCGCCGACCTTCCATTACAAATGGTATTTCGCTTTCCAGCATCTGGGCGATCTGCATGTCGCCGACCAGTCGCGGGCCTATCGAGACGGCATCGCGGGCCGTGCGGCCTATGCCCGGGCGGCAGGCTGGCTGCTGCCACCGGCGGGGATCGCGCAAGCGATGACCGCATTGGCGGGAACCGACGTCACCGCCCAGCTTGAATTTCAACAGCGCATTCGCGCCTATCATACGCGACTGCGTGAGTATTATTATGATTATCTGTTCAGTGAACGCCCTTTCGATGTCTCGATTCTGGCGAACGTTCCGCGTTTCGCTCCTGCTGACGACGACGACGCTGGGGCTCACTGAGACGGCATCCGCCCAGCGCGTCAGCGACAATGCCGCAGTTGGTGCGGAGGACGCGTTCGGCACCAGCATCGGCAACGAGCGCGTTGGCCTGTACAGCGGCAACGACGTGCGTGGCTTCTCGCCGGTGACCGCGAACAACATCCGGCTCGAGGGGCTGTATTTCGATCGCCCGGCCTCGTTCACCGACCGGCTGGTGCAGAGCAATGTCGTGCGCGTCGGGCTGACCGCGCAGAACTATCTGTTCCCCGCGCCCACCGGCATCGTCGATTACACGATCCGGCCGGCGGGCAACGACTTCGTGCTCAGCACGATGTTCGGCCTCAACAGCTGGGGCGGTGGGCGGCTTGAGCTCGACGCGCAGATCCCGGTGATCCAGGACAAGCTCAGCCTGGTCGCGGGCGTGTCGGGCTTCGTCGATGAACTCGCGCCGGGCAACCAGTCGTTCTATGGCTCCTATGCGCTCGCCGCGCGGTGGAAGCCCGCGCCGGGGGTCGAGGTCATTCCGTTCTGGAGCAGGCTCGATCTGTACAACCGCGAGGCCGCACCGCTCTATACACCCGAGGGCGCCTTCCTCCCGCCACGCGTCGAGCGCCGCCGCTTTCCGGGGCCCGAATGGGCCGATCAGCGCAACACGGTGCAGCATTACGGCGCGCTGACCAAGGCGCGGCTGAGCGAAAAATGGCAGCTCGCCGCCGGACTGTTCCGCTCGACATCGGACAGCAAGACCAACTTTGCCCAGAACTTCATCGCGCTACGCCCCGATGGCACCGCGATCCGCCGCGTCACCAGCGATCCGCCGCTGTCGCTCGCCGGATCCAGCGGCGAATTGCGGCTCAGCAGAACCTTCACCGATGGCCCGCGCCGCCACACCGTGCATGCCGCGGTGCGCGGGCGCGAGCGGGTGAGCCGCTATGGCGGCGGCGGGCGGATCGATTTCGAGCGCGCCCCGGTCGATCAGGTGCTCGATATTCCCGCGCCAGACTTCGCCTTTCTGCCGCAGACCGGCGAGACCGTGCGCCAGGGCATTGCGGGCATTGCCTATGATGGCCGCTGGGCGGGTGTCGGCGGCTTGAGCGTCGGTCTGCAGCACACCTGGTACGCCAAGCGCGTCGATCGCCCCGGCGCTCCGCTGGCGCGCACCGATGATCAGGCGTGGCTGCCCAATGTCACCGCCTCGCTCGAGCTGACCGAACGGCTGGCGCTGTACGGCAGCTACACCAAGGGGCTCGAAGAGAGCGGCATCGCGCCCGACAGCGCCGCCAACCGCACCGAAGCGTTGCCCGCGATCCAGACCTCGCAGATCGATGGTGGCCTGCGCTGGAAGGCGCCGTGGGGGATGAGCCTGATCGCCGGGCTGTTCGATGTGCGCAAACCGTATTTTGCCGCCGATGAAGCCAATGTCTTTCGCCAGCTGGGCGATGTGCGGCATCGCGGGGTCGAACTCTCCGCCGCCGGGCCGCTGGCCAAAGGACTGACCGTGGTCGCAGGGGCGGTGCTGATGCAGCCGCGCGTGACCGGCGACGGCGTCAGGCTGGGTCGCGTCGGGCGCCGCCCGATCGGACAGCCATCGCAGCTGCTGACGCTGGCGACGCAATATGCGCTGCCCGGTGTCGAGGGCGTGCAACTGACGTTCAACGTCACCCACCGTGGCACCCGCGCTGCCGATACGCGCAATCTCGTCACCCTGCCCGCGCGCGCCATCCTGGACGCGGGCGTACGCTGGCGGTTCGATCTGGCCGATAACCCCGCGCTGTTGCGGGTGCAGCTACAGAACCTCACCAACGCCTATGATCTCGCCCTGGTCGGCAGCGGCAGCTATCAGGTCAATTCGCCGCGGCAGCTGACGATGTTCCTGACCGTCGATTTCTGATCCGGCAGCGAGACGGGCGGAGCATTGTCGCCCCGCCCGCGCTCGTTTGTCAGCGCGTCACGCCCATTTCGGTCAGCAGCCGCTGCGCACCGTCGACCTTGTCCATCGTCCACAGCATGAAGCGGCTGTCGACATGGATGGTGCGGTTGATGCTGGCGTCGTACGACCAGTCGGACACCACGCCATCCAGCGTGCCATCGAACGCCAGTCCGACAAACTCGCCGCGCGCATTGAGCGTGGCAGACCCCGAATTGCCGTTGGTGATATCCACAGTGGACAGATAGTT
The DNA here is from genome assembly GCF_030373265.1 of Blastomonas sp. Lineage (GTDB taxonomy): Bacteria > Pseudomonadota > Alphaproteobacteria > Sphingomonadales > Sphingomonadaceae > Blastomonas. The sequence goes on from NZ_JAUCZC010000013.1 coordinate 56,513, forward strand.
CACCGGTAGCGTGCCAAGCTTGGCATCGGCATAGGTGCCGAAATCGCGCGCCTTGAGCGTATCGATCGCAGCCTTGGGTGCATCGAACTCGCCGCGCCCGGTCTGCTTGGCGACCAGACCTTCCGCCGTGGTGAACGGTGTCCAGATCAGACCGTCGCGCTGCTTGCCGGTAACCTTGCCATAAGTGAAGCGCAGCGAGCCGTTGGCATCGGGATACAGTGTGCGGCCCTGCGATTTGGCGAACGCGAGTTGCCCCGCCATCACCTGCGAGCGTGCCGCCTGAAGGCGCCCGGCCCGCTCCTTGGCCTTGTCCTCATCGGCCTTGGCCCCCGGATAGGCGGCAACCGCGAGCTGGAGGAACGGATCGGCCGACGCCTCGAACTCGGACGCGGGCTTGTCCATCCAGCCGATGCGCTGGGCGGTGTCGCCGAGCTGCGTATCGGCATACATCCGGTCCATGCCGATCTCGGCGATCTTGGCCTCGAGCGGCGCGTTGCGCTTGTCGGCGGCGACCTTGGCGTATTCGCCCAGCGCCTGCTGGAACAGCGCGCGATCGACGCCCGCATCGAAGCGCCGCTCGATCTGGGTCAACCGCTCGCGGATCGACAAGCGGTCGCGGTCCTGGAAGCCGGGCTCGCGCTGCGCGTCGGGCTTTTCGCGTTCCTTGGCCCAGCGATAGAGCAACTGCGCCGCGGTCAGCAGCTGCGCGCGGTTGACCGTCGCAAGCCGCATGCTGTCGACCCGCGCCTGGTTGGATTCGGTCACCAGCGTGTCGAGATCTGAGAGCGCCTGACCATAAGTCCGGGTGCGCGCCGGATCCTCGGCCACCCAGGCGCGGAACTCGGCATCGGCCTGGTCCTTGCGGCCCAAAAGGTCGATGGCATCGGCCCCGGCGATCTCGCCGAGCAGCTTCTTCTTGTAGTTGTCCGAACCCTTCAGGATCGAGGCGTATTTGATCTCGGCATCCGGGTTGCCCGCCACCGCCTTTTCAATCGCGTCCGAATACTCGGCACGCAGCTGCTGGTCGATCGCGTAGACCTGCTCGAAATTGTGGCGCACTTCAGCGGCGGTCCAATGCCGCTGGGTGACGCCGGGGAAGCCCGCGACCATCACGAAGTCGCCGTCCTCGAGCGGCTTGTCCGCGATCTTCAGCCACGACTTGGGCTGATAGGGGACGTTCTGGGCCGAATATGGCGCCGAAGACCCGTCGGGCGCGACATAGGCACGGTAGAATCCGAAATCGCCGGTATGCCGCGGCCACTGCCAGTTGTCGGTCTCGCCGCCGAAATTGCCGATACCGCCCGCGGGCGCATACACCAGCCGGACGTCCTTGATCTCGAGCTGCTGCTGCAGGAAATAGGTCTGCCCGCCAAAATAGGGCCGCACATCGCAGCGGCGGTTGGCCTGCTTTTCGCACTGCGCGATCAGGCCTTTGCGGTTGGCCTCCAGCCGGTTGTAGCGATCAACACCCGAGAGCCGGGTGGTGACGCCCTTGTTCATCGCCGCGGTGACATCGCGCAGATCCTCGATGACATAGATCCGCGATCCCGGCGCGGCCTGCAGCTCATCCGCATTGGTTTTGGCCAGGAACCCGTCGACCAGATAATCCTGCCCGGGCTTGGAGTTGTACTGGATCGATCCGTAGACGCAGTGATGGTTGGTCGCGACCAGCCCCTGAGGGCTGACGAACGAGGCCGAGCACCCGCCCAGCGAAACGATGGCGTTGAGCGGCGCGGCGTTGAGGTTGCCCAGATCGGCGGGCGAAAGCTCGAGCCCGGCCTCTTTGAGCTTGTCGCCCAGCGCGGGGGTCTGACCGGGCAGCCACATGCCCTCTTCGGCAATGGCAGGCGCGGACAGCAACAGCGCGGTGGTGGCAAGCAACAGGGGATGACGCATTGAAAATACTCCGGAAGATCGCAAAAGCGATTGCTGGCCGACCAGATAGACCGGGCCAAAGCGCTGGGCAAGCGCGCGTGAAAGCAGGAAGCGGACCATCAAAGGTCGACCGTGAGATAGGCGTTGAGCAGCCTTCCATCGAAGATGTCATAGGCGCCCGGCCCCCGCAGATCGAAGCCGCGCACATCGAGGACGTTGTTCATCGAAATCCGCAGGGTCGCAGGGGTACCGTCGAGATCGAAGGCATAGCGCCCCCCAGCGAGACCAAGGTGCGCGCCTGAATGAACACGGTGTTGTCGATCGTGGCAGGCAGTCTGCCCGCATGGCTGATCCCGGCATCGATCGACACGCCCGGCAGAGACGTCAGCCGCCAGTCAAGATTGACATCCAGCCGCTGACGCGGCGTGCCGACCGGCCGTCGCCCGAGCCGTCCCAGCCGCACGCCATCGCCCGTCACCTTGGGGTCAAGCAGCACGCCGCCAAGGGCGATGCTGAGGTTTCCTGTGACCTTGCCCGACAGCGACAGTTCGATGCCCCGGTTGCGCACATCGCCCAGCGCGCGGAACACATTGTCCACGTCCAGATCGAAATAGGGTTTGCGCAGATCGAACACGCCCGCCACCAGCCGGACATCCGGGCTGATCTGATAGCGCAGGCCCGCCTCCGACTGGCGGGTGATGATCGCAGGCAGCGCCTCGTTGCGGTTGAGCGCAAATGCGGGGGCTACTCCGCTTTCTTCCAGCCCGCGAGTATGGCTGGCGTAGATCGCCAGGCCCGCGATCGCGGTAATCGCCACGCCAAGGTTGTACAGCAAAGGTGTCGCGCGCGTGCCGACCGTGCCGAACACCGGCTGGTCCACCCGCTTGCGATAGTCACTGTAGCTCAGCCCCAGGGTGAGCTCGCCCACCGACTGCCACTGACCCTGATAGGACAGCCCCGCAAACCATTGGCGGACGCTGTCGTTCGCCTGGGGGCCGAAGGCGAAATCGGGTCGCGGCGGGTTGAGCACCTGGCCGATGCTGACCGGTCCCAGATCGATCACAGCCGCGCCATCGAACACCTGCGCCCGATCGCGCCCGCGCAGGCTGACGGTCATGCGGTGCGAACGCGGTCCCTCGGCCAGCAGCTTGCTCAGCCGCACCTCGCCGCTGGTGGACTTGAGCGTGCTGGGCGGATCAGCGAGGATGAGTTGCGAGCCCTCGCCTTGCGGCGTGAGGTCAACGATCAGATTGGTGAAGGCGCGCGCATCATCGAACAGCGATCGAAACACTCCGGCCCGCAATTGCCAGTCATCGCCGAGGTCGACGCGCCCGAACGCGCCGTAATTGATCGCAACACCGCGATAGCGTGCCCAGTCCGGCCCGAAATAGCGGCGACGCGGGACGCGCGGCGGACGAAAGTCGCCAGCCGGGATATAGATTGGCCCGGCCTCGTCGCCATACAGGTCCGATCGCGCCCAGAAGGGGACGATCTCGATCCGGTCATTCGGGGTCAGCTTGAGCGACACCGCTTCGATATGCTGGAAGCTGTCGGTGGCGTTGTAAAAGGCGTTGCGATAGACGCCGGCGCCCACGCCGAGCGCGATGCGATCCTTGACCAGCGGCACACTGGCGTCGAACTCGACCCCGCCGGCGCCAAAGCTGTTCACATTGGCCAGCACCGCGACCGAGGCGGTGTCTTCGGGCTTGCGGAAGCTGTAATCGACGATGCCGGTGGGTGCGGGAAAATCGAAACCGAACGCGCTCAGCCCGACCCGGATGGTGGTGGAACGCCGGATGCGCCCGGTCAGCCCCCAGACCTGATCGAAATACAGCCCTTCGATGCGGACATTGCCCGCTCTGGTCGGCGAGAAACCACGCACCTGTCCGGCATTATAGATGCCGATTGTCTCGCGCCCGACGCTCACACCGAAGCCGTCAGACGCTGCACGGACCGCGTTCTCGCTGGCCCTGCCCTGCTCGCCAAGCGCGCTCGCCTGCTCACCCGCCGGCGGAGCGGGCGCGCCGGCGGGTGACTCGGTAGCCTGCGCGAGCAGAGGCGCAGGCGCAACGCACAAGGCCAGCGTGCCGGCGGCCCACCCCCGGACCCCGCGCACGTCAGCCATCGGCTTGCCGCGAAGGGGTATCGATCACCAGCACCAGCCGGCGTTCTTCGCTTCCCTCAATCGGCGGCGAGCGGTGCAGGCAGGCGCTGTGGCCGGGACCGAACATGTGCCCCTTGAACAAGGCCACCGCGCCGGTGGCGACGCGAAGCAGCGGCGCATCGGGATCATCACCCAGGGTATAATCGGTGCCCGGCCCCGCTAGCGTGCAGATCAGCCGGAGATCGGTATAATCGGCGTGCACCTTGCGGCAGGCATTGCCGGTCACCCCCTCCAGCCGCACCCGCACGGTGTCACAGCGCATCAGCGCGGCAAAGCGGGTGGCCAGATCGGTGATCGCGGTCGCGAGCGTCTCTGGCAGCGGCGGCAGGTCGCCTGTCACCGTGCCGGGCGGACCGGATGCGCGATGGCCGAAGGGGGCGAGATCGAGCAAAGGCGCGATGTCGCCGCGCTGCAACGGCACGGCTTCGGGATCGATGATGATCCGCGTATCGGGATCGAAAATCGCCTGCCAATCGCTGGCGGCCAGCAGGCGGTCGTGGGTCAGCGGTGCGCTTGCCATGGCTCAGGCATTCTCCAGCACGCGGGCCTGCTCGCCCCAGGCCGGGAAGGGATCGGCAAGCTCCCGCCAGCGCTCGGGGGTGTAGCCGTCTGCCTCGACCAGACAGGCGTCGAGCCCGGCGCGCAGCCGTGCTTCGTCCATATTAATGCCGATGAACACCATCTCCTGCCGCCGGTCGCCCCAGACGGAATCCCAGTTGTGCGCGACGAAATCCTCGAACTGGTTGTCATGTGGCCATTGGTTCTTGGGGACCGACGCCCACCAGCGCCCCATCCGCGCGGTCTTCGTCTGCGATCCCGCCACGGCAAGCTCGCCCACCCAGTCGGTGCGGGTTGCGAGCCAGAAGAAACCCTTGGCGCGCACCACCCCCTCGAGGCCGTCTCCGGTCAGGAAAGCGTAGAACAGCTCGGGCGCGAACGGACGCCGTGCCCGGTAGACGAAGCTCTCGATGCCATATTCCTCGGTTTCTGGACGGTGGCTGGCATAGCCGTATAGCTCCTTGGCCCATAACGGATGCTCGGCCGCGCGGTCGTCGTCGAACAGCCCGGTGCCCAGGATCTGCGCAAGGTCGACCTGGGCGCGGCTGGCGGTGACGATGCGCGCGTCGGCGTTGAGCGATGCGCACAACTTGGTGACGGCCCCCAGATGCTCGGCCGTCACGTCATCGGCCTTGTTGACGATGATGACATCGGCGAACTCGATCTGCTCGACCAGCAGGCCAACGAGGCTGCGCGTGTCATCTTCGCCCAGAGATTCGCCGCGATCGGTCAGGAATTCGTGACTGGCATAGTCGTTGAGCAGGTTCACCGCATCGACCACGGTCACCATCGTGTCGAGGGTGGCAACATCCCCCAGCGACTCCCCGGCTTCATCGCGGAAGCTGAACGTTGCCGCCACCGGCAGCGGTTCGGAAATGCCCGTGCTTTCGATGACCAGATAATCGAACCGCCCCGCCTCGGCGAGGATGCGAACCTCCTTGAGCAGATCATCGCGCAGCGTGCAGCAGATGCAGCCATTGGTCATCTCGACCAGCTGCTCGCCCGCGCGGCTCAGCGCCGCCTCCCCGCCGCGCACCAGCGCAGCATCGATGTTCACCTCCGACATGTCGTTGACGATCACCGCCACGCGCAGCCCGTCGACATTGGCAAGGATGTGGTTGAGCAGCGTGGTCTTTCCCGCGCCCAGAAACCCCGACAGCACGGTAACCGGGAGCTTGCGATCCGAGACCGCTGATAATGTGGACATTCGAGGGAACCTTTCCAGTGCTTGTCATGTAACGTTATATCATTATAAGCTATCGGCCAGTTCGACAAGTGGAGAAGTTGCGATGACCATGGACCGCCTAACAGCCACGGCCCGCCCTGCGCGAACCGCCGATGTCGCCGAAGGCGTGGCGATCTCCGCGTCGATCCTGTGCCTGATCCATTGCCTGGCCCTGCCTGTGCTGCTCGCCGGTTCGCCCTGGCTCAGCCGCACCATGGACCTGCCGTTCGACGCACATCTGTGGATCGTGCTGCTGGCAGGCCCGGTCAGCGCATGGCTGCTGTCGAGGGCAGCGCGCCAGCACCGGATCGGCATTTTCGCAGCGGGCATAGCCGGACTGGGCTGCCTGGTCTTGGCGCTTATCCTGCCCGTCTCCGAGCCGATGGAAGCCGTCATCAGCACTTTGGGAAGCTTGATGCTCGCGAGCGCGCATGTCGCCAACTGGATGGCCCGGCATGACCAAGGCCAGCATTGCGCCTGACACATCGAAGCCCAGCGCGATTCATCCAGAAAAGTAGTGAAAGCCTTTGCGATTGTCTGTGGTTATGTTGTATCGTTCCACCTTGACTGAAAAGGGGTGTTTCGTGCGCAAGGCATTTTTCACGGTAATGGCGGGAACCGCTTTTCTTGGCACCACGCAGGCCGCATCGGCGTGCGATCTCGAAGGCTTCGGCTTCACCCGGGTCAACCCGTTCGGGCTCAGCTCCTCCTGGGGGGTGCCGCAGGATCACAAGCAGAGCCAACCTGCATCAGCAGACCAGACCGCCAGTGTGCAAAGCGCCCGCCAAAACGAGGCGTCGACTGCCCGCTCGCAGAGCGAGCGCGAAACTGCCGAACGCCCGCGCGCGGACCGCGCCTCGGCCACCACGACCGGCTTTGTCCCTGTTTCCGCCGAAGCCGCCGCCAGCCAGGCGCAGCGCTTTACGGGGACCAAGGATTGATCGCGCCACGCCAGCCATGAGTCTTTCGCTCCAGCACGTCGCGTTCCGTTTTGCCGGACGCCCGATCCTTTCCGATTTCAGCTTCGACATGGCGCCGGGCGAACACAGCCTGCTGATCGGCGCGTCGGGCAGCGGCAAGTCGACCCTGGTCAACCTCGTCTGCGGGCTGCTCACCCCCGACAGCGGCAGCATCAGCATCGGCGGCGAAAGCATGACCGGACAGTCCACCAGCAAGCGCGACGATCTGCGCCGACGCCGCATCGGCCTGGTCTTCCAGACGCTCAGGCTGGTCTCCGCGCTCGATATCACCGGCAATCTGCTGCTGGCGCAACGGCTGGTGGGCGGCACCGGCGGCACCGAGCGGGTGGCGATGCTGATCGACCGGCTCGGCCTCTCCCACCGCACGCATGCCCTGCCCCGCCAGCTCAGCCAGGGCGAGGCGCAACGTGCCGCGATCGCCCGTGCGCTGATCGGCCAGCCGGACCTGATCATCGCCGACGAGCCGACTTCGGCGCTGGACCACGCCAACATGGAAAAGGTGATCACTTTGCTGCGCGATTGCGCGCGCGAGGCCGGATCGAGCCTGCTGATCGTGACGCATGACGACCGATTGCGCGCCCACATCGAGTCCGTGCGCGCAATCGGCGCGATGACCCCTCAGGCCGCCGCATGATCCGGCTTGCCCTGGCCTATATGCGCGACCGCCCGATGACCGTGGCGCTCAATGCACTGCTGCTGGGGATCGCGGTGGCGACGCTGGTGCTGCTGCTGCAGTTCGCTACCCAGGCGAGCGAGCGGTTCGAGCGCGATGCGCAAGGGATCGACCTGGTGGTAGGCGCCAAGGGATCGCCGCTGCAACTGGTGCTGTCGAGCGTCTACCATATCGACCAGCCGACCGGGAATATCCCGCTGGGCGAGCTCGCGCGGCTGCGCGGCGACCCCGGCGTCGCCAAGGCCGTGCCGCTGGCGCTGGGCGACAATTTCGAGGGCTTCCGCATCGTCGGCAGCGACCAGGGGCTGCTCGAGCTATATGCCGCCCCGATCGCGCAGGGCCGGACCTTCACCAAGCCTTCCGAGGTCGTGCTGGGGGCCGAGGTCGCGCGGCGCACCGGCGCCGCGCTGGGGCAGAAGTTCATCGGCAGCCATGGCCTGGGGCCCGACCCAGATGGCGAGCAGGGCCATGACCACGCCCCCTTCGTCACCGTCGGCATCCTCGCTCCCACCGGCACCGCGCTCGACCGGCTGATCGTGACCTCGATCGAATCGGTATGGGACGTTCACGGAATCGAGCATGACGATCACGGCGATGAGGCCGACCACGACGAAGGCCATGACCACGAAGGCCATGACCACGAAGCCGGGCACGCCGAGGGCCATGATGACGCGCATCACGACGAGGCGCTGCAGGCAGACGGCGCGCAACCCGAGATAACCGCGATCCTGGTGCGCTATCGCAACGCGGCAGCCGCCATGCGCCTGCCCACGCAAATCAACCGCCAGACCGCGTTGCAGGCAGCAGCCCCCGCAACCGAAGCCGCCCGGCTGCTCGGGCTGTTCGGGTCGGTTATCGAGGGGGCACGGCTGTTCGGCTGGCTATTGGCCTTTTCGGCTGGGCTCAGCCTGTTCGTCGCCCTGTGGAGCGCAACCCGCGCACGCGAGGGCGATCTGGCGCTGCTGCGGGTGATGGGCGCGACGCCCGGTGCGGTGTTCGGCACGATCCTCGCCGAAGGGCTGCTGATTGCGGCGATCGGTGCGCTGGGTGGCATCATGCTGGCGCATGCGCTGATTGCAGTGGCGGCAAGCGCTTTCCCGACGATCAGCGAACTTGGCATTTCCGCAGCCCGGTTCCTGCCCGGCGAAGCTGTGATTTTGGTGGCTGCACTCGGCATAGGCCTGGTCGCAGCCGCGCTTCCCGCCATCCGCATCTTCCGGGTGGATCTGGCGGACACTCTGGCAAAATACAGTTGAGGACCTGATTTCCATGCGCAAGCTCATCTCCCTGATCGCTGCCTTTGCCTTGGTGGCGCTGCCGCAGACCGCGTCACAGGCGGCCATGCAGCAAGGCAAGAAGGCCCCGGTCGAAGATGTCTGGAAACCTGCGGCCACCCCCAAGGGCGGCGTATCCTGGGCGGTGCTCGAGGCAACCAAGGAGCAGACCCGTACTACCGGCAAGGATGGTTATCTCTATTCCAAGCCGCTGTTCACTCCGGCCGTCAAGTCTCTGGCGGGCAAGCGCATCAAGGTCGCAGGCTGGATGAAGCCGCTCGACACAGGGAGCCGGCAGAAGCACTTCGTGCTGCTCGCCTACCCGCCGGGCTGCCCGTTCCACTTCCACGCCATCCCGACGCAGTTCATCGAGGTGTACGCCGACATCCCCTTCCCCACCAACGAGACCAAGATGTTCGTGGTGACGGGTGTGCTGGAGCTGACCGGGCAGGACGAAAGCGGCATCTTCTACCGCATGAAGGCCGCGAGCCCCGCTTGAGCGAGGCATCTCACCCCCGCGAAGCGAACAGGTGCGGCGCCCCTACGCGATGGTCGGCAGCTTCTCGAAGTATTTGTCCAGCGTGATCGGATAGTCGCGCACCCGCACGCCGGTCGCGTTGTAGATGGCGTTGGCGATGGCCGCGCCGGGTCCGCATATGCCCAGTTCGCCGACGCCCTTGGCCTTCATCGGCGAGATGATCGGGTCGAGCGTATCGAGGAACACGACGTCCTGCCGGGTGATGTCGGCGTGGACCGGCACTTCGTATCCGGCCAGGTCATGGTTGATGAACAGGCCGAACCGCTTGTCGACAGCCAGTTCTTCCATCAGCGCCGCGCCGGCCGCCATCACCATCGCGCCGATGACCTGGCTGCGCGCCGAGAGCGGATTGAGGATGCGCCCGGCATCGCACACCGCGAGCATCCGGCGGATGCGCGCCTCGCCGGTATAGGCGTTGACTGCGACTTCCGCGAAATGCGCGGCATAGGTACCCACGTCATAGCCGCGCTTGAACTCGCCGAAGGTGATTTCGCCATCGGCCGACAGGCTGCCCGCATCGGCCAGATCGACCACTTGGTTGCCCGTACGGATGCGACCATCGGCGAACACCGCATCGTCGCCATTGAAGCCCATTTTCTCCCCGATCGCGCGGCGCAGGTTGACGCACGCAGCGTAAACGCCCGCGGTCGAACTCGCAGCGCCCCATTGGCCACCCGAGCCGGACGAGGCAGGAAAACGCGAATCGCCCAGCGTCACGACCACGCGATCGAGCGATACGCCCATCGTCTCGGCGGCAGTCTGGGCGATGATGGTATAGCTGCCGGTGCCGATATCGGTCATGTCGGTCTCGACGATCACCTTGCCGCTGCCATCCAGGCGGACGCGAGCTGCCGATTTCATCGTCGGTGCAGCGCGGTACCCTGCGGCGACGCCCATGCCGACCAGCCACTGGCCATCGCGCACCTTGCCGGGTTCCGCCTGGCGGTCCGACCAGCCGAACCGTTGAGATCCTTCGCGCAGACAGCGCACCAGATTGCGGTCGGAAAAGCGCTTTTCCGGCTTGCTGGGAACGCTCGTCGGTTCGTTGCGAATGCGCAGCTCGATCGGGTCGATGCCCAGCTTTTCCGCCAGCTCGTCCATCGCGACCTCCAGCGCCATATGGCCGGGTGCCTCGCCAGGTGCGCGCATCGCGTTGCCCTCGGGCAGATCGAGCGTGGCGATGTAGTTTGCCGTCTTCCGGTTGGCCCCGGCGTAGAGCACAGGCGTCTGCAGCGTGCCGTTTTCGCCATCCTCGCCGTTGATGTTGCCCGACCAGTTTTCATGCGCGATCGCGGTGATCTTGCCGTCTGTCTGCGCACCGATGCGGATGCGCTGGATCGTGGCGTGACGATGCGTGGTGTTATTGGCCATCAGCGGACGCTGGAGCGCAACTTTCACCGGCCGTTTGGCGGCCTTGGCGGCGAGCGCGGCGACCAAGACATCGGCGCGGATGAACAGTTTTCCGCCGAACCCGCCACCGATATAGGGCGAATCAAGCCGGATGTTTTCAGGGTCGATGCCCAACGCCTCGCCCATGCTCTTTTTGCCCCAGGCGATCATCTGGTTCGATGTCCACAAGGTCAGCTGGTCGCCTTCCCAAGCGGCGATGGTGGCATGCGGCTCCATCATCGCGTGGCTCTCATCGGGGGTGGTGTAGGTCGCATCCAGCTTGACCGCCGACGCCGCGAAGGCGCCATCGAAATCGCCCAGGCTTGCCTCGTCAGGCTTGCCGCCCCGGCCCTTGGCGAGCGGGGCCCCGGGGGCCAACGCGGGAAAATCGAACCGGCCCTGTTCGCGGTCGTACTTCGTCCGGATCAGCGCCGCAGCCGAGCGCGCCTGCTCGAACGTTTCGGCAACCACGCAGGCGATCGCCTGATGGTAATGCGCAATCTCGCTGCCACCGAACAACCGGGCATTGTTCATCGAGCTGATGCCCGGGATATCGCTATCGGGCGATGTCACCACGGTGATCACGCCGGGCGCAGCCAGCGCCTCGGAAACGTCCATGGACGTGATCCGTCCCTTGGCGATCGCCGAGCCCAGCACATAGCCATAGGCCTGGTTGGCCACGACATCGTGCCGTTCATAGGCGTAAGGCGCGGTGCCGGTGGTCTTGAGCGGACCATCGATCCGCGGCGTCGACTTGCCGACGATCTTGGCCGTATCGAACAGGTTTGTCTCGGCAGGAGCTTTGAATTCCATAGTGATCAGCTCCGTGTCTGTGCGACGGCCGATGCCAGCGCGCGCTGGGCCAGCGGGATCTTGAAAGCGTTGTCTTCGGTCGGCCGCGCTCCGGAAAAGATGGTCTCCATCGCCGCAGCCGGGTCTTCATGCAGCCCCGCCTCGCCCGCTTCGACCCGCCACGGCTTCGGCGCCATGCCGCCAAAGGCCGCGCGGACCTTTCCGTCTGGCTGGATCACCGCCGCGACAGACACCAAAGCGAACGCATAGGAGGCGCGATCCCGCACCTTCCGGTAGACATGCTGGCCGCCGATCGGGCGCGGCAGGTCGACATGGGTAATGAGCTCGCCGCGTTCGAGCACGGTGTCGAACTGCGGGGTGTCGCCGGGCAGCCGGTGGAAATCGGCCATCGCAATCGTGCGGGTCGCGCCATCCGGCTTGACCGTGGCGATCGTGGCGTCGAGCACGCGCAGGGCGATAGCCATGTCGCCAGGATAGGTGGCGATGCACGAATCCGATGTGCCGATGACGCCGAGCTGGCGCGAATAGCCCTGGATCGCGGCGCAGCCCGAGCCGGGCTGGCGCTTGTTGCACGCCATGTTGGTGTCATAAAAATAGGGGCAACGCGTGCGCTGAAGCAGGTTGCCGGCCGTTGTCGCCTTGTTGCGCAGCTGGCCCGACGCGCCGGCGACGATCGCGCGCGACAGCACGCCATAATCGCGGCGGATCCGCTGATCGGAGGCAAGCGCAGTGTTGGTGACCAGCGCACCGATCCGCAGCCCGCCGTCCTTGGTCTTCTCGATGGTGTCGAGCCCTATATCCTGCACATCGACCAGATGCGTCGGCGTCTCGATTTCCAGCTTCATCAGGTCCAACAGGTTGGTCCCGCCCGCCAGAAACTTTGCGCCTGAGGCCTTGGCGACACTCCCAGCAGCCTCGGCCGGTGTCTTGGCGCGCTCATAGGTAAAGCTCTTCATGCCTTGGCTCCCGCAGTCTCGAGAATGGCCTCGGCAATGTTCGAATAGGCGCCGCAGCGGCAGATGTTGCCGCTCATCCGTTCGCGTAATTCATCGGACGTCACGCGGGGCTTGGCGGTGATGTCGTCCTGCGCATGGCTGGGCACGCCTGCCTTGATTTCGTCCAGAACCGCCACCGCGGAACAGATCTGGCCTGGGGTGCAATAGCCGCACTGATAGCCGTCATGCTTGATGAACGCTGCCTGCATCGGATGCAAATTGGCGGGTGTCCCCAGCCCCTCGATCGTCTTGACCGTGTCGCCCTGGTGCTGGACGGCGAGGCTCAGACACGAATTGATCCGCTGGCCGTTAACGATCACCGTGCACGCGCCGCACTGGCCATGATCGCAGCCCTTCTTCGTCCCGGTCAGCTTCAGATGCTCGCGCAGCGCATCGAGCAGCGTCGTGCGGGTATCGAGCGTCAATTCGACCGGCGCGCCGTTGACCTCGAACGCCACGGGCATGGCGGCAGGGGGCATGGAAGCGGAGGGTTGCGCCTGGGCGCGCTCCTGCCCCGACGCTGGCAGCGATGCCAGCGCAACCGCGGACGTACCGCCGACGATCACACCACGGCGCGACACTGCCAGTTCACCTTTGCCATTCATGCTTGAGCTTTCTTTTGTGCCGCACCAGCGGCTCCCCGGAACAGAAGCAACGCGCGATCGATCAATAGGATGCTACCGCCAGAAATTCGAAAGCGATACAGGGTTTCGGCGCATTCTGCCGGTTTCGGGACTGCATGCCCGGCAGCGGCCCGATCTACAGGCCACAACATGCCGCAAGCGTCGGCTCAACACTCTATTGGTGTTGAATATTGCTTAGATTGCCTCAGCCAGCGGGTGAAGAAATTCGATCCACTATCCTGGAGGTTCATCTGCAAGACCCCGTATGCACATGCGAGGAGATCAGCCAGCCCGATGGGCGCGACACCCACCATAATCCAGCTCTTCCCCGATACTGCGCCAGTTCCCCCGCCACGCGTTCACGCGCGGCTGGCGCGCCGCACCGATGGCCGCCAAGCATCGCTAGCGTCACGCCGCCTTCGGCCGCGCGTAATAGCCATAGCCGCCGATCACCGCATAGCACAAAGCAGGAAGCAGCAGCGCGAGGCCCAGGTTGCCGGTCGCATCGGCCAGCGCGCCGGTGGCAAGCGGGATCACCGCCCCGCCGAAGATCGCAATGTTGATGATGCCCGATCCGTCGGCAGCGCGTGGGCCCAGCTGGTCCGACGCCAGGCTGAAGATGGTCGGGAACATGATGGCGTTCATCAGGCCGACGGCCAGCAGGCTGTATCCCGAGACCGCACCGCTGGTGCTGGTGGAAACGAGAATCAGCGCGATGGCTCCGATGGCTACGGCCGCGAGCAGCTTGGCGGGACTGACAAAGCGCATCAGGCCGGATCCGATGAAGCGGCCGACCATCGCGCCGCCCCAGTACAGGCCGATGAGCTTGCCTGCCGCCTGTTCGGGCAAGCTCATGACCTGGGGCTGCATCAGATAGTTGACGATCAGCGAGCCGATCGAGACTTCTGCGCCGACATACAGGAAGATGCACAGGGCGCCGAAGCCGAAGCGGCGGCGCTTGAGCAGGTCGAACCCGGCAAGGCCGCTGCTTGGTTCGTGCGTTTCGCCCTTCAGCCGGTTGCGGAACAGCCACACCGCGCCGGCCACCACCGCGAGCGCGGCCGCAATTCCGAGATAGCCGTTGACGATCGCCTGGCTTTCCGCGGTGCGATAGGCATCGAGCGCCGGGCCGGTAAACTGGTCCGCACCGACCGAGGCGAGGCTGCCGAGAATGAGCGCCGATCCGACAATGGGGAAGATGGTGGTGCCCAGCGAGTTGAACGCCTGGGCAAAGGTCAGGCGGCTCGACGCGGTCTGCGGCCGGCCCAGCATCGAGATCAGCGGATTGGCCACGACTTGGACGATCACCACGCCGCTCGCCAGCACGAACAGCGCGAACAGGAACAGCCCGTAGGTCGCATTGCGCGAGGCGGGGATGAACATCAGACAGCCCAGCATCATCAGCAACAGCCCGCACACCGCGCCGCGCATATAGCCGACCTTCTTGACCAGCTTGGCCCCCGGAATGCCGATCAGCAGATAGGCGGTGAAGAAGCAGAACTGCACCAGCATCGCCTGTGTGTAGTTCAGCGTGAACAGCTCTTTCAGCTTGGGGATGATCACATCATTGAGCGAGGTGATGCCGCCGAAGATGAAGAACAGCCCGAAGACGAACAGGCGCAGTTCAGGCGCATCGACATGCCCGCCTGACTCTGCCGGATTGCCGTTCATGTTCTGCGGTGCGAGCGCCATGCAATCATCCTCATTCTAGCGGCGGGCCCTCGCCCGCCTTCTTGTCAAATTTCCATGCGCCATCCGTGCGCGGATCGCCCAAGCCATAGAGCATCGGACCATCCAGCCAGGCGGCATCATGCATCTCGAGGCAGGCTGAACAGCAGCTGCGCCGCCGCCAGCGCCAGCAGCGCCAGAACCAGGAACAGGCTGGCATAGCCAAAGTCCGGCACCACCGAAATCGCGATCCAGGGCATGATCAGCGATGGTGCGGTGTTGGTGAGGTTGAACAGGCCGATCCCCAGCCCGCGCGAAGCCGCATGAGGCAGTATGCGCAGCGTCTGGCTGGCATGCAGCGCCAGAAACGCCGCATTGGCGGTAGCAAACAGCATATAGGCCAGCTTGGCGATCGCCGGGGTGTCCGCCAGTGCCATGACCAGCAGCGCCGCTGCCGCCGCGACGGCGGTCAGCGCCAGAGCGGCAAAAGGGCGGCCATGGCGATCGGTCCAGCGCCCCAGCAACAGCGCAACCCCGACTGAGGCCGCCAGCCCGCCTGCATAGAGCAGCATCTTGCCGTCATCGTCCAGCGCGGGGTCGAGGCTGCGCAGCCAGAAGTACAGATAGGCTGCCAGCGCTGCACCCGATAGTTGCATCAACAGCCGCGCCAGCCAGACCCGGACGGTGACCGAAGCGGGCACGACAGCCGTGTCAGCCGATCTGACGGGCGCAAGCGGGGGCGGTGCCGATGGGGACAACAGCAACAGGGGCAGCACGAGCGTCACCGTCATGGCCGCGATGGTCGCAGCCTTGGCGCCCAGATCTTCCGAGCCATTTGCAGGCAACAGCATCGCGGACAGTGCGCCCAGGGGCGGCGCAAGCGACAACAGGCCGCCGAGCAGCCCTTTCTGGTCATCGGGCACGTGATCGCCGGCCCAGGCGACCAGCGGCGTGAGCATCAAGTTGAGCGCCATCTGCCAGCCGACGACGAGCCATAGCAGCGTCTGGATGGTGCCGGCCTGTGCGATGGCGAGTTGCAGCGCCACCGTCGCTGCCAAGCCCAGCGCGACCCATTCCCTGCGGCGGCGGCTTGTGTCGCTCAGCCAGCCGGAGGCCACGCCCGAAAGGCTGGCGGCGATGGCCCCGGCAAAGACGATATAGCCCAGCCAGCGCACATCCTGGTTGCCGGCCAGTTCGGTCACCCGAGCGGGCAGCATCAGCATCAGGAACGGGGTATAGGCGATGACGCCGCCGGCATAGGCAAGCGCATAGAGCAGCAGAAAGCCGGGCCTCGGCGGTGCCGTGTCCTGGGTCACCGGGTCTGCCGCCCAACGCTCATGCTCCAGCTCCGACACCCATGGCTTCATCCGCACTGTACCCAGGCCCGCCGTCCCGGACCGCCCATCCGCCAGAAGCGCATGAACGGCCCGGGCGTTGGCCCCCTTATGCCTGAAGTGATCGCGCGGGAAATGGTCCATTTCACCGCGCAGAGATCACCGAACACCAGAAATCCGGACGAAGGACCGGCAGCAGCCGGAGCCCCGCCTAGAAGTCCACGCGAACGCGAAGACCATAGCTGCGCGCATCGTTGAGGAAGCGGATATTGAGCGACGATCCGACCAGCGCCTTTTGCGATATCTCTTCGTTCAGGAAGTTGCTGGCCCAGGCCTCGATGCGGAAGTTGCTGATCGTATAGCCCATGCCCAGGTTCAGCGTCGAAAAGCCTTTTTGCCGGTCGGGGAAGCCCGCAGCCAGCGAGGTCTGCCGCGTGCCGTCGAGGAAGACGATGTCATCCTCGTTGAACTGGCTGAGGAAATAGGAGGAGCGGTAGTTGAGCAGCGCCTGCCAGTCGAACCGGCCCGGGCCCGCCTGGAAGGACTGCGACAGCCGCGCGCTGATGTTGATCTTCGACGCCAGCGGCAGGCGGTTGCCCACCAGGCTGATCAGCGGCGAATTGCCACCTGCGCCAAAATCCTGCGCGCGTGCATCGGCCACCGTGCCGCGCGTGATCTTGGTGTCGAGGAACGCCGCGTTCAGATCCACCGCGAAACTGCCCGGCAGCTTGAAGCGCAATTCGGCCTCTGCACCATAGATCCGCGACGCGCCGATATTGCGGTTGACCAGTGAAAAGCCGTTGCACACCGGCGGGGCCTGCGTGGTGTCGAGGTTGATGCAGGTCAGGTCCTGAAAGACCTGGTTGTTATAATCGTAATAGAAGCCGGTCAGGTTGAACACCGCCGGGCGGTTGAACAGGTCGAAGGCATTGCGGCTGCCGAATTCATAGACCAGCAGGTCTTCGGGCCGGAATTCTTCCGGGATCGCCGACCCGTTGAAGCTGTCGTTGAAGCCGCCCGATTTATGCCCGGTCGAGACCTTGGCATAGAGCATGTGGTCGTCGTTGATGTCGAATTCGACCCCGACGCGCCAGTCGATGAAATCGAACTTGGCCCGCCCGATCTGCTGGCCTGGAATGGTGAGGTTCGCAAAGCTGAAACCGCCATTGCGATCCGCCGGGTTGAGCGCGGGACAGTTGACGAAGCCATTGTCGATATCGGGCCGATCGATACAGGTGCCATTGGGGTTGGTGCCGTTGGCGATCGATCCGATCTGCGCGATCAGCGTATCCCTCAGTCCCGGCCGGGCGATGCCTTCGATCAGGAACTGCGCCTGGCCGCTCGGCGTGGTGATGTTCGACACGTTGAAGTTGGGCCGGTCGAGCAAGGCCGGGCGGAAGCCTTCGGTGCCGACGCGCGTCGCAAAGCAGCAGGCGAAATCCTCGCCGCCCAACGTCAGCGCCCAGTTGCCGCCGATACCGAAACGCGACTTCTTCTCTTCGGTATAGCGGATGCCCGCGATCAGCCGCAGCCGGTCGGCGACGTCATAGGTTCCGTCGGCATAGAAGGCGAAGCTTTCGCCCTTCACCTCGGGCATCACGAATTCGGTCGCCGAATAGCAGCAATAGCCGCGATCGGCGAGCGCGAGATAGCCGACCGCCTGGTCCTCGTTGAAATAGAAGCCGCCCAGATTCCAGCGGAACGGCTGGTCTTCATTGGCGAAGATGCGCGCTTCATAGACCTGGCTCTTGGACTTGGTCTGCCAGAAATTGCCCGAGAAATTGTCGTACTGCACCGCCGACAGGTCGCGACCGGGAAAGTCGATGCCGTCGCTCGAGGCATTGACCTGATAGAAATCGACCGAGCGGTAGCTGCCTGTCAGCTCGGCACCGAAGGTACCGAAATCATAGGCAATCTTTCCCTGGACACCCCAGAGCTCGTTTTCCATATCGCCCTGCAGGCCGCGATAGACGACATCCCTGAGGTTCAGCTTGTCGGGCCTGAGGCCGGTCGCTGCGACCGCGCTGAAGATGTTCGCACCCGGATAGCCAGTCCCCGTCTCCTTGCCGTAATCGCCGATGATCGAGATGCTCAAGCGGTCGCTTGGCTCCCAGAGGAAAGAGAGGCGGGCGGCGTAATTTTCTTCGAGCCCCGCAGGCTTCAGCGTGTTGGCCGGCGCACCGGTGGACACGTTGTTGAAGCCGTAATCGCGGTTGACGTAGTAAGCCGAAGCGCGCAGCGCCGCGGTGCTGCCCAGCGGCACATTGATCGCGCCTTCCGCCGCATAAGACGAGCGGTTCGATACCTCCGCCTGAGCATAGCCGCCGAACTGGCCCAGCTTGGGCTTGGCGGTGATGATATTGAGCGTGCCCGCCAGCGCGTTGCGCCCGTAAAGCGTGCCCTGCGGCCCCTTGTTCACCTCGACGCGTTCAAGGTCATAGAACATCAGGCCGAGCCCGCGTGGACGCGGGATATAGGTGCCGTTGAGATGCGGCGCTGCGCCGGGATCGCCCAGTTCGGTATTGTTTGCCGAACCCACGCCGCGGATGAAGATTTCGACATTGCCTTCCTGGTTGGCGATGCTGAGGCCGGGTACGGACAGCTGCAGCTGGCGCAGTTCGACGATACCGTCCCGGCGCAGCTGTTCGGAGCCCAACGACTGGACGACGCCCGAGACGTCCTGCAGATTTTCCTCGCGCCGGTTGGCGGTGACGATGATCTCGTCCTTGTCGCGCTCCGCCCCGTCGGCAGGGCGATCCTGCGCATAGGCAGGCAACGCCGCCGAGGTCGACAGCAGCACGAAAAGCGCGGCGCGTGTGAACTTGTTTGTGTTCATGACATCCTCCCTATTCTCAATCTTATTTGCATTGAACTACCGGTCCGCTCGGCGAGACGATTCTGGCCAAGGACATGACGATTTCGAGCCTGCCCGCGGTCGCGAGGCTGAGCGGCGTATCGACGCGGGTCATGTCGACGCCTGCCTTGGCAAAGCAGCTCAGCGGAACCGCGATCCGCGTCCACTGGCCGGTCTTTGCGGCGGCAGTGAGCATGGGGCCGAGCGGGAAGCCGCCAGCACACTGCGCGCCGCACCCCATCAACAGGCTGACCTCAGCCGTGGGCGGGGTATCGACCTTGAGTTCGATTTCGAGGGCCAGCTCGCCATTCGACTGGCGCGAAAGATCCTCGGGGGCGTCGCGGACAATGGCGGCAACCGCCTGCCCCGCTCCTGTCCAGCGCAGCCGTACCGAATCTTCCTGCGCAATCCGGTCGGCAGCGCGCGCCTCGATCAGATCGGGGCCGGGATTGGTCGAAAGGCTGCCCGGCGGACCGATCAGCAGCCGGCGCCCGGCGCCGGGCTTGCCCGCAGCGAACAGCACGCCGGGATCAGCGACAGCGACGCTGGCGCGCGCTTCCGGCAGCGGGGCAAGCTCGCCCTTGTCGGCCAGGGTCAGGCCAAAGCCATAGGGGAAGAGCGGATCATAGCCCGGATCGCCGATATTGACCGCGGTCTGGTCGCTGGCCTTAGGCCAGCTATAGGGTAGCTTGCCGCGGAAATCGGCCTTGCCGAACAGCATGTCGGACACGCCGCCGCCTTCCGACCCCGGCAGCCAGGTGGCGACGAAGGCGTCCGAGGCATTGAGGAACGGGTTGACCCACATCGCCCGGCCCGAGAGGAAGACCGAGACCGTCGGGATCCCTGCCGCCTTCAACTTGCGCAGCAGGTCGAGCGATCTGGCGTCGTCATAGCCAATGTCGGGCCGGTCGCCCTGAAATTCGGCATAGGGGTCTTCACCGAAGACCACGATGGCGACGTCGGGCTTGGTGGCAAATTTGCCGTCGGCCGACAGCGTTGCCATGCCGCCTGCGGCCTTCGCCTCGGCGGCGATGCCTTCCCAGATCGACTGCGCATTGGGGAAATCGCTGCGCTTGGTGCCGGTCCCCTGCCAGCTCAAAGTCCAGCCGCCGGTCTGCTTGGTCAGGTTGTCCGCACCGTCGCCCGCAACCAGGATGTTCGCGCCGGGATTGAGCGGGAGCAGGCTGCCCGCATTTTTCAGCAGTACGAGCGATTCGCGCACCGCCTCGCGCGCCAGAGCGCGGTGTTCGGCGCTGCCCAGCAGCTCGAAGCGACCGCCATAGGGGCGCTGCGAAGGCTTGCCCGCCTCGAACACTCCGGCGCGCAGCTTCACCCGCAGGATGCGGCGCACGGCATCATCGAGCCGCGCCATGGGCAGTGCGCCCTGTTTCGCATGCGCCAGCGTGGTGCGGTACAGGTCCTTCCAGCTATCCGGTGCCATGTACATGTCCAGCCCGGCAACCGCCGAGGCCGCGCAAT
Source organism: Blastomonas sp. (assembly GCF_030373265.1). GTDB lineage: Bacteria > Pseudomonadota > Alphaproteobacteria > Sphingomonadales > Sphingomonadaceae > Blastomonas. The sequence continues at coordinate 76,955 of NZ_JAUCZC010000013.1, forward strand.
CGGTGGTGGTGCAGCCTGCAACCTGACCATGGCCGTTCCAGTCGCCGACCAGGAACCCGTCGAAGTTCCAGCGATCCTTGACCACATCGGTCAGCAGCGAACGGTTGCCGTGCATCTTCACGCCGTTCCAGCTCGAAAAGCTGACCATGACCGATTGCACCCCGGCATCGAGCGCGGGCAGATAGGGCGGGCTGAACAGATCGCGCAACGCTGCCTCGGGCATCTGAGCATCCCCCTGGTCCTTGCCGCCATAAGTGCCGCCATCGCCGAGGAAATGCTTGGCCGTCGCGATGATGTGCGGCCCGCGGAGCCAGTCCTTGTCGCCGACCTTGCCCTGCAGCCCTTCGATCAGCGGCGCAGCATAGCTGGCGGCGATCTCCGGGCTTTCGCCAAAGCCCTCATAGGTTCGCCCCCAACGGTCGTCGCGCACGACGGCCAGCGTCGGGGCAAAGGTCCAGTCGAGCCCCGTGACCCGCATCTCGATGGCTGTCGCCTCGCCGATCCGGCGCACCAGGTCCGGGTTCCGCGCGGCGCCGAGGCCGATATTGTGTGGAAACAGCGTTGCACCGACGATGTTGTTATGGCCGTGCACCGCATCGCTGCCCCAGATGACCGGGATGCGCGGCAGCTTCGCGTTGGGCTTCATCGACGCGGTGTAAAAGGCATCGGCAGCAGCCAGCCAATCCTTGGCAGGCGCATTGTAGCGGTCGCCGGGGGCTGAGTTGCCGCCGTTCAGCACCGATCCCAGATGATAGCGATAGACGTCGTCCGGCGTGACGCTGGCGATATCGGCCTGGATGATCTGGCCAACCTTCTGCTCGACCGACATCGCGGCGATCAGGTCGTCGATCTTCCGCTCGACTTCAGGATCGAGCGCCAGTTTCGATTCGCGCTGCGGCCAGAGTTCGGCATGCGCCTCTGCGCTGGCTGCAGCGGCGCTGGAGGCATCGGCGGCTGCACAAAGAGGGCCGGCGCCAAGCGCGAGCGGCCAAGCCAGCGCCATTAGCGACGCATTACGCAATGCAAGAACAGCCCCACGCGGCACGATCATCACCCCTCCCATCCTGTCGGCGGTTGTTTACGCCTGACAACGTTTACCGATTCTCGGTCAACGTTTACCGCCATCCATCGACACAAGTCAAGAGAGGCGCTAAAGGGGACATATCGCATCGGCCTATTGGGGGGTTTCCGTTGGAGGAATTTCCCCTGGAACCTGTTCAGGGGCCATGCAACGTCTGGAGGGAATAATTTCAAAGCGCGCCACGATCGTTGATATTGCGCGGGTGGCCGGGGTCACCCCCAAGACCGTATCACGCGCGCTCAACGACGCGCCGCATGTCAGCGCCGCGGTGCGCCACAAGGTGAAAGAGGCTGCAAAAGCGCTCGATTATCACCCCAATCTGGCGGCGCAGAGCCTGATCGCTCGACGCTCGTTCCTGATCGGCCTGACTTATGAACGGCCCAGCCCCAGTTATGTCGTCGAATTGCAGAACGGCGCGCTCAGCCGGCTCGACGATGAGCGTTACCGGCTGGTAGTGCTGCCCTTCGCCCATGTCGCGAGCCGCACCGAAGAGCTGGGCAAGCTGCTGCTGCGGGCCGGGCTGGACGGGGTCTTGCTCGCCCCACCAGCCTGCGACCAGCCGCTGCTGCTGGACATGCTGGAGCGCCAGCGCCTGCCCTATGCGCGGATCACGCCGCACCGCGATCTGGGTCGCGGGCTCGTGGTGGCGATGGACGAAAGCGCAGCCGGGCATGCGGTCGCGCAGCATCTGCTGATGCTGGGGCATCGCCAGATCGGCATCATCCTGGGCGATCCGTCGCATGCCGCCAGCGGCAGCCGGCTGGAAGGCTATCGCCGCGCCTTTGCCGAGGCTGGCGTGGCGATCGACGAGGCGCTCGTGATCACCGGCGATTTCACCTATGACATCGGCTATCGGGTCGCCCGCACCCTGCTGTCCCGCAAGCAGCGCCCCACCGCAATCCTCGCACAAAATGACGACATGGCCGTGGCAGCGATCGCAGCGGCCAGGGAAATGGGGCTGTCGGTCCCGCAGGACCTTTCGGTCGCGGGCTTTGACAATTCTGAGGTCTCGCGCACCGCCTGGCCGCAACTGACCACGGTCAACCAGCCGGTGCAGCAGATGGCCTGGGACGCCGCCGATCGGCTGATCGCGCTGCTCGACGGCAACGGCGCGCCAGAGCCTGCCCAGCGCCGCGACCATGCGCACGAGCTGCTGGTGCGCGCATCGACTGCGGCCCCGGCGATCGCCTGATGCGCGTCTAGTCGCGGTCCAGCGGCGGCTTGGCGAGCTCGATCAGTTCGCGCGCCTGCTCGACGAACCACTGGCTTGCCGCTGGTGCCTTGGTCCGGCGTTCCGGATCTTGCGGCCCGGCGGTGCCGCGCAGGCATTCGCCATCCGATTCGCCAGGGACCTTGATCCACAGAAAGCCATCGACATAGGCCTCGCCGCTCGCGAGAGTCGGCCTGCGTCCCAGCCCCCTGGCCGGCGGATTGCACCACACCTCGGCATCGCGATACCGCCCGGCAGGCGGCTTCCACGACCCCAAGCCATTGCGGCTGCTATCGATCAGCGCGTGTTTCTGCGACTGGGGCGCGCGCTTCAGCCCGCGCTCGGCAAACAGCCGGTCATAGGCGGCATCGATCCGCCTGCGGTTATCGGGCTTCTCGAAAGGGTCGGCGGAAAACTGGCTGGGGCAGGCGCGCGGATCGAGCCCGGTGCGGCTGACCAGCGCGATGCAATCGCTGACCCAGCGGGCATAGGGCACGACGCGCGCGTCGCTCTCAAAGTTCGAGACGTTGAGGAAAAAGCCCGCGACCTTGTCCACGTCGGCGCGGATCAGGCGGCTGGCAATCTCTCCGGGGGCAAGCCAGCTGCTGCCGGTGCCGTCGAGATAGATGCGGACGTTCGGCAGCGCGGCCAGGATCGCCACCGCGCCGCGCAGCTGATCGTACCGGCGCGCGGCGGCGGCTTCGTCCTGGCCCTTGGGCCGGCACCCCTCGATAATCCCCGCCAGCGTGCGATGCCAGGGGATGACGCCAAGCCCGTCGGGTTCAAGCACGACGATCGCCTTGCGGTCTCCGACTCCTTTGGCAAGCCCGCGGATCCAGGCGAGGTAGGAGGCTCCATCCGCCGCGCCCCCGGCCGAATAGAGCGCGCAGTCGCGATAAGGGATGTTGTACGCGACCAGCACCGGAATCTGCCCGGCAGCAGCGGCACGCTCGGTGACATCGCGCGCCAGTCCCTCGGCGATCTCGGGCGTGCCATAGGCCAGCCAGGTGGCGGAAGGGATGCGCGCCAGCCGCATGGCATCGGCGCGCGCTTCCCCCGCCAGCGTTTCGGCGGCTTTCATGGTTGTGCTGCGGTGATCGATGAACAGTCTGGACGGATCGTCAGCGGCGCGCGCGCCCATCACGGGCGCCAGCAACACCGGCGCCAGCAACACCAATGCCAAGGCAAGCCTGTTCCGTCGCATCATCGCTCCCCCATACGTCCATGCTGGCGGATTGTCCGATGCTCCGCCCTCGCGCGCGAGGGTCGCGCCATGGTTCGGGCAAATCAAGCAGGTCACGCAAAAAACTGCGACCGGTTCGGTGCCGTTAGCCCGAATGGCGCGGTGTCCTGGAGCTGCGCGCGCACATCGCGATGGGCAGGCCGATCATGCCGAGCGCAGCCCCGGCAGACCCAACTGCTGGTCCCTCCCGGCCTGTCATAGCGAAAAAAGGCCCTCGCCAAAACCGACACGGCGGCTGGACTGACCGTTGGACTTCGGGCCGGTGTTCGAAGTCGCTTCCATGGCGCTGATCATGATTTTATGTCCCACATTTGCAAAAATGTCGGTCCGGACAACGTGGGACACACTTGGATCCGAATCACCAGCAAACCCCGCAGGGACGCTGGACTTTCGGAGCTGATCAGGGATTGTGTGGGATTGGTACCTGGCGGAGAGGGTGGTTTCAATAAGTTAACCTTAAGTATTTGATAAGGTTGTTCAAATTACTCGCACAGATAAATAGTCCCACGCACCGTTCCCTTAGAGAGCACTCGCGCGTTCAAACCGCATCTGAACTATGCCAAACTACTCAATTGTTGTCGATGATTTTCTGTAATTTTCTTCCATCCGATTTAAGTACCTACTAATAGATTGGCTCATTAGAAAGGTGGCAAGGGATGTGGGGCATTGGCATGGCTGCGGAAGAATTGTTGTGCAACGTCGAGAGCGGTAACGCGTGTGTCGGAAAGACACCGAATGTCATGCACTTTTGAACTGGGGGAAGCCTTGCGGCACGGCACGCCGTCATTGAGGACGATACCGAACGAAACCTATCGGATCATCTTATTGCTCGTTTGAATGTTGGCGCAAGAGACGGGCGCGGTAACAATGGCGATAACGACCCCGAAATTGGCAACGAATGCCCAATTGTCGCTATCGATGATCTGCTGTCTATTGCATGTGCTGCGTCAGATTTTCGATGCTCCTCGCATGGCCGGACCTGGCTCAAAGCTGAAGGAGAATGCGGCGTTCAACAGGCAGAGTAGAGCGTAGATGCCGGAGCAGAAGATGGGCCAAACCATTACCCGCATCAGTGGCCTGCACCAACATAAGGAACGCGCGCTTCCTCAATCAGGATTTCTGCCAGAGAGTATGGCCGTGTGTTCATACCCTGATGACCGCAGTCTAGGCGCACCAAGCGGCTTGCGTTGAGCCTTGCAGCAAATCGCTCCTGCCAAGCCAAAGGAAGTATGTTATCTGCAAGGGCAAGGACATACGTCACCGGAACGTAGCAGCCTGAATCATAATGCCATTTGCTCCATTCTGTCGCGCAAGCTGTCGGCCAATGGTCCATACCAAGCTTGGCCGCGAAGGTGCGTGACTGCTTCTCATCCATATCGTTGCAGAAACCAGCATGGAACATTTCTGATGACGACGTGGTGGCTGGATCTCGCGGCCACCCGACCTCTCTTTGATGACTCCCGTGTATGCCACCCCCCATCATTTGCACAACGGTCTGCCCAACGTCGGGAGCCGCGCAGGTAAAATAGACTGCGCGCGCAATACGATCGGATCGCGCTGCGCAAAGGCCGGGAAGCAGAGTGCCAGCCTGCGAATGCCCGACCAGCAGTGCATCGCTAACATTGTTGGCATCCAGTTCTGACGCAAGCTCGTCGATCACATCTGGAATGCTCATGCCTGTTGTATCTTGACCGCGCTTATCCCCACAGCCCGGCACATTCAGGCAAAAAATCCGCCCTGCGGTTGCTCCAGCCTCCACGCGAATCGCGGCAATGGTCTCGGCCCAAACCCAGGCTCCCTGCCCGCCGCCATGAACCAATACTATATCTCTAAGCATGCGCCCACGACCTTCGAACTTCTTGCCGACCTGAAAAACCAGATCACCATTCAATCATTGATATTTGCTCGACAGATGGTTCAGCTGTCACCTGCACTATGAGCATCTAGCTTCAGTCACCACAAATGACTGACTGAAGCGCAAACGGTGTCGGGAGATTTTAAGATTGTATTATTCACCTCGCCAGTTTGGTTTGCGCTTTTCTGCAAATGCCAGCGCGCCCTCTCTGGCGTCAGCGGAGTGCAGGACCTCTGGCAGGTATTCATTCTGTTTTTCCCAGCGCGTATCAAGCGACCAGGCTCGTGACTGCGTAATGATCTGCTTTGAAACACGCACAGCAATCGGGCCGTTGGCGACAATCTCGAGAGCCAGTTCCATGGCGGCTTCCAGGGATGGTCCAGACGAAATCCTGTTGATCAAGCCCATGCCCAAAGCCCGTTCCGCATCGAACAAGTTACCTGTCAATGCCAGCTCCATCGCTATCCGCACAGGTATCTGATCTGGCAGACGCATTAATCCACCTGCCCCCGCCACCAAACCACGCTTCGTTTCGGGAATTCCGAATTTTGCGCCAGCACTCGCAACAACAAGATCGCATGCAAGCACCATTTCGAGTCCACCAGCCAGCGCATATCCATCCACCGCCGCAATCAGGGGTTTGACTGGCGGTTGAAGGACAAGGCCGCCGAAACCCCGCTTGGCATCGACAGGATGTTCGCCGCGCAAAAATCCTTTCAGATCCATGCCGGAACAAAAGTGTCCGCCGGCACCAGTAAGGATGGCAACGCGAACTTCCGGGTCGGCATCGAGAGTTTCTAGTGCCTGGGCAATGCCTTCAGCCATCTCCTTGTTCATGGCGTTCCTGGCGTCGGGGCGATTCATGGTAATGACCATGACGCCATCACGAACGTCCACACCTAATTCATCCGTCATTTTCACTACTCCGATCGTTCAACTGAGAATACCGATACCCTCACCCTATCTGGGCAATGCACCCCTTCACGAAGCCAACGTCCCTTGTCAGCTGTACCGGGCGAGGCGCTATCGCATGGGATCTGCCATCAAGATTGGAAAGATCGGAGCACCGCATAATCATCATCATTGGCACCCTCCGTCCGCGCCGCATACGCTGGAAATGTATTACCTAGTGTGATAACTAGGTCGGCATGCCTTGGCAAGGTTTGCAATCGCATCATGCGGACGAGATCATTCAGACCGACATTGACTCAAATATGACGTAGTTATATTTCTGTGATGTCGCCCTGGCGCGACCGGGGTCGTCCGCAGACCCAGCAACCTTCGGCATCAAAGCCTGGAGATCTCATGCACCCACGCTTTCATGCCCTCGATAATCCAGACAAACCCTGCGCCATCCATGCCGATACAGGCGAGCATCTGGCCTATGGGGCGCTCGAGACGTGGGCCAATCAAGGTGCGCACCTATTCCGTTCTTTAGGGCTGGGAACAGGTGATACGCTGGCGCTCTGGGCACCCAACACCTTGCGTTATTTCGAGATATACTGGGCAGCTCAGCGGGCCGGGCTTTACATCACGCCGATCTCAACCCGTCTGGGCGCTGATGAGGCTGCCTATATCTTGAACGATTGCAGCGCAAAGCTGCTGATCGGCGATGCGTCAGTCACCGCGATGTCGGCTTTGCTCGATATTCGGAGCACCCACTGCCCATCGCTTGAGCACGTCCTGTTCGCAGACACCGCGTTTGGTCTTGGCTGCAAATGGCACGATGCCATCACTTCGTTCTCGCCACACCCGATTTCGGACGAGAGCGCCGGGTTCCATATGGTATATTCGTCTGGCACGACGGGGCGACCAAAGGGCGTTCGACTTCCGCTCACTGGCGGACCTGCGACCGAACCCCACATGCTCGCTGCCCGTCAGCAGATGCGTTACGGCGTCGGCAAGGACACGGTATTTCTCTCGCCCGCGCCCTTGTACCACACTGCCCCGCTCGCCTTCAGCACCTCTGTCCAGCGACTGGGTGGCACAGTCATTATACCGGACAAATTCACACCCGAGGGCACCTTGCAGGCAATCGCGCAACACCGGGTAACTTTCGCGCAGATGGTGCCTACAATGTTCATTCGCCTGCTCCAGTTGCCGCAGGCGCAGCGCAAAGAGTTCGACACCGCATCGCTGACCCATATCGTCCATGCCGCTGCTCCCTGCCCAGTCGAGATCAAACGCGCGATGATCGACTGGTTGGGGCCGATCATCTACGAATATTATGGCGGATCGGAAGGCAATGGATCGACCTTCATTACACCGCAGGAATGGCTGGAGAAGCCCGGCTCGGTAGGCAGGGCCGATTGGGGAGTGGTGCACGTTGCAGATGAATCAGGCAATGTCCTGGCTTGCGGTGAACAAGGCCTGATCTACTTCGAAGGCGGCTGGGATTTTGCTTATCTCAACGACCCAGAGAAGACCGCCTCTGCGCGCCATCCCGTGCACCCCGGATGGACGACGCTGGGCGATATCGGATATCTCGACAGCGACGGCTATCTGTTCCTGACAGATCGCAGGAGCTTCATGATCATTTCAGGCGGTGTGAACATCTATCCGCAAGAGGCAGAAAATATACTCGCCGCCCACCCAAAGGTCGCCGACGTCGCGGTGATCGGTGTTCCTGACGCGGATATGGGCGAAGCTGTGAAGGCTGTGGTCCAGCCGCGCAACTGGCAGGAAGCGGGCGACGCGCTGGCCAACGAACTGATCGCGTTTTGCCGGTCCCGACTCGCTGACTACAAATGCCCGCGCAGCATCGATTTCGAGGCCAGCCTCCCTCGGCATGAGACCGGAAAGCTTTACAAGCGCGAGCTTCGCGACCGGTACTGGCCGGATTCAAGGGCCAGCTGCTCGGTTCCCGCTTAGACCAAAAGTTGAATCATCGTCAGTTTTTCGCTTCCATGCGCGGTGGCCGTGTGTATCAGATGTATCAAGCAGCGCCGTGATCATTGGACTGCAAAGGAGATGGGGATGTCGGATATCTGGTCTTATGTTGGCAAGCGCGTTGTCATCGCGGGCTGCTTTTCGGGCATGGGCGAGGCGTGCGCCCGGGAACTGGTTCGATTGGGGGCAGAGGTGCACGGCGTGGACATCAAGCCCAGCCCCGTCGGTCTGGCATCCTTCACTCAAGTCGACCTCAAGGACACAGCGGCCATCGAGGCAGCGGTCGAAGCCATTGGCGGAGAGGTGGACGCAGTGTTCAATTGCGCAGGCCTGCCTCAGACCTTTCCTGCGCAAGACGTGGTCCAGGTCAATTTCATCGGCATCCGCCACTGGACCAACCAGTGGATTCCCCGAATTCGGGAAGGCGGTGCCGTTGTCACAGTCTCGTCGAACGCTGCAATGAACTATCACGCTCGTCTGGCTTTGCTCCAGGAGTTCATTGCCATTGACGATCCCGCCGCGGCGATGGAGTGGGTTAAAGCCCATGCCGACGCTGTCGCCGACGGATATGGATTTTCAAAAGAGGCTCTGGTGGTGTGGACGCAGCAGCGCGCAGTCGACCTCATCAAGCGCGGCATCCGCATCAACGCCACCCTGCCCAGCCCGACGGCCACGCCGATGATGAAGGACTTCGAGGTCGTTGCCGGTCCAAAGATCCTGGAGATTTTTGCGCTCCCCTCCGGACGGCAATCAACCGCTGAGGAACAGGCCTGGCCGCTAATTTTCCTCAACAGTCCGGCAGCCGGCTTTATCAGTGGTGTGTGCCTTCCGGTGGACGGAGCCTTTACCGGCGGCGTCAATACGGGGCTCATCAATGTGCCCGCGCTGATCGCCGCGGCGATGCAGCCTGCCAGTTAAAGCGCGCCCATGGCGTGCGCGACCATATTGGCAGCAGCAAGCTTTATGTCGCTGTGATCAGGTCCTTCTGTACTGACAAGCGAGCCGACCGCTGCCAGCCTCTCGAGCAGAATGAGTATAGCCGCAGCATTGGCGCTCGCATCAATCGATTGAGCGACACGGCCCGCAATCCTGCCCGCTTCGACGCGTGCCGTCAGCCGCGAAAGCAGGACACGCACAGCGCTCCGCCTGGCTTCAATGAACCTCAAATCGCCCTCTTCAGCTGCGAGGTTCCTGACGCGAAACACGGTGCTGTTTTCCAGCCAGATGCCACAATACATGGTCACGAAACTGCGCGCCTGCTGAAGGCCATCCTCTCCAACCCAGTCGGCGTCCAAAAGCGCCAGCATTTCCGGCGAAGTCTGGCTTGCGGCTTCAAGAGCCGAGAGCACAACCTCAGGCACACCATCGAAATACACATAGAAAGTCGCAGGCGAGGTTTGCGCGACCCTTGCGACCTCAGCGACGGTGAGGTCGCGCAGGCCGTGGGTCTGAAGAAGTTCGACCGTGACATCGATCAGCTTCTGCCGGGTCCGTTGGCCTTTGGCTCCAATGCGCTGACCATTCTGATTGACGAGGCGAGGCTGAGCTGCAGGTTTATCGATGCTCGCGGTTCGGTTCACTTTGGGCCCCTAGTCTGGCGCATTGAGGACTAAGCCAAGCTGCGTCAAATCTCAACAAACAGTGACAGAAATTGACAGGTCGTCAATATCTGCAGTTAATCCGGGATGTCACTTTAACCGAGCAAGGGCAACAGGATGAACGATCACGCAAGCAAGGTGGCCATCGTCACCGGAGCATCCAAGGGCATGGGGCGGCATTTCGTCTTGGCGCTTGCCGCTGCCGGATGGCGCGTAGCGGGATTGGCGAGGGCTTCGGCCGAGTTGTCGAGCTTGCCGACGCACGACGGACAGGTAATAGCCATCGAATGTGATATCGCATCGCCGCAAGCCGTAAAAAGTGCTGTCGAGCGCACCGCCGCGCAGTTCGGCCGGATCGACCTTATCGTCAACAACGCTGCCGTCTTCTGGCCATTCATGCTGGAAGACGCCAGCGACGCTGATATCGCGCAGCATGTCTCGATCAATGTACTCGGGCCAATCTGGCTGATCCGAGCCGCAATTCCGCATCTGAAACAGACTAGTGGCCAGATCGTGTCGTTGAGCAGCGAATCGGTCAACCATCCCTTCCCGATGCTCACCATTTACGCCGCCACGAAAGCAGCGGTCGAAACGCTTTCGGCCGGGCTGCGCGGCGAACTACAGGCTGACAATATCCGCGTCTCCATTCTGCGCTCGGGATCGGTCGCGGGCAGCACCGGATCGGCCAACTGGTCTGTCGCAAACAGCCAGGCATTCTACAAAAAAATCGTCGAAACCGGCCATGCCAGCATGGCAGGCGAGGCAGCCAGTCCAGAATCCATGGCTGCTGCACTGCTGGCGATCGTCTCGCTGCCGCGCGATGTTAATGCCGATCTGATCGAGGTGCGTGCCGCGCGCGCCGGTGTGCCAGAAGGCGCAAGGTTCGGCTGAGCGTCAGCCAAGCCTGAAATACGGAATGTGGACATCCTCACGCTCGTGGAAGTCCACCACTACCGGGGCACCAACGGCGATTGCGCCGAGATCATCCGCCTCCAGCATCGCGGTTATCCTTACGCCCGGCTGATCGTCGAGATCTACGATCACCAGCGCATAGGGAACCGGGAGTTCGGGTATCCACGCCTGATGGTTGATCGTGTAGCTGTAAATGGTCCCCATCCCCGATGCTGCCACCGGCCTAACGTTGCGTGAGAGGCATTGCGGGCACATCAACTGCGGCGGGTGGATACGGTGATCGCACATCGTGCATGCCATGATCTGCAGCACGCCATGCGCGCCGCCAGTCCAGAAAGCGGCAGATTCCGGCGTGATCGCAGGCAACGGCAAGGCCATGCACTTTCCCCTTTTAAAAAACTGACGGTTCGTTACTAATAGCGCGCAACGACAAGAATGCAACGGGACAGGACGAGCTATGCTGAAAGCTGCAATCACTGGCATCGGCATGTCTGAACTGGGCCGCAACACCCAGCGGCCCTGCATCGATCTGCTGGCAGATGCTGCGCTGGAAGCGATGGCGGATGCAGGTCTTGGCCGCGACGACATTGACGGCATCACCACCTATCCTGGCAAGCATGACGGGTCACCGGGCATGTCGCCGCTTGGCTGCACCGAGGTGCGCGAGGCTCTGGGGTTGAAGACGCGCTGGCATTCGTCAAGCTCTGAAGGTCCGGCGCAAATGTCTCCGGTCATGATCGCCGCGATGGCGGTCAGCACTGGGCAGGCGCGGCATGTGCTGTGCTTTCGTGCACTCACCGAATCCTCTTCACAGTCCGCAGGACGGCGCGCGAGCGTTCCGGTCGGTAATGGCGGGCGGATCGACGGGTGGACGCAATGGCTTGTCCCTATGGGGGCATTGTCTGCCGCGACCTGGGCCGCGCAGTTTGCGCGCCGAAGGATGCACGAATTCGGCGCGACGCGCGAACAGCTCGGCGCGCAGTGCGTCCTTCAGCGGGCCAATGCCCAAGCCAATCCGCGTGCCATCTTCCACGGCAAGCCTATGTCGATGGACGATTATCTCGGAGCCCGGATGATCGCCGATCCACTGGGCATGTTCGATTGCGACATCCCCATCGACGGAGCCTGCGTGGTGATCGTTTCGGCTTCCGATGCTGCGCGCCACCTTCGCAAACCGCCCATCACCATCGCCGCCATGGGTGCCGCGCTGACCCGGCGCGACAGCTGGGACCAGCGCGCTGACCTGACCCAGATGGCTTCGCTCGACGCCTGCGAGGACATGTGGAGCCGCACCGACCTTAAGCCTGCCGATGTCGACATCGCCGCATTGTATGACGGTTTCAGCGTGTTCGTGCCGATGTGGCTCGAATCCTTCGGCTTCTGCAAGCGTGGCGAAGGCGAGGCGTTCATCGGTGACGGCCATACCGCGCTCACTGGCAGTCTGCCCACCAATACTGGCGGCGGGCAAATGTCAGCGGGACGCCTGCATGGCTTTGGCCATCTGCATGAGGCGTGCACCCAGCTTTGGGGCGAAGGCGCAGGGCGGCAGGTGGCGGATGCCCAAACTGCGGTGGTCGGCATGGGGGGCGGACCGCTCGCCGGCTCCATGCTGCTGCAACGCGCATGAACGGCGCAAATATCAGCACCACGGCCAACACCGATTGGGCGGCCCTCAAACCCTACAGGTTCATGATCTTCGCGCTGTTTATTGCCGAAATCACCGGATCGTTCGAATCCGCCATGATCATCGCCGTGATGAAGTATCTGATCGAGGATTTCGGCGACCCTGCGCTAGTGGGCTGGCTGGTCACGGCCTATCTTATCGTCGGAGCGGCAGCTGCAGCGCTGGTGGGCCGGATGGGCGATATATTTGGGCGACGGCGCGTGCTGCTGATTGTTCTGGCGATCGGGGTTGCCGGATCGCTGATCAGCGCCTTTGCCCCCAGCTTCGGCTGGCTGCTGGCTGGACGGATCATGCAGGGCATGACCGGCGCGATCTTGGCGCTGTGCATCGGTCTGGTCCGTGAGAATCTGCCTCAGCAACATGTGCCGATGGGCATAGGCCTGATGATTTCAGGCGCTTCAGTGGGCACCGCTGCCGGGCTCATCCTTGGCGGATGGATTGCCGACAACTACAGCTGGCACGGCGTTTTCATTGCAAGCGTCGGCTTTTGCGCGGCGGCCTGGGGTGCCGTTCGACTGTGGGTACCCAGATCGCCACTCGGCGCGAACACTGCCGGGATCGACTGGTTCTCAGGAATCCTGTTTGCGCCGGGCATCATGTTGGTGCTTTATTATGTCGGCAGTATCGCCAAGCTGGGGCTGTTCGACAACACCGGGCTGGTTGCTTTCACAGCAGGGATGGCACTGCTCGCCTATTGGCTCTGGCGCAGCCTGACTGCCAAGGTGCCGCTGCTCGATGTCCGGCAGTTTCGCAATCGCAACGTGCTGGTCGCCAATGTCGTCACCGCGCTGGTGGCACTCAGCTCGTTGCAGATCACACTCATCTTTGCGATCCTGCTGCAATCGCCGGTTTGGACGGGCATTGGCCTGGGAGTCAGTGCCTTCGTGTCCGGTCTTGCGAAGTTGCCCTCCAACCTGCTGTCGACCTTTGCCGGTCCGCTGAGCGGCTGGATCACAGGACGCGGCGGTGGACGCATGGCAATGTTGCTGGGCGGCGCGCTGGCTGCGAGCGGCTGGGTGATGGTCTATTTCCTTCATGACAGCATCAGCACCGTCGTCGCGATCCTGTGCGTCATCTCGTTCGGCACCACAATCTTGTTCGCGGTTGGCCCCACGATCCTTGCCGAGGCGGTCACACCTGACCGCACGAGTGAGGTTTCGGGCATGCTGGCCGTAGTGCGTGGGCTGTTTCAGGGCATTGGCGCGATGATAGTAACCAGCCTGTTGGCCTCGCAGGTCGTCACCGATCCGGCAAGCCAGGCGCAATATCCGACCCAGGCAGCATTTCAACTGACCATAGCGGTGGTGATAGCTTTCAGCATTCTGGCAACCCTGTGCGCGTTCGCTCTCCCGAGAGGCAGGGCGACTGCTTCCGCAACCTCCGCATGAACACTCATGCGCCGCGCCCGCTGCCCGCGCTGACCAGCGACACCATGCCATTCTGGACTGCCGGTGCGCACGGCCAGTTGCTGATTCAGCAATGCTGCTTGTGCAGCTATTTTATTCATCCGCCCACCGGCTTCTGCCCCGAATGCGAAAATAGCGAAACGGTGTACACCGCCGTATCCGGGCGCGGCTTCGTCGAAACGTTCACGGTCAACTACAAGATATGGATGCCCGGCCTGCCAGATCGCTATGTGCTGGCGCTGGTGCGCCTTGCGGAGCAGAACGATGTTCGGCTGGCAACCAACATCGTAGGATGCGATCCAGCTTCGGTGCGCTTCGACATGCCGGTAAAGGTTCAGTTCGAGCAAACCGGTGACTTGTGGATCCCGCTGTTTGCTCCTGATCCTGTGCCATGAAAAGCTATCCCGAGAAGCAGACTGCGATCAGCGGCATCGGCCAATCGGTCATTTCTCGCGGAGCAGACAAATCCGCGCTTGGCCTGACCATTGATGCAGCGCTGCAAGCGATCGGCAATGCCGGACTCAAGCGCGCCGATATTGACGGTATCGCCTGCTGGCCGGGCGGCAGCGGCGAGGCCAACGGCTTTGCCCCGGTCGGTATCCCGCAGCTGCAGGATGCATTGCGGCTCAAGCTCGACTGGTATTCCAACGCATCGGAGACCTCCGGCCAGTTCGGTGCCTTATTCAATGCCATCGGCGCAATCGCAGTTGGGCTGGCGCGCCATGTACTTGTCTATCGCACGATGTACGAGGCGACCGCGCGCAAGACCGGGTTCGCCAATGCACTCAACCGGCCAGGCGAGCGCGTCTACGGCATTTTCAACTGGTACGCGCCTTATCATTGCTATGCTGCGGCATTGCAGCAGGCGCTCTTCTTCAATCAGTATGTCCACAAATCGGGGATCAAGCCCGAACAGGTGGCTCAGATCGCAATCAACGGGCGGCGCAACGCTGTACTCAATCCGGCGGCGATCTATCGTACGCCGATCACAGTGGAGGATTATCTCGCCTCGCCCATCATCGCGACGCCGCTGCGCCTTTACGACTGCGACGTGCCGATCGATGGGGCGACCGCAATTATCCTGTCGCATCGTGATGCTGCCCGTGATGGCCCCAATCCGCTGACCTGGATCGAGGCGGTGGGCAGTTCGATGCGCTATCGCAACAGCTGGACCCAGCTCGATGCGCTTTCGACGCAGGCGCAGCCTGAAGTCGCACGGATGATGTGGAACCGTACCGATCTGACGGTGGGCGATATCGATGTTGCCGAACTGTATGACGGGTTCAGCTTTCACACCATCAACTGGCTGGAAAATCTGGGTGTCTGCGGGCTTTACGAGGCCAAGGACTTTATCGGAGACGGTGCGAACATCGCGCTCGACGGCGCATTCCCGATCAACACCAATGGCGGCGCGCTGTCGGCCGGACGCATGCACGCTTATGGCCAGGTGCATGAGGCATGCACGCAGCTTTGGGGACTGGGCGGCGCACGTCAGGTGCAAGGCAACCCCAAAGTCGCGGCACTGACAACCGCGGGCGGACCACTGGCGGGGTGCTTTTTGCTGGCACGGGATTGATACTTTCTGGCTGCCGTACTTCAACCCGTTCGCGCCAGAGACCTATTTTGCCTGGCAGCGACACAATTCGGCATGATTCGTGCTCTAGCTGCGCATTACCCAGCCGCCGTCAACATTCAGCGTTTGCCCAGTCATCCAGCGTCCGGCTTCGGAGACCAGCAATAGCAGAGGGCCAACCAGCTCTTGCGGATCGGCCATGCCGTGGATCGGGGTGCGGCCCTGCACGTAGGCAACAAGCGGACTGTCTGGCGGGGTCAAAGACAAACCTGCCGCGCTGGTCGTCATCCCCGGCGCGATCGCATTGACGGTGATGTTCTGGCTGCCGAGTTCGGTCGCCAGCGTCGTCGTCAGCCCCAGCAGAGCAAGCTTGGTGACGCCATAGACGGTCTGCGCCGGAAATGCCCCTGCCGAAAGCTGGTTGACGATCCGCCCGCCGCCGCGCGCGGCCATCGATGCGATCACTGCTTGTGTGCAGTTGAGCGCACCGTGCAGGTTGACGCGCAGCGCGCGGTCGAAATTTTCGGTGCTGATCTGGCTGGCGGGTGCGCCTACGATTTCAACCATCAGTGCAGCGTTGTTGACCAGTATATCGATGCCACCAAACGCTTCGGTCGCGGATGCGGCCATCGCGGCAGTGGACTCTCGGTTAGTGATGTCGACGCGGACCGCAATTGCCTTGCAACCCAGCGCAGTGATCTCGTCGGCAACAGATTGTGCGCCGTCACCATTGATGTCGGCCACCACGACGGCCGCACCCGCATTGGCGAGGCCCAGCGCATAGGCGCGGCCGATGCTGTTGCCGCGTCCCCCTGCGCCGGTGACAACAGCTACCTTGCCATCAAGACGGAACTGCTCGTTCGAAAAAGCCATAAGTTGATCCCTTCTCAGGCGATGGTGACGGTCTTGTAGCGCAGGAACTCGTCAATACCGGCCTTCCCGCCTTCCTTGCCGAAACCGGAAATTCCGACGCCGCCGAAGGGCGTGTGCGGGTTGATTTGCGTCGCGCCGTTCACGTAGACGCCGCCAGCATACAACCGCTCGGCCAGCCGGTGGACGCGTTTGAGGTCGTTCGACTGGATGTAGGCGGCCAGGCCGTACTGGCTGTTGTTGGCAATGGCGACAGCTTCGTCCTCATCGTGGAACTTCATCACCACCAGTGCGGGACCGAAGATCTCGACCTGCGCGATTTCGCTGTCAGGGTCGGCATCGGCAATGATCGTCGGCTCGATGAAGTTGCCGCTCGCCAAAGCCCCGCCGCTGCGGGTGCCGCCGAGCAGGAACCTCCCGCTGCCCTCACTGCGTACCCGGTCGAACATGCCGCTGACGCGCTCGCACGCCGCAGCGTTGATCAGCGGACCGACCTGGACCCCTGGTTCGAACGGATCGCCGACCTTGTACTGGCTGGCGATGGCGTGGAGCTTGCCCAGCACCTCGTCATAAATATCGGCATGGACCAGCAGCCGCGTCGGCAGCGCACAGCCCTGACCCGAAAGAATGCCGATCGACCAGAACACCGCGCGTTGGCAGGCGGCATCGATATCGCAATCCGGAAACATCAGGCTGGCGGATTTGCCGCCCAGTTCCATGACGCACGGTTTGATCTGTTCGGCGCAGACCGCCATGATTTTGCGCGCGGTTATCGGCCCGCCGGTAAAGCTGATCAGCTCGACTTTGTTGTTGCGCACCAGTGCCTCTCCTGCCTCAGCTGTACCCGGCATGATGGCGATGACGCCATCGGGCACACCTGCCTGCTTGCACAGCCGCGCAAACAATTCTGGCGCAAACGGCGTAATCTCGGCGGGTTTGACGATCACGCAATTGCCTGCCGCGAGCGCCGGGGCAACCTTCATCGCCAGAGAAATCAGCGGACCGTTCCAGGTGATTATGATGCCAACGATACCGATTGGCTCCGGCACGGTATAAGAAAATTCGCCACGCGTGTCGAAGGTGCTGATGAGCTCGCCCGAGAGCTTGTCGCACCAGCCCGCATAATAGCGAGTCCAGGCAACTGCAGTATCGACACCTCGCTCACCGGCGAAGAGCGGTGTGCCACCGTCGAGCGCCGCCGCTTCGGCGAATTGGGTCTTATTGGCCTCCATGAGATCGGCCAGGCGATTGAGGATGTCGCGGCGCTCTTCGGGGCGCGAGCGCCGCCAGCCATCCCGCGCAGCGTGCGCGATAGTCACAGCCTCTGCCATTTCGTCGGGACCGGCGAGCGGAATGGTGCCCTGCACTTTGCCGGTCACCGGACTGACATGATCATGACTGCCGCCGGAGCCTTGGGCGCGCGACATTCCGCCGATATGCAGGCATACTTTCGGGGGCTCGGTGGCCATCATCACTCTCCGGACAACATTATCTTTTTCATCGATTACCTAGTTATATATCTCGGTGCAATCGCAAATTCTTGTCCCCCAGATCGGCGGTTGACGTACTCGCTCATCCGCCGTAATAACTGACGAGTCATCAATTATAAGGCGCGTGCTGGAGTCGCAGCAAAGCCGCCAGATCCGGAGAGGCGCCATGGGTTATCTGAAGCATCCCGATTGCCTGTATGTCGGTGGCGAGTGGTTAGCCGTCCCAGGCAGCGAGGCGGTGATCAATCCTGCCGATGAAAGCCTGATCATGATGGCGCCAGTGGGCACCTCCGCGATTGTCGAGGCCGCAATCGGCGCTGCGCGCGAGGCGTTTGATGCCGGGCCATGGCCGCGCCTTCCGCAAGCCGCACGGCAGGCGAAGCTGGCGGAGTTTCTAGATGCCATCGACCGTCGCAAGGCCGAGATCGTGCAGCTTATCGTTGCCGAGGCCGGAGCCACCCAGATGCTGGCCGACTATCTGCAATATGGCATCCCGATGCAGCATGCCCGTCACATGGTGGCGCTGTCGGCGCGCGATGCGGTGACCCCCCTGCCCGTGGAAGTGACGCCCAATATGCACGGCACGCTCACATTGGGCGGCGGCGTACTTTCGCGCGAACCGATGGGTGTGGTCGCGGCGATTACGCCCTACAATTTTCCGTTCTTCCTCAACATCGGCAAGATCATTCCGGCTATGGCGGTGGGCTGCACAGTTGTGCTCAAACCTTCGCCCTACACTCCGATCGAGGCACTGATCCTGGGCGAAATCGCCGAGGAGGTCGGCTTGCCCAACGGGGTACTCAACATCGTTACCGGCGATGTCGAGGCGGGCATGCTCCTCACCACCGACAAGCGGGTCGATCTGATCAGCTTTACAGGGTCTGACAAGGTCGGCGCGATGATCCAGGCGCAGGCAGCCCCGACACTCAAACGCTGCCTGATGGAGCTCGGCGGCAAGTCCGCGTTGATCGTGCGCGCTGATGCCGATCTCCAGCAGGCCGCGATGCATGGCATGGGTGGGTTCGTCACCCATTGTGGACAGGGCTGCGCGCTACTCACGCGGCATATCGTCCACAATTCCGTGCGCGACGCTTATGTCACAACGCTGCAGGCGATGCTCGGTCACATCAAGATCGGTAACCCGGCGGATCCTTCCGTCAACTACGGTCCGCTGATCCGCGAAGTCGCGCGCACGCGCACCGAGCATTATGTCGACATCGCCCGCAGCGAAGGCGCAACCCTGGTCGCGGGCGGCAAACGCCCGGACGGGTTCGACAAAGGGTTCTATTACGAACCGACCCTGTTCAACAACGTCAGCAATTCGAGTCGTCTGGCGCAGGAGGAGGTGTTCGGTCCCATTGGCGCGGTCATCGGTTATGATACCGACGAAGAAGCCATCGCGATGGCCAATGACAGCGACTTTGGCCTGTCCGGCGGCATCTTTTCCGCCAATGTCGGCCATGCCTATGAAATGGCCTTGCAGCTGCGCACTGGCGGCGTGTCAATCAACGGCGGATCGGGCCGAATGTCCAGCCATGCTCCGTTCGGCGGCATCAAACGGTCGGGCTATGGTCGCGAATATGGCGTCGATGGCCTCAACGAGTTCACCTACATCAAGACCATCGGTTTCCACGGGGCATAAGGGGGTAGCATATGACTCAGGTAATGAAGGGCGTACGCGTCCTTGAGATCGCCCAGTTCACCTTCGTGCCGGCAGCCGGCGCGGTGCTGTCGGACTGGGGCGCCGATGTCATCAAGATCGAACATCCTGTGCGCGGCGATGCCCAGCGCGGCATCAAGATGCTCCAGCGCCTTGCCGTAAACCCGCAACGATCTTCGCTAATGCAACACCCCAATCGCGGCAAGCGCAGCGTTGGCGTCGACGTCTCTTCAGCCGAGGGGCAAGAGCTGATCTATGAGATCGCCAAAACCTGCGATGTGTTTCTGACCAACTATCTGCCCGCGCAGCGTCAGAAGCTGAAAATCGATCTGGAGCATATCCGCGCCGCTAACCCTGACATCATCTATGCGCGCGGATCGGCCTATGGCGACAAGGGGCCCGAGCGCGAGAAAGGCGGCTTCGATTCGACCGCCTTCTGGGCGCGAGGCGGCTCGTCGATGATGGTTACCCCCAAGGAGCTGGACGGCCCGCTTCTGCAACCCGGCCCGGCATATGGCGACACCATCGGCGGCATGAACATCGCAGGCGGAATTGCCGCAGCACTTTTCCACCGCGAACGCACCGGCGAGGCGAGCGAGGTCGACGTATCGCTGCTGTCTTCGGGCATCTGGGCAACGGCCTGTGCTGTCGATATCGCGATGGAAATGCCCGACCAGCAGGATTTGTTCGTTGCGGCCATGCCCGGCGGTTCTACCGTCGCCACCAACCCCTTTATCGGCGCGTTCCGGACTGCCGACGGCAAGTATATCAACCTCACCGTGCTCTCGCCCGGCCCCTATATCGAGGACGTGTTCGGCCATCTTGGGATCGCCGATCATGCCTCGGATCCCCGCTTTTCGACAGCAGAAGCGATCATGACGAACGCCAAAGAGGCCTATGAGCTTGTGAAGGCAGCCATCGCCTCGCAACCCTTTGCCCATTGGATGCAGCAGCTGAAGACGATGCGCGGTCAATGGGCACCGTATCAGTCGGTGCAGGACATCGGCACCGATGAACAGGTCAAGGCCAACGACATGATTTTCGACGTCGAATCCGCAGATGGCGGACCGCCGATCCGGCTGGTCGCCAACCCTGTTCAATTCAATCGCGAGGGTGCGACCAATACTCGCGCGCCTGAAGCATCCGAACACACCGAACTTTTCCTGATGGAAATGGGTGTAGAGTGGGACCGCATAGAGAACCTGAAGGCCAAGGGGGCCATTGCGTAATGGAAATCAAGCCTGGATCGCGCTGGAAGAGCGCTGTGTGCACTGCAGAGTTGGTGGTGGTCCGGCCCCCCGCCAGCGCTGGCGAATTGCAGTGTGGCGGCGTTGCTGTCATCGCGCAAGCTTCGGATCAAGCACCTACGGGCGCGATCGATCCCGCTCACGCCAACGGCGTACTGATCGGCAAGCGCTATACCGATCTGCCAACGGGACTTGAAGTGTTGGGTGCAAAGCCCGGCAAGGGCTCGCTGGCATTCGACGGCCGACCGCTCACCCTCAAGGAAGCCAAGCCGCTTCCGGCATCGGACTGATCCACGGTGCAGACCGCGCTCATCCTCGAAATCGCCGCAGATGCCTGCCCGGAGCGGATCGCGCTTGGCAGTTTACACGATGGCATGCGCTTTGCGGCGCTGCGCGCGCGGGCCAATGCTGCGGCACATTGGCTGCGCCAAAGCCAGGGCCATAACGCCGCGTTCATCGGCATGAACGGTGCAGCGTTACCGGTACTGCTGTTCGCCAGCGGGATGGCCGGGATGCCCTTCGTGCCGATCAACTACCGGCTCGGCGACGACGACCTGCGCAGGCTTGTCGCCCGCACGGCGCCGGGCGTCGTGGTTGTCGATGATGACATGGCCGACCGGATATCAGGAACACCCGGCATCGACATTATCTTGCGCAGCACATTCGAGTCGCGCTTTGTGGACGGCCCCCTCCCGGTGCCGGCCCCCCTTCCTGATCACGAGAACGATATTGCGGTGCTGCTGTTCACCAGCGGCACCACCGGTGATCCCAAGGCGGCGGTGCTGCGACATGTCAATCTGACATCCTATGTCATGTCTACCGTAGAGTTTCTGGGTTGCGATGAGGACGAGGCCACGCTTGTCAGCGTGCCGCCTTACCATATCGCAGGGATATCGGCGGTTTTGACAGCAGCCTATGGCGGGCGGCGGCTGGTCTATCTTCCGGCATTCACTGCAGAAGCCTGGGTCGAGATTGCAGCGCGCGAAGCCATCACCCACGCCATGGTGGTGCCGACCATGCTGGGCCGGATCCTCGATATCATGGCCAGTACCGGCCAAACGCTCCCAAATCTCAAATCCTTGTCCTATGGTGGGGGAAGGATGCCCGAGCCCGTGATCGCCCGCGCGCTGCAAGTCTTGCCTCATGTCGATTTTGTCAACGCATATGGCCTGACCGAAACCAGTTCGACGGTCGCCCTGCTGAGCGCCGACGATCATCGCAACGCCATTTTGTCCAGCGATCCTGCAGTGCGACGTCGGCTTGGCTCGGTCGGCAGGCCTCTGCCAGCACTGGAACTGGAGATCCGCGGACCCGATGGCGCACGGTTGGGGCCGGGCGAGCCAGGGGAAATCTTCGTCCGGGGCGAACAGGTGTCGGGAGAGTATCTGCACAAAAAGACGATCGCACCTGATGGCTGGTTCGCGACCAACGATGGCGGCTGGCTGGACGAGGATGGCTATCTGTTTATTGAGGGGCGCCTGGACGATGTCATCGTGCGGGGCGGTGAAAACATATCGCCCGGGGAGATCGAGGACGTGCTGCGCGGCCACCCGCAAGTCGCCGACTGCGCGGTGCTGGGGCTGCCCGACGTGCAATGGGGCGAGAAGGTCGCCGCCGTCATCGTCTGTCGGCCCGGCATCTGCGATACCGATGCGCTGGCAGACTTGGTCAAGGCGAGGCTGCGCTCGACCAAGACTCCCGAAGCGTGGTTCTTCCGTGACACGCTGCCGTATAACGAGACCGGCAAGCTGCTGCGCCGGGTGCTTAAGGCCGAGCTTGCAGTCGAGAGCTAGGGGCGTTTGTGGCGGATGGATCCGATCGACCATATCGAAGCCGATGAATATTCAGCGCTAGGCTCGATCCCTGTCATGATCGTCGATGCCGCACGCTTTGCTCGGAGCCCTGTATCGATTCAGGCAGTAAAGATCGGGGTCGATGCCCAGGGCGACTTGCCGCTGATCGACCAGGCACTGTTTGACGTCCTGCTCACCTCAGTCGCCAACGCACCCGCCCCCTGGGTCTCGATTGCGCCTTCCGGGCTGTGGCAAGCCGCCAATGGACTGGCGGCCATGGTCAGACGATCGCCGATAGCGAGCACAGTTTTATGCCAGACTTTGCGGATCACCGAGCGTCTGGGTTTTGCCGATGCAATCATCGCCGAATCCCTTGCTTACTCGGCGCTGTTGGGAGGTAGCGAATTTGGTCGCTGGCGCGATACCCGGAAACGATCGGATGCGCCGCCAACATCCGGTGCGCCCGTGATCGTGCAGCGCCACGGCGACCAGATCGGCTTGACCCTGAACGATGCTGCCGGTCGAAACGCAATGACGGCAGAAATGCGCGATGCGCTCTATGCTGCTCTGGCCAATGTCGCGGACGACCCGACCTGCCCGATTGTAACGCTGAATGCAGCAGGCAGATGCTTTTCGACAGGCGGCGCGCTGCATGAATTCGGGACTGCTGACGATCTTGCCGCCGCCCATGTCGTACGTACGTTGCACAGCTGCGCCAGGCTGATCGGCGAATTGGGTGACCGGGTGACTGTCTTTCTGCATGGCGCCTGCATCGGGTCGGGTATCGAGCTTGCGGCGGCAGCCGGGCATCGCATCGCGTCTCCGGATGCATGGTTTCAGTTGCCTGAGCTGCGCATGGGCCTGATTCCCGGTGCAGGGGGCACTGCGTCCGTTTCGCAAGCGATCGGCCGGCATCGGTGTGCATGGCTTGCCCTCAGCGGCAAGCGCATTTCGGTTCATACCGCACTGCAATGGGGTCTTGTCCACGGCATCGGAACTCAGCCATGACCGCCGCGCTTTTCGACCATGTCGCGGCTACTGGCGTACAGCTAGCTGAAGGTGCACGGCAAATCGGGGGCAGGATTTCCATCGACCCCGGAACAGTGCTGCACAGGGACCGCGTGCCACCACTGGCGGAACCTGGGCGGATTTCGGCAAACGGCCACTGCCGGTTGATCGAAGCACAGGATGGCTGGCTTGCTGTCAATCTTCCTCGCGATGAGGACAGGCTTTCGGTCCCTGCCTGGACGCAGTGCGATGTGGATGCCGAACCGTGGCAAGCGGTCGAGATGGCTGCGAGACAGGGCAGCGCAACAGACATTCTGGAACGCGCTGAGTTGCTGCATTTGCCGGTGGCGCGGGTTGGCGAGACGATGCTTTGCGCAAGAGCTCCTCTGCGCAGGCGCGACAGGCCTCGGCGCGAAGCCCTGTCTGCGATCGATCTGTCGGCGCTTTGGGCAGGTCCGCTCTGCGGTGGGTTGCTGGCCGACGCAGGCATCGCCACCACACGCGTTGAGAGCCCAGCACGGCCTGACCCCACAGCGCGAACGTCTCCGGAACTCCATGGACGAATCAATGGCAACAAACGTTGTTTGTCCATGTCCATCGCTGATCCGGCGTTGACAGCGCTGATCGCCGCAGCAGATGTGCTGATCACCAGTGGGAGGGCCCACGCGCTGGCGCGGATCGGATTGTCGCCTGAGCGTCTGTTCGCGCTCAATCCCGATCTCATCTGGGTAGCGATTACTGCCCATGGTTGGCTAGACTCCAATGCCATGCGCGTAGGCTTCGGCGACGATTGTGCAGCGGCAGGCGGCCTTGTTGCATTGGAGGATGGATGTCCGTCGTTTGTGGGCGATGCTCTTGCCGATCCACTGACCGGGCTACTTGCCGCCAAGTCCGCTTTGGATGCCCTGGCCAGTGACAATGTCGGACTGATCGATGTTTCGCTGGCTCAGTCTGCAGCGCATTTTGCCAATCTGATGGAAATATCATGAGCGACCGATTCGATCTGATCGTCCGCAATATACGTCTCGCCGACAGTCCGCACACCAGCCTGGCTATCCGTGATGGGCGGGTTGCAGAGATAGGTTGTGACAGATCCGCCTTGGGCCCCGAGCTGGACGGGCAGCGCGCAACGATGTTGCCGGGGTTGGTCGATCATCATCTCCATTTGCTGGCCACCGCCGCGCAGATGCAATCGGTAGACCTGTCAGGGTCGCTGACGTACGAGGCAGTCAGGGACAAGCTGCACAGGGCGGTGCGGGGCCTCGATGCAGGGACATGGCTGCGTGCCACGGGATATGACGAGCGTGCAGCGGGCCTTCTTGATGCTGCGGCTATCGACCAGTGGGTCTGCGACAGGCCTGTGCGGATCCAGGATCGCACTGGCGCGCTTTGGGTGCTCAATGGTGCTGGGCTCGCGCGGATCGGCGATGCGCCTTATCCCCAAGGCGTCGAGACCAGCCCGGACGGCGTGCCTACGGGCCGCATCTGGCGGTGCGACGACTGGCTGCGAAGCAGGATCGGCTCAACCCCCCCATCGCTTGCACGGCTGGGCATGAGTCTCTTGCGCTACGGTATCACTGGCGTGACCGATGCCGGAGCGGATAACGGTCCGCCGCAGGCCGGTATCCTTGCCGCGGCCGTACGATCGGGAGCGCTGCCACAGCGCCTCACTGTGATGGGCCGCGAAGACCTTCCAGCATCAACAGCTTACAAGATTGGCGCACTCAAGCTGCTGTATGACGAAACCGACTGGCCTGACACTCACATCGTTGCCGCGCGTATCGTCGAAGCCCGGCGGCAGGGGCGGAATGTAGCGGCGCACTGCACGACAGCCGCAGAACTGGTGTTGTACCTTGCTGCGCTCGAGGAATCAGGCGGCGCACGCACCGGTGATCGGATCGAGCATGGCAGTATGATCCCGCACAGCATGATCCCGGATATCGCCAGGGCAGGGCTGACGGTGGTCACACAGCCCGGATTTGTGCATGATCGCGGCGACCGATACCTCGCGCAGATTCCGGCACATGAGATCGATGACCTTTACCGGCTAAGCTCATTGCGTGATGCCGGGGTGGCGCTCGCAGCAGGTTCAGATGCGCCTTATGCGAGCGTCAGCCCTTGGATAGGCATAGCAGCGGCGCAGAACCGCCTCACCCGGCACGGCGCAAGGCTTGGCGCTGCCGAAGCTATTTCGGCACGCGAGGCATTGGCGCTTTACAGCCCTGGCGGATTAAAGGGCGTTGCCGCCGCGCCTAGAATTTCGGTCGGGCAGAATGCAGACCTGTGCCTCGTTGCACTCAATGATAGCCCGCAAACAGAAACAATCGTTCGTGCGACGATCATAGGCGGAAACGTGTTCGAGCCCAATCCGGACGCGGCAGAATTGACTTGCAAAACGAGTGACATCCAATAAACTGACGATCCGTCAAGTTTAGAAGAAGACTGCCGTCTCGAGACATCTCGACGATCAGCGCGGCGCAGCAAAGGAGAGAGCCGATGGACATGAACGACATGGTAATCATCAGCGTGGACGACCATGCTGTCGAGCCGCCTGAAGCCTTCATCCGCCACTATCCCGAGGGCAAGAAGGATCGTGCACCCAGGATCATTGACAGGAACGGTCAGGATGTCTGGGAATGGAACGGCGCAATCTACCCGACCATCGGGCTGAATGCCGTGGTTGGACGTCCACGCGCTGAATACGGCATGGAACCAACGCGCTTTGCGCAGCTGCGCGAAGGCTGTTTCGATGCCAAGGCGCGCGTCGACGACATGAATGTCAATGGCGTGCTTTCCTCGCTGAATTTCCCGACCATGCCCGGGTTCGCTGGTGGCGTTTTTATTGCCGCAGCGCAGAAATCGCCTGCAGAGGCACTGCTCGCCGTGCGGGCGTGGAACGACTGGCATGTGCAGGAATGGTGCGCATCTGCACCGGGCCGCTTTATCCCGGTGTGCCTGGTGCCTTGCTGGGACATGGATGCAACGCTCGCAGAGATGAAACGAATGAGCGATCTTGGCGTCCACGCCGTGTCTTTCTCCGATAATCCATCCAATATTGGCCTGCCGAGCATCCACAATGCCTATTGGGAGCCGTTCTGGAAGGCGTGCAGCGATTACAAGATGGTGATCAACTGTCATATCGGCACTGGCGCACGGGCTATGCACCCCTCGCCCGAAAGCCCGATCGATGCCTGGATCACCGCGATGCCGATCTCGATTGCCAACTCGGCAGCGGACTGGACCTTCGCCAGCTTCTGGAAGCGGTATCCGGATCTGCGCATGGCGCTTAGCGAAGGCGGGATCGGCTGGATCCCCTATTTCCTTGAGCGTGCAGATTTCACGTACGACCATCACCACGAGTGGACTTACAGCGATTTTGGCAAGGAACGCCCCAGCGACGTCTTCAAGCGCCACGTGATTTGCTGCTTTATCGACGACCAGTTCGGAGTGAAAAACCTCGACTACATGAATGTCGATATGGTCGCGTATGAATGCGATTATCCTCATTCGGACACCGTTTGGCCCAATGTTCCCGAGTATCTTTGGGCATCGGTGAACGGATTGAACCCTGACGTGATCAACAAGATCACCCACCAGAATGTTATGAGAGAATACAGCTTCGACCCGATCACCACTCTGGGTGGCCGCGATAACTGTACGGTAAGCGCGCTGCGAGAACTGGGCAAGCATGTCGATGTCAGCCCGCGTGTCGGCCTGGGCGGCCTGAAGACAGAAAGCATGGACGCCATCGGCAATGCCCGGCGTCCGGTCACTTCGGGCGATATCGAGCGGATGTTCGCCTCGGCATGAAGGGTGTTTGCCCCCTCCGGGGGGCAGGCCCGGCAGATGCTTGACAGGAGGACTGCGTGACGGCGACTGATGAGATAGGGCACTACACGGGCACATTCCCGATTCCGGCACATGTGCCAAGAGACCGGGTGACCGATCTCAACTTCGCCAATGGCAACGTCCCTAACGACCTGCCCGATCCTTATGTCCAGACCGACCGTTTGCGCGGCCCTGATGTACCACGCCTTCTCTACAATCCCGATTCCGCCGCCGGGAGGCAGAGCGGAGCCTGGGCGGTGTCGCATTACGAGGACATTCGCCGGGTCTATGAGGACAACGAGTATTTCTCGACTCAGGGCGCAGCGGAATTTCAGGCAATGGTCGGCGAAACTTTCCGGTCGATCCCGCTGGCCATCGATCCACCCGAACACGGCAAGTATCGCCGCTTCCTCAACCCCCATTTCTCGCCAGTGGCGATGAAGACTATGGAGCCCAAGATTCGCGCGGTTGTCGTCGAAATGATCGACGCCATTGCTCAAAACGGCGAGGTCGACATAGCCTACGACTTCGGCCGGATTTATCCGGTGCGCATTTTCCTAGATCTGATGGGGCTGCCATTCAGCATGTTCGAGCAGTTCCTGGAATGGGAATATGAAATTCTCCATTCCAAGGACTATCCGCGCATCGGCGCAGCCGTGACTGCGGTGATCGCATATCTGCGCGGTTTCATCGCCGAGAAAGAGGCGGAGCCCGACAATCGGCTGGGCAGTTATATCGTGCATGGCGAAATCGACGGGCAACCGCTGAGCGCAGACGACAAGATCGGCATCATCTGGTTCCTCTGGCTGGGCGGTCTCGATACCGTGGCATCCACTATCAGTCAGATGTTCCGCCGTCTGGTGCTCGACACGGCGCTACAGGACCGCATCCGTGCGAACCCGCAGATCATCCCCAGTGCCGTGGAGGAATTCCTGCGCACCCAGCCACTGGTCAATTCCGCTCGCGTTGTGCGCAAGGACTTTAGCTGGCACGGTGTCGAACTGAAGGCAGGCGATGTTATCCAATGTATCGTTACCTCCGGCAATTTCGATCCCGCCGCATTCAAATGCCCGCGAGAATTCGACCCCGAGCGCACTGCCAATCGGCACTACACCTTTGTAGGTGGCGCGCACATCTGCTTGGGCGCGCATCTGGCGCGCCGCGAACTGCGCGTTCTACTGGAAGAGTGGTTTGCGCGCATTCCGCCATTTCGCCTCAAGCCCGGGGCAGACACGACCGTTACACCGGGCCTGCTGTCGATCCGCAACCTTCCTTTGGTCTGGGACCGCGCCGCCAAATAACTAGAACAAAAAAGCCGGAGAGCAGATTTGACCGACCCAGCCTACGATCCTTACGCCTTCAAGCCCGAGGACGATGGCTATCACCAGCTTTCGAATGACCCGTTCGAGACCGAGACAAACTGGTGGTCGTTCAACATACCGGAGCGGAAGATCGGCTGCTGGATTCACACGCCCTATTACCCACACCGCAAAACGGTGACCTGGCGAATCTTCGCATGGGACGAGACCGGCTATGATCCGGCGCGCTTGGCATATTACAAAAAGGTCGAGGAAGCGCCGATGCCGGACAACCCGGATCTTCGCGAGATAACCTTTCCATGCGGTGGCTATTCCCTCAAGATGTTGTCGCCCGGCATGCAATATCATCTGCAATATTCCGATCCGGCGCGCGGTTTTGCGCTCGACTTCACGTTTACCGGTTCGCACCCGCCGCACCGGTTCGAGCCAGGTGAGCCGCCTTTCATCAACACGCCTCACTACGATCAGGTCGGCCATGTACTGGGTACAATGACGCTGCGCGGCGAAGTCATTCCGATCGACAGCTACTCCGTGCGCGACCGGACTTGGGGCCCGCGTGGCGGCCCTTATTCTCAGAGCCGCAAGCAATATGCCAGCGATGCCGAGCGGGTGAAACACCCCGGCGGGCCGCGCTGGCGCGAGATCGAGCGTGAACGCGGACGCGGCCGCATTCAGTACATCTTCGGTCATTGTGGCGGTAATACCGGATTTCTCGGTTTTGTCCGTACCCAGGACGGCACCGCCGATGGCTGGAGCCCGATGAACGGCGGCTACATCCTGCGCGACGGGGTGTTCGGCTCGCTGGACAAGGACCGGTGCCGCATGCGGGCATTTCGCAACCCGGAGACCGGCTGGTGCACGCATATGCAAGTTGAAATGGCCGACCGGCTTGGCCGAGTTATGCATGTCGAAGGCTTTGCCGTCAGCCGGATGAGCGAGGCCGGCTACGGCACCAATCAGCTCATGCGATGGGACATCGATGGCCAGATTGGCTGGGGCGAAGACCAGGATGTGTGGCGTGGTGAGCATTTCGTCAGGATGCTCGACGCGCTGAAATTGTGGAAATGATGAACCCGCGCTCCGACATGCTTGCCATGCTGCCTGTAGGTCTTGTGGCGTCGGTCGAGAACGAAACCGGCGCGCAGGTGACCGCGATAAAGCCGCGCGGCGGCGGCGGGGCTTCGCGTGAGGGAGCGGAACTGGTGCTGGCATGGCCCGATGGCCGAGAGCAGCACGCCTACATGAACTACGACGTGCACCGTGCGGGTGCTGGCGATGACGCTGCCTTCTTGCGTGAGGCTGCGATCATCAGGGCGCTGTCGGGCCCACTTGCCGATGCAGGTGTCAGGGTCGCGCCGTTTATTGCCGCGATTCCTGAGCAACGCGCTCTGCTGGGCGGCTTCGTCGGAGGCGAAGCGAATTACAATACCCTGGCGACGTCAGAGGAGCGGTTCACGGTGGCGCGTGATTTCATGACCCAGCTGGCCCGGCTACATGCCATCGAGCCGACGGCAAGCCCAATCGATGGCATGGGCGTAGTCGAACGGCCGCATGCAGCCATCCGGAACCGTCTGGCCGCGCTAAGGCTGCGCAACAGCGGCGACGGCTGGGACCCGCTCATACATCTTTCGCTAGACTGGCTGGAAGCAAATATTCCCGCCGACACCGTCGATCCGGTCATCGTGCATGGCGATGCGGGGCCTGCGAACTTCCTGTTCGAAAACGGCAGGGTCACAATCCTGCTCGACTGGGAACTGGTGCATTATGGTGACCCGATGGCGGATCTTGCCATGCTGTGCCTGCGCATGCTGTTTCAACCCTTTGTGCCACTGCCTCAGGCATTTGAAGCTTACCGAGCCGCTGGCGGCAAGCCGCTCGACCTGCAACGTCTTCGCTACTGGCGGCTGCTGTTCCAGACGGGCTTTGCCGGGCGCGCCAGGCTGGACGATCCGAATGCACCGCCGCCGCCCAATCTGGGCATGAACCTGGTCTATTCCACTATACACCGGCGCGTGCTGGCAGAAGCGCTTGCTGAAATGGCAGGAGGAGCACCTTTTGCGGTGTCGCTCCCCGAAGTGCCCGAAGGCAGGCGCGGGCGCAGCTTTGGCATTGCGCTCGATGATATTCGTGATGTGATCGCGCCGCGCTGCGACGATCAGCAGGCAACGGTCAAGGCCAAGGGGCTGGCGCGGCTGATCAAATGGTGGCGCGCGATCGAACGCTATGAACCGGCACTGCTGGACGCCGAACGACGCGAGATCAACGAGGCGCTAGGTGCGTGTTATCCCGACCACGCCTCTGCCTGGCGGGCATATTGTGAAGCCGTGCGCACCGGATCGCTTGATGTTTCCACAGCTGTCCGCCTGTGCAACGCGCACATGTCCCGCGAGGCTGCGTTGATGGCCGATGCTATGGGTAGCCTCGCTGCAATCGGCTTTGCGCCTCTGGAATGATCAGACCAGCAACTGGTCTTCTATCCGGCCAATTAGGCGATCGGTCACACCCAACACCGTTCGGGCATAAGCACTCACCGAACCATGCGCATCAATCATCGCCGCAAAACTGCGCTCGAGATAGTCAGGATGCACCGACATAAGAGTGCGCACCGCGTCATCGTGCATGGCTGACCCGAAGCGGGTACGCAGAATTGGCGCACGTTGCTCCATTCGGGCATCGATGTCTGCAACCACATTCGTCAGCAGGTAATCATCGACGATCTCGTCCTCGTGAACGCCCAGCAAGCTGTGGAGCAGCGCGGCTGCCATGCCGGTGCGGTCCTTGCCCGCCAGACAATGCAGCAGGCTTGCGCCATCGCGCTCGGCCAGCGCAGCAAAATAGAGCCGCATGGCAGCAACCATGTTCTGCTGGAACGGCATTTCGGCGTAAAGACGCAGCATGTTGGCGTGTGCATCATGTGCCGTTATCACGGCCCGGGCAGCCTCGTCGTGTGGTGCCTGCCCCGATGCCGTCGTTTCGCCATCAGCAAACAGCACCCTTGCCTCAAAATTCTCAGGCCGCCTGCAAGGATACAATTCCCGCTCGCTCGATCCGCGAAGATCAATGACCGTCGCCAGGGCAAGACGCGCAACGATCGCGATGTCGGAAGGTGTCGCATGGACATGATGGCCGGACCGATAAAGCCGCCCTGCAGCAATGCGCGCACCTGCGCGCGCCGGATAATCGCCATAGTCACGAAAGTTGCTGATGCCATCGCAGACCAGCACCCGCACCATGCCGTTCAATGCCCCCGGAATTTCGCCGCGCGCCGCTCCTTGACCGCAGCCAGGCCTTCGCGAAAATCGTCCGTGCCCAGTAGCATCGCTTGGTTGGGCAGATTGACCTGCCATTCAGCGTCCATTGAGCTTTCCAGCCCGCGATGCAGCGATTGCTTGACGGTTGCATAGGCCAGAGGCGCAATCGCCGCGAGTTCGCGGGCAAATTCCAGCCCGCGCTCTGGCAACGCACCCGCCGCGACCATCTCGGACACCAGCCCAATGCTGAGGGCCTCCTCGGCCTTCACTGGCTTGCCCAAGAGGCACATCTGAGCGGCGCGGCCTAGCCCGACGATGCGCGGCAAAAGGAAAACACCGCCGAGCGGCGGCATGATACCCAGCTTGATCCAGCTTTCCTGAAACATGGCATTGTCGGCTGCGATGCGGAAATCGCACGCCAGCGCCAGTTCGCACCCGACCGTGATCGCAGCGCCCTGGACCAGCGCGACAGTGGGCTTCGGGCAACGGTAGATGGCCTTTGCCGCACCCTGGAAATTTGCATAGACGGTGGTCTTGATCTCCACCGCCGTCTGGTGAGTCAAGCCGTCCAGAAACGCGAAATCCGCGCCGACCGAGAAGTGTTTGCCATCTGCAGCTAGGATGATTGCACGCACCGAGTCATCGTCTGCCAACGCCAGAAAGGCATCGCGAAGTTCCCCGAGCATCTTTGGGTGATGGGGTGGACGCCCCCCGACGGCATCGATGTGCCATAGTGGAGGTGTT
>NZ_JAUCZC010000014.1 GCF_030373265.1 Blastomonas sp.
TAACGGCTCCATCTACTCAAGAGTTGGAGCCTCCGACAATCCCGGTGCGGTTCAGTTCCCTAGTGGAGGGGCAATCGCACATATCGGAGTTTGGATCACTCACATCCTTGGTCATAGCCTTCTTCATCTCTCAATCGAAGAACTCATTAAAATCGGGAGAAAGCCTATGAAAAAGATCACTGAATACATCAAAGCTGTCGGTCGTTACACCCATTCGAGACTGCACGGGCTTCTGCCCACTCTCATCGTAGCAGCGATTGTAACCATCTAAAGGCCCGCCCCACCGGCGGGCCTTTTGGTTTCTTCGGGCAGTTGGTCGATGCTGCCACCCTATCGGCCACCGATCCTTCGTTCACGCTCTGTGACGCGAGCAATCTGGGCTATGGGCAGGTATGAACATCGAAGTATATCAGCTGAGGGGAAGGGCGCCCTGTGCGGCGCGTATCGCAATCGAGCAGCGCCGACTCCGGCAGGCCATGACATGGGAGCAGCGCCGCGTTGTTCGCGAAGTCGAGCAGATGACGCGTGAACGGGGTAAACACGAAGTCGGCGGCCCGGCGACAGCCGAACCGGAAGGATAAGCGCTGGCATGGCTCCCCTGCATTCACTCCAAACGATCGTTGCAACCTTGCTAGCGAAACGGTCGCCGGCGGCGATGATCGCGGTGCTCAAACAGCTCGATCGGCCGCAGCCTTCGGCGACGCTGGATAGGGATGTCAAAGCGCTGGTCGACGCGCTGCCGGCACATCTGGAAGCTGACCGGAAGTCTGAGGCACTCGCCACTGCTCTGGCTGCGGTGTTTGCTGACGGCGACGTTGCGATTAGCAGGATGCGGCGTAAGGGAATGCTGCGCGCGTCGAAATATGACTATCGTGGCCAGCTGATCGCCAACATCGCCCGAGCGGCGCTCGACATGCGTCCGCTGGTGATGGCGCGCGACGAGCGTTTCGACTATCTCACGTCAATCCTCGCTTTGACCAAGCTCGCGCCGAGCGCGAAGTCTCTCTACGATCGCATCGTAAAAATCCTCGAGACCCGTGAAGATATTGCGCTCAAGACCGTCCTCGCTGTGGTGAACAGCCGGTTCTACAATCACAGTCTCTCGGATATGTCACTCAGCTCCCTGAAGATGGATCGGTACAGCATTGAGGACCTTTCCGACGCGGCGTCACTGATATTCATGATCTATGGTCGGATCTTTCCAATCCACGATCATTGCTGCAACCACATTGATGCCAAAGGCGTCACTGGCGCTACATCGAGCTACGAGCGGCTTTTCGTCGCGGCAGTCCGCCTGACGAAGTTCAAGGATGCAGAAGAGATGATCGACGGCCTCCCGTTCCAGGCCCGTGTCGACCGCGGTGTCGTACGTGTGGCCTCGGTCGACCCCGACATCGAAAAATCCATCCGGCTGGGCTATATTCAGGGCCAGAATCAAGTCGCGATCCGAGCGCGACACCTCAATGGGGCCAGTGCGGCGCTCTCGGTTCGCAACTTCATTGAAAAGGGTTTCGAGAGGGGTGCCTTCGATCGGCTTGTCGAGCTTGTTGATTTTCCAGTTAGGCGGTTCCGGCTGTTTCTACCGACTGCCCCACAGATTTTTCAGATCTTCCGGACAGACGAATTGTTCCGCGACGAGCTCGAGAGCCTTCTGGTGATCGATGCAGACGTCTATGGCGATCATGACCCAAATGAGCAGATCGCACCTCATGTCACCATGATGGATCTGCTCAAGGTGCAGCGTTATTTTAACTTCATCAGCTGCCTATATCAGCGAAAGTTGGAGGCCGTGTCGGAAGAGGCCGACCGTGCCTACCTGACGTTTACATCTACGATCCCAGTTGTGCCTCACGACCGGTTCTTCGAACAAATGCAACTCATCTTTGCCGACGAAGCCACGTCGCGCGCGATCATCGATTTGCTCGCCTTAAAATGGGAGGCACCCCATCTTGACCTCCAATATACGCCCTTGGTCGATCTCGGATCCTATTATGTGATCGCGCCGCACGTTCTGGCTGCCTCGAACTTGGCCCGCAATGTCACCGTGTCGAACAAGCTGCGCTCGTTCGCCCTGGCCTTGGGCGATCCCATGATGAAGGCAGTCATCGAGGCCTTCGCGTCCGCCGGCTTCAAGGTCCGCTCTGATTTCAAAATCCGAGCCGGTGGCAAGTCGGTCGAACTCGACATCGTCGCATGGCGCGATAACGCGCTATTCTTGTTCGAGTGCAAGAACGCATATCATCCTTGCTCCCCCCACGAGATGCGGAACAGTTTCGATGCGATCCGCGAAGGACGCGATCAACTCGATGTACGCGGTGAGCTATTCCGGCAAGCGCACCACCAGGCCGGTTTGTTCGCTAAACTCGGGTGGGATGTGCCGCCGACCGATCAAGTCCATACCGGCATCATCATCGCCAACCGGATCTTCCATGGCGCGCGGTTCAACGGCCATCCCGTTCGCCAGGCCCATGAGCTTATCAATGTCTTGCGGAACGGCACCATGGGCGGGGATGGACACGATCTTCGTTTTTGGGCGAATACTGAGTTCTCGACCGGCGATTTGACCACCTATCTTGGTGCGGACTCGGTAGCCGCCAAGCAGCTTGCTGCGCTTGAGCCTGTGCGGCTCGAGTTCGATCTTGGGGCTAAGCGACTGGTTTTTGACTCGTACGCGCTGGATCCGGAGCGGCTGATCGCGATCATGTCCGAAAGCTACGGTAAGGCATGATCTAGCGCGCGCGTCGACGCGGCGTATCCGTATCGCAAACGAGCGCGAGGCGCTCCGATTAAGGTGCCGGCTTGGGATCGCAATGCATCTGGGGGTGCGAGATTAGACTAGGCGAAAGTAACGACCGGGGATGTCGCATTGCGGTCATGATTGTCCTTGTTGTATGAAAACATGCGGGCTTACGGATGCAGCCGGCGGCCTATTAATGACCGTGGTGAGGGCCCGTTGCTGTCGGCATGCGGACGATTGTGCGAACGGTAGGTTTCAGCAGGACCTGCCTTCGAACGCTTGGCTATCGAGCGGCGCATGTCGCGTCGACAGCCGACATCGCACGTTCGGGTAACGCATGGTAGTGAACCCAAGTTCGTCGCCCGACACCCTTCATGGAATTGACCGCCAAATTGCCAAGATAGCCGGCGTGCTGATTCGAAGTCTCGTTGAGGCCCCGCAAGGTTGTTGTCGAGATTCAAACGGCCATCCGACCAAAGAATGCACTGACCCAATTGTTACCTAGGGCGTTACCTAGAGCTTGAGGTGGTCAAAGCAGCCAAAATCGACCGCTTTTAACTCTTTGTTATTATGAGGAAAATGGTGGACGCACTTGGGCTCGAACCAAGGACCCGCTGATTAAGAGTCAGCTGCTCTACCAACTGAGCTATGCGTCCACTCCGTGGCAGCGGGGTTTCGAATCAGCCGCCGCCGGGAAGAGCGCTGCCTATAAAAGATTGCGCGGGGATGAAAAGGGCTTTTGTGCCTCTAGGGGCAATTTTGTGCGGATTGGATGGCAAAAGCGCGTTGCCCATGCGGGCATGGCGCATCGCTTGGCCGTGGCTTGCGCGATTTCAGTCTGCCGCCTCGGAGGAGGGCGGCGTCTGGGCGGTGGGGTTTTCGCTCCGGGCTCGGAAAGCGGCGAATTCCGACGCCATCCGGTCCGAAATGTTGCCGCCCCATCCGGCCTCGAGCGCGAGCAGACTGTCCATCGCCTTTTGCGGATCGAACATATAGGTCATGAAATCCTTGGCGACCGGCGCTGCGGCACGCGATCCGCCAAGGCCATGCTCGATCACCACCGCGGTCGCATACAGCGGCTTGTCGACCGGAGCAAAGCCTATGAACAGACCATGGTCGCGGTACTTCCACGGCACGCCTGCGCCGCCTCTGGTGCCCGATCCCAGGCCACGCACCTGCGCAGTGCCGGTCTTGCCCGCCATGGCAATGCCTTCCAGCGGCAGCTTGCTGCGCGCTGCGGTCCCCTGGCTGACGACCTGCGCCATGCCGAGCTGGGCGATGGCGAGATGCTCTGGCGCATAGGGCAGGGTGGGGGCGACCTTGTCGTTCGGGATGAAATGCGGATAGAGCTTGCGGCCCGAGGCGATGCGCGCGGTCATGACCGCCAGTTGCAACGGATTGGCGATGACATAGCCCTGACCGATCACCGCGTTGAGCGAATCCGATGCGGTCCACGCCTGCTTGTACTTGCGCTGTTTCCATTCGCTGTCGGGGATGGTGCCGTAGCGCTGGTTGGCGCCGGCGAGGTCGAAATCCTCGCCCAGTCCCAGCTCGCGCGCCACCATGGCGATCTTGTCATATCCCAGCCGGTGCGCCTGCGCGTAGAAATAGGTGTTGCAGCTCTTCTCGATCGCGCGAGTCATGTTGACCGGCCCGTGCCGCCCCAGACACTGGTAGAAGCGGTTGCCGAGACGGTAACCGCCCGGGCAGTTCACCGTTTCTTCCGGGTCGACCCCGTGCTGCAGGCATGCAATCGCCGCCATCGGCTTGAGCGTCGATCCGGGGGGATACAGCCCGCGTGTCGCCTTGTTGAGCAGAGGGACGCGTTCGTCCTGCGACAGCATGGCATATTCCAGCCGGCCGATGCCGTCCGAAAAGCTGTTGGGATCGAAGCACGGCATCGAGGAAAAGGCGAGGATGCCACCGGTCTGGCAGTCGATCACCACCGCTGCGCCCGATTCCCGCCCCAGCCGCCGCGCGACATAGTCCTGCAGGCCGCCGTCTATGGTCAACTGCAGCGGCTTGCCGGGGACGTCCTCCTGCACGCCCAGTTCGCGCACGATCTTGCCCCGTGCGGTTACCTCGACCTTGCGTGCGCCTGGCTTGCCCTGCAGTTGCGGTTCGAAATATTTCTCAAGCCCGTCCTTGCCGATCTTGAACCCCGGGGTGATCAGCAATGGGTTCTTGTTCTGCTCATACTCCTCGGCATTGACGATGCCGACATAGCCCAGCAGATGGCCGACAGCGGCTCCGGTAGGATATTGCCGCGAGAAACCGCGCTGCGGCGCGACACCCGGCAGATCGGGCAGGCGCACCGACAGCGTGGCAAAATCCTCGTAGCTTAGTCCCGCGGCGACCGGTACCGGCTGCAGGCCGCGTGCATCCTTCATCGCGACGCGGAGGTCCTCGACCTTGTCGGGCTCCATCTTCAGAATATCGCGCAGCTGGCCGATGGTGGCTTCGACGTCCCGGACCCGCTGCGGGATGAGATCGACCCGGAAATCCGCCTTGTTGTTGGCGAGCGGCTTGCCGTTGCGGTCGATGATCCAGCCGCGCCGGGGCGGGATCAGCGTCAGGTTCACGCGGTTGCTCTCGGAGAGCATCTTGTAGCGCTCGTTCTCGACGACCGAGACATAGGCCATGCGCGACGCCAGGATCACGCCGATCAACCCTTGTGCTCCTCCGATCAGCGCGGTGCGGCGGCTGAACGTCATGTTCAGCGAACTGCGCGTGATCAGCTTGCCTGGTCGTTTCATGCCCGTCCCGCCATCACCGCTTGAGGCGGACGCGGTCGAGTCGCGCCACGAGGCGCAACACCAGCGGAAATGTGAAGATGGCCAGGATCATCTGGGGATACAGCACCGAAAGGCGGATGTCGTTGACGAGAAAATTGTTGATGGCAAGGCCTCCTGCCAGGGCGACAATAATCGAGACGGCGGCAATGAACCAGTCCTGCCAGTAATTCCGCCAGATATAGCGCTGGTCGATCAGATCGATGCCGATCAGGATGACCGACCACAACAGCACCGCGCTGCCCACGGGCTGGCCGCCGACAATGTCGTCAAACACGCCGAACGGCATGCCGGCCCATACCGGCCATAATCCGGGCCGCAGGATTTGCCAGGATATCAGGACCATCAGCCCGAAAGGCGGCAGCACCGGTGCGGATACCACCAGCGGCAGCAGGGGCGTCATCGACCCGAGCAGCACCGATGCAATCGGCACCACCGCCTTGCGGAAAGACGATGGCTCGCGGTTCAGCCGGGCGCGATAGGGGGCATTCATGGTCGCGGGGTATCCGCGGCCGTGCCGGGCGGTAGCGGCGCTTCGCTTGCCGGCGCGGGTGTCGCGGCCGGTTCGGCGCGGCGTGCTGGCGCAGTGCTGGCCGGCGCGACCGACACCGGCGGCAACGTGCCCGTGTCCGGATCGGCCAGCTCGGGCTCGTACATTTCCTGCACGATCACGAAATCGGTTCCGGCGGGGTTGGCGAGCAACTTGCCGATCGCGCCATCGCTGGTCAGCCGCTCGATGATCGCGACCGGAACATTGGGCGGATAGACGCCGCCATTGCCCGACGTGACCATGACATCGCCGACCTTGAAGGGGTTGATGCCGATATCGATCAGCTTGATGTCGACACGCCCATCACCGCGACCCTGCGAGAAGGCGACCACGCCGTCGCGCGCGCGTCGCACTGGAACGACGTTTTCGGCATCGCTCAGCAGCAGCACCCGCGCGGTGTTGGGTCCGGTTTCCAGCACTCTGCCGATCAGGCCGCGCTGCGCCCGAACCGGCTGGCTGCGCTGGACTCCCTGCCGCGACCCCACGTCGATGGTGGCATAGCGACGGCTGCTCGAGGCGCTGGAGTTGATCAGCCGCGCGGTCGCAACCGGCCTGCCTTCCTGCTTGATCAGGCCAAGCAGACGACGCAGCTCGCGATTTTCCTGCTTGAGCGCTCGCGCCTCGATAAGGCGGACACGGTTGCGCTCGACTTCCCGCTCCAGCCGGGCGTTCTTGGAGCCTGCCTCGAAATAGGCGGACACTTCACGCCAGCTGCTCTGCGTGCTGACGCGAACGCCGGTGAGCAGTCGCGCCGGGGGAGCGGCCACTTCGGCCGCGATGCTGCGCACAGCCGAAAAGGCTGCAGGATCGAAATAGGAGAGAGCTAGGAGAAGCAGCCCGGCGAACGCACCTGTAAAGGCCAGCAGATAGCCGGTGAAGATTTGCAGTTGCGCCTTGCGGGAGAACCCGGGGCGCCGTTTGCGGGGCGGCGCCATGCTGTGATTGCCCTTAGGCGGTCATCAGCACGCCCCGGAAGATCGGATCTTCCATGGCGCGGCCGGTGCCGATTGCGACGCAGGTCAGCGGATCCTCCGCGACCGAGACGGGCAAGCCCGTTTCCTCGCGAAGGTGCGCGTCGAGCCCCTGGATCAGCGCGCCGCCGCCGGTGAGCACGATGCCCTGGTCGACGATATCGGCGGCGAGCTCGGGCGCGGTGTTTTCCAGCGCGATGCGCACGCCCTCGACGATCGTGCTGATCGGCTCGGACAATGCTTCGGCGATCTGGCCCTGGTTGATCGAGATTTCCTTGGGGATGCCGTTAACGAGGTCACGGCCCTTGATCTGGATGGTGTGGCCGATGCCGTCTGCAGGGGCGACGGCGACGCCGAAGTCCTTCTTGATGCGCTCGGCCGTGGTTTCACCGATCAGCAGATTGTGGTGACGACGGACGTACGAGACGATCGCCTCGTCCATCTTGTCGCCGCCAGTGCGCACCGAGGTGGTGTAGGCCAGGCCACGCAGCGAGAGGACTGCCACTTCGGTGGTGCCGCCGCCGATATCGACGACCATCGATCCGATCGGCTCGGTCACCGGCATGTCGGCACCGATCGCCGCCGCCATCGGCTCGACGATCAGCAGCACCTGGCTCGCACCCGCATTCGATGCCGCATCGCGGATCGCGCGGCGCTCGACCGAGGTCGATCCCGAGGGCACGCAGATCACGATCTCGGGATAGCTGAACATGCTTCGCTTGCCGTGCACCTTCTGGATGAAATACTTGATCATGTGCTCGGCGACTTCGATGTCGGCGATCACGCCGTCACGCAAGGGGCGGATCGCTTCGATCGAATCCGGGGTCTTGCCCATCATCATCTTGGCATCGACGCCCACCGCCTTGACTCGCTTGATGCCGTTTATCGTCTCCAGCGCCACCACCGACGGCTCGTTCAAGACGATGCCCTGATCCTGCACATAAACGAGCGTGTTCGCGGTACCCAGATCGATCGCCATGTTGTGCGAGCCGAACCGGAAAAGTTTGGAGATGAACGACATGCAGACTTTCCAAATTTCAAGATGGTGAAAGTGGCGTTCCAGCCAGATATGCGCGTGATTTTCCCAGGGCGGAGGCTAATCCGAGAGGCCCGGCCAGACCAAGCATGGAAATGCGGGGAACTCGGGAGTCGCGTCCAAGCCGCGCTTGGGCTAGGACCGGGGTCATGTCAATACGAAGGCTTCCAAACGCACTGATAAACCGGATCGCTGCAGGCGAAGTGGTGGAAAGACCGGCCAGTGCGTTAAAAGAACTGGTCGAAAACGCGATCGATGCAGGCGCGGACCGGATCGCCATATCGCTGGAGGACGGCGGCCTGGGCGGGCTTGAGGTCATCGACAACGGCTGCGGGATGAGCGCCGACGATATCGCGCTCGCGCTCGAGCGGCACGCGACCTCGAAGCTGCCCGACGATGCGATCGAGCTGGTGTCGACGCTGGGGTTTCGTGGCGAGGCACTGCCCAGCATTGCCAGCGTGGCGCGGCTGTCGATCGCCAGCCGGACCGGAGATGGCGATGGCTGGCGGCGCGTGGTCGATCATGGCGACGTCGTCGAGGATGGTCCTGCCTCGCTGCCGCCGGGCACCCGTATCCGGATGGACAGGCTGTTTGGCAATGTCCCCGCACGGCGCAAGTTTTTGCGGTCTGCGCGCAGCGAATATGCCGCGTGCATCGATGTGGTGAAGCGTCTGGCGATGGCCCGGCCCGATATTGCGTTTTCGCTCGAATCGGATGGGCGGCGGGTGTTTTCGGTGCAGGCGGGGGAGGCGAGGTTGACTCGCATCGCCTCGCTCACCGCGCGCGGTCTTGCCGACAATGCGGTGCTGCTCGATTTCGAGCGCGAAGGCGTTCGGCTGACCGGGGTGGCGGGACTGCCGACCTACAACCGCGGCGTGGCCGATCACCAGTTCCTGTTCGTCAACTCTCGGCCTGTGCGCGACCGGCTGCTGGTCGGAGCGGTGCGCGCGGCCTATGCCGAGATGCTGGCGCGCGACCGGCACCCGGTGGTGGCGCTGTTCCTCGACGTGGTCCCGCAGGATGTCGACGTCAACGTGCATCCGGCGAAGACGGAAGTGCGCTTCCGCGACGCCGCGATGGTGCGCGGGATGATCGTCTCGGGGCTCAGGCGCGCGCTCGACGAGGGCGGTTTCCGCGCGGTGCAACGCCCCGCAGAAGGTGCGCTGTCGCGCTGGCAGAGCGAGGCTGCTCCGCCGCCGCCAGAGCGCGACATGTTCAGCGCGGCCCCGGCCATGGCGCTGGCGCCTGCGCAGGAGCCGGCATGGCTCGCAGCAGCGGAGATAGCGAGCGGCGTCGCCGAACGCAGCCAGCCCTATATCGCGGCCGCGCCGATGGGCCGCGCCGAGCCGTCCTACGCCCCGGTGCCGATGGCCGAGCGCTATCCTTTGGGCATCGCGCGCGGGCAAATCGCCAAGACCTATATCGTCGCCGAGGCCGAGGACGGGCTGGTAATCGTCGACCAGCATGCGGCGCACGAACGGCTGGTGCTCGAGCGGATGCGTAAGGCAGCGGACGGCGGGCGGGTTGCTGCACAGGCGCTTTTGATCCCCGAAGTGGTCGAGCTCGACGAGACCGCCTGCGACCGGATCGAGGAGCGTGCAG
The DNA here is from genome assembly GCF_030373265.1 of Blastomonas sp. Taxonomy (GTDB): domain Bacteria; phylum Pseudomonadota; class Alphaproteobacteria; order Sphingomonadales; family Sphingomonadaceae; genus Blastomonas. Next base: position 9,689 of record NZ_JAUCZC010000014.1, read on the forward strand.
CCGAGCTTGCCGACTTCGGGCTCGAGGTCGAACGCTTCGGCCCGGCGGCGGTGCTGGTGCGCGCGGTCCCCGCGATGCTCGGCGGCGGCGATGTGCACGGGCTGGTCCAGGACATCGCGGATGAACTGGGCGCCTTCGACGCGGCCTTGTCGCTCAAGGAACGGCTTGATCTCGTCGCCTCGACCATGGCGTGCCACGGATCGGTGCGGGCAGGCCGCGTGCTCTCGGTCGCCGAGATGAACGCGCTGTTGCGCGAGATGGAAATCACCCCGCACTCGGGCCAGTGCAACCATGGCCGCCCGACCTGGGTCAAGCTCGCGCATGGCGATATCGAGCGGTTGTTCGGGCGGAAGTGAGTGGACGTCTTTCCCCTACCGCTTGCGGGAGGGGCAGGTTCAGCTTGCTGAACCGGGGTGGGCCGGGAGCACAATTGTCTGTGCAGGCCCACCCCGACTTCGGCTGCGCCTCAGTCACCCCTCCCGCAAGCGGTAGGGGAAAGGCAATCGCCTTTAACCCCGCCCATCATCCCGTTATACGCCAGCCATCATCCCCATTCCCGGAGCATTCCCCATGCGCGTCGCCTTTCTGTTCCCACTCGCCCTGCTCGCCGCGTGCGGTAGCCAGAAGCCTGCCGATGATACCCTGGGGACTCTCGATGGCGACGGTGCGGCCCAGCAGGGCACGGTTTCTGCCTCGGCGGGGGGCGCTACGCCTGCACCGGTTACTGGCGGGCAGGCGGTCGATGCCGAGGGGGCGAAGCTTGAGCCTCTGCTGTCGAGCGCCATAAGCGAGGCGGGGCTGGTGAGCGGATCGTGCCGGTTCAGCCCCAGCAAGGGCGCGCTGCCGGTGCTGGTGGCGAGCCTCGCAGGGGGCAAGGGGATCATCTCGGTCGGTGGCAGGCAGGTCGATGTCGCTGCAACCACCACGGTCGCGCCGAGCGGCGGCAGCTTTGCCGGCGACGGTGTCACGTTGACGGTGTCCGCCAGTGACACCCCGACGCTGGGCCGTGCAGCCACGATGCAGGTCACCGATGCCGATGGCCCGGCGTTCACCTATCGCGACGGGTTCTGGCTCTGCAACTGAGGCTTGGCGCGCTCAGTCCTCGATTGGCGCATCGGGGTTGCGCACCTTGATCAGGCCGTTGCTGCGCATGGTCATCACCGGCTCGTCATTCTGGTTGAAGATCGTGAGGTCGGACTTGAACAGCCCCATGTCCGGGCGGTTCTTGGACCGGCGCTTTTCGATGATCGTGGTCTCGACGCGCAGCGTATCGCCGGGAAAGACCGGCTTCACCCAGCGCAGATTGTCCATGCCCGGCGACCCCAGACCCGCCTGACGGCTGGTCTTCATGTTCTCCACCAGCATCGCCATGGTCATCGCGCAGGTGTGCCAGCCGCTCGCCGACAGCCGCCCGAAATGGGTCTTGGCTGCAGCTTCATCGCTCAGGTGAAACGCCTGCGGATCGTATTTGGAGGCGAACTCGATCACCTCCTCCCGGGTCACATCATAGCGGCCAAAGCGCGCGGTGGCGCCGATCTCAAGGTCTTCAAAGTAAATCATGAACATGAGTTTCGTTTGGCAACCTTCAAACTGCAAGCAAATTATCGCGCGACGATGCCGGCAAGGCTCGCGGCATTGCCATCCGAGGGCAACGGATCGAAGCCTGCGAGCCGGGCGACCAGCGGATAGACATCGACATTGTCGAACACCGGCAGGCCAGATGTCGGCTTGATCGACGGGCCGAACGCTAGGAACAGCGCCAGCATATCGGGATCGGCATTGTCATAGCCATGCGCACCGCCGGTCACCGGGTAGCGCGGCGGGCCCGAGAGGATCGTCCAGCCGGGCGCGGCGAGGCAGATGATCGCTGCGACTCGCGGGTTCTTGCCATAGTGCAGCCGCGCGGGCAGGTCTTCCTTGCGATAGCACTGCATATGGTCGTGCGGCTTAAGCAGCGCGTCGTGCACGCGGGTGTCGGTTCCGGTCACCGGTTCGATCGCGCCATAAGGGCCCATCTCGACCGCGATGTAGCTGGCCGAATCGATGAGGTCATCGAGCTGGATGACGCGGTCCTCGGCGGTCTGCGCCATGCCGTGATCGGCCGTGATGACGATGTTGGCCTCGCGCCCCATCGCCGCGAGCCCGGCGACGAGCTCGCCGACCCGGGCATCGACCTCGGAGATCGCGGCATCGAGTTCGGGGGTGCGGCCGGGTCCGAAACGGTGTCCGGCGGTGTCGACGGTATCGAAATACATCGTGATTAGCTGCGGGCGGATGTCGGCGGGGCGACGCATCCAGTCGAGCACGGTGTTGACGCGCTGCTCGTTGGAGATGTTTTGATCAAACCGCATCCAGTCGCGCGGGCGGGTGGTCGGGCCGGCGGCAGCATCGCCACTTGCGACCTCGCTTCCCGGCCAGAACATCGTTGCCGAGCGGACACCCGCCTTTTCTGCGGTGATCCACAACGGTTCCGCCTCGATCCACCAGAACGGATCGAGCGCCTGCTTGGCGTCGCCCATGCTGAAGATCTGTCCCGGACGGCGCGGGTCGATCATCGAATTGCCGACGATGCCGCTGCGATCGGGGCGCTTGCCGGTGACGATGGTGTAGTGGTTGGGGAAGGTCTTGGTCGGGAAGCTCGGGCGCATCGCCGCGGCGACCCCCTTGGCCTTCAGGGCGTTGAGATTGGGGGTGAGACCACGATCGAGATAATCGGGGCGCATTCCGTCGATCGAGATCAGGATCGTCGACGGGCGCTCGGCCTGCTGCGCACTGGCGGGCAGCGCGATGGCGAGGACTGCGGCCCAGCACAGGACGACGAAGGCGCGCAAGGAGGTGCTCATACCGACAATCCTGTCATTTTCGCTCCGGGGATGCCATGCGCGACCTCTGCGGTGGCGCGGCGCTTCATCGTGTTGCTGCGGGTCGAGACCTGATCGACCACCTGGAAGTGGCTGAGCCACGCATCGGGGGTGACCTCGCACACCACATAGCCGCGCTGGTCGTTGAGGAACTTGAGCTCGGGATTGTTCTTCATCATCTGCTCGCTGCCATAGCGCAGGTCCGATCCGTCACCGCCGCTGCTGATCGAGGTCGATACGATCTCGGTGCCCACCACCTTGTCGCGGTGGACCAGATCGCCGACGAAGTTCTGATGCTCGTCGCCGGTGAGCACGATGACATTGCCCAACCCCGCCATCCGGCCGAGCATCCGCTGGCGCGGGACCTCGTAGGCGGCCCAGCTGTCCATGTTGGCGATGCGGGTATCCTCGTTGGCGGCGCGGCGCCGGTCGAGGCTCATCATCATGATCTGCTGGCCCAGGCAATTCCAGCGTGCCTGATTGCTCGACAGGTTCTTGGCGAGCCAGGCCTCCTGCTCGGCGCCCAGGACCTGCGCGGTCTTGTCGTGGACGCCTTCGCACAACGGCTTGAAGCCATCGTCGCAGGCCTGGTCACTGCGATACGAGCGGGTATCGAGCAGCTGGATTTCGGCGAGGTTGCCGAAGCGCGCGGTGCGATGGAAGGTGCCAGTGCCGAAGCGCGGCATGTTGGCCCTGCGCACCGGCATATGCTCGTACCACGCCTGGAGCGCGGCGGCGCGGCGCAGTTCGAACATCTCGGCGGGCGAGCCGCTGCCGCTGATCCCGGCGACCCAGTTGTTGTCAATCTCGTGGTCGTCGAAGGTGGGGTAGAAGCTGTGCGCGGCGTGCGCGCGCTGCAGATCGGTGTCGGTCTTGTACTGCGCATAACGCTGGCGATAATCGGCCAGGTCATACAGCAACTGCCCGGCATGCTGGCGTACCGGCACCTGCAGCCTGCCGGTGAAATACGATGCGCTGCTCGGGCTGCCGCGCCATTCGTAGATATAGTCGCCATAATGGAAGACGAAGTCGAGCTCCTCGCGCGCCAGATGGTTGTATGCGCCGAAAAAGCCGTCCTCGTAATTCTGGCAGCCGACAACGCCGAACTTGAGCTTATCCATCGCGGCCCCGGCGGCGGGCAGGGTGCGTGCTCGGCCCGAGAAGCTGCGCTCTCCGCCCGCGGTGAAGCGGTACCAATAGGGGCGATTGGCTTGCAATCCGGCGACCTCGACATGCACCGAATGCGCGACCTCGGGCCGCGCCACGGTCGTGCCCTTGGCGACGATGGTAGCAAAGCGGTCGTCGCTCGCGACCTCCCATTCGACATCCATCGGGGTCATCGCCATTCCGCCGTGCAATTCGAGCGGATCGGGCGCCAGCCGCGTCCAGATCACGAAGCCATCCTGAGAAGGGTCGCCCGAGGCGATTCCCAGTGCGAACGGAAAGGTGCGAAAGACGCTTTGCGCGCGCAGGATACCGGGCGCGCCGATCACGACGAGCGGAGCGGCGGCGATGAACAGGCGGCGGGAGAGCATCGGGCGATGTCCTTCATGGCAAGGGGCAACGGTTGATCACCCCGTAGGCGTCAAGTCTGGCAGTTCGATGACAGCCTGCCAATCAGCGGCAGGCCGACCGATCAGACATTGAACTTGAAGTGCAGCACGTCGCCATCCTGGACGACATATTCCTTGCCTTCCTGCCGCAATTTGCCCGCATCGCGCGCGCCGGATTCGCCGTTGAGCGCGATATAATCGTCAAACGCGATGGTTTCGGCGCGGATGAAACCGCGTTCGAAATCGCTGTGGATCTCGCCTGCGGCTTGCGGACCCTTTGACCCGACCTCGACCGTCCACGCGCGCGCTTCCTTGGGGCCGACGGTGAAGAAGGTGATCAGGTGGAGCAGGTCGTAGCCTGCCCGAATCACGCGGGCGAGCCCGGTTTCCTCGAGTCCGAGATCGGCGAGGAACTCCATCCGGCCGTCCATGTCCATCGTGATCAGTTCGGCCTCGATCGCTGCTGACACCACGACGGCTTCGGCGCCTTCGGCCTTGGCCTTTTCAAAGACGCGCGCGCTGAAGTCGTTGCCGTGCGCCGCGCTGCCTTCATCGACATTGCAGACATAGAGCACCGGCTTGGACGTCAGCAATTGCGCCTGCGCGAGCACGCGGGCTTCTTCCTCGTCGGCGGGCTCGGTCAGCCGGGCCGGCTTGCCTTCGCGCAGCAGCTCCAGCGCCTTGCCGAGCACCGATGCGCCGATCTTCGATTCCTTGTCACCCTGCTGGCCGCGCTTGACCAGGCCGGGGACACGCTTTTCGAGGCTCTCGAGGTCGGAGAGCAGCAGCTCGGTCTCGACCGTCTCGGCGTCCGAGATCGGATCGACCTTGTTCTCGACATGCTGGATGTCGTCATCCTCGAAGCAGCGCAGCACATGGACGATGGCGTCAACCTCGCGGATGTTGCCGAGGAACTGGTTGCCCAGGCCCTCGCCCTTGGAGGCGCCGCGCACCAGCCCGGCGATATCGACGAACGCGAGCTGGGTCGGGATGATCTTCTGGCTGCCGGCGATGGCCGCAAGCTTGTCGAGCCGGGGATCGGGGACAGCGACGTTGCCGACATTGGGCTCGATCGTGCAGAACGGATAGTTCGCCGCCTGTGCCGCCTGCGTCTCGGTGAGCGCGTTGAACAATGTGGACTTGCCGACGTTCGGCAGCCCGACAATACCGCATTTGAAACCCATTGATCAGTCCTTGCCGAATGTAAGTGCCGTGGTGGGCAGCAATCTCGAATCTTCGAGCGCTGCCGTCCGGTGGCCAATCCCGGCCAGATAGGCGGCATCGCTGTTCCACGCAATAAAGGCTTCCACGCTGGCCTGGCGGATCAGCATGACCGCATCCCAGCGTTCACTCGCTGGCCCGATCAGCCACGCTCCACCATCGCCGAGATACTCGACCGAGCCGCCGCTGGCGTGCAGGAAGGGCAGGGTGTGTTTGACATAGCGCAGGAAGGCTTCTCGACCGCTGATCGGCTGGTCCGGCGCAAGGTCAGGCGTGGCGGAATAGTTCGCCTCCGGGCGAAAGCGCAGGAGGTTGAGCATCACCACCGGGCCGGTGATCCCGCGCATCATGAAATCGCGTCCGGCAGTCTGAGTCACATCAAGATAGGTGGGAGCATCGCTCATCGCGTTTCACTTCCATTTAAAGTTGCCGCCAGCAGGGCCGCGCCGAGCCAAAGTCCCAGCACAAAGCTCATCCCTGCACCGACCAGGGGAACAGGGAACCAGCCGAACATGGGGGCGACGATGATCGCGGCCATATAGATCGCGAGCGACATGGCTGCTGCACCGCCGGGGCGGGAGCGGCGGACAAGCACCGGAAGCCCTATCAAGGCCGTGAGGGCCACAGCGGAAAGAGCGACATGGATCGAGCCTGCCAGCCCGATGATCTGCTCGACCTCCGCCACCGGCAGCAACGGATCGGGTTGCATCAGCGACAGTCCGGCGAGCCCCCCGATGCTGCCAATGGCGGCCCAGCCGGACGGCGTGCGGGCGGGCAGGAGCCACGCGAGGCACGCCAGCGCCAGCGCAATCGCCTGCGAGGCGTCGGGCTGCAGCGCCAGGATTGCGATGAGCACGGTCGCGAGGATCGGCGGCGCGCGGTGCGCCGAGCCGAGTTTCGCCAGTGCGACAACGACTGCGGGCAGGACAAGCGCGGCGATATTGACCTGCACAGGGCCGATGGCGATCCAGCGATGCACATCCATCTGCCCCGGCGCTGCCAGCGTGGCGGCGAGCAGCAGGACGCCGGCACAGGCGATGGCGAACCAGATACGGGGTCGGGGCGTGGTACGAACGATGGCAATCGCCGCAACACCACCCACCAGCCAAGCCGCAATATTGGGGATCCAGCGCACCGCGGGGATGCCTGTCAGCACCATCGTCAGCACGCCGGTAGCGACGGCGGCCAAGGAGAGTGCGGCAAAGGCCGCCAGCAACCGACGATCAGCGCGCGCGAAAAATGCCATCAGGATTGCAGCCGCAGCGCCACGTCGTTCATGAAGCGCGCGTCATCGTCCTTGGCGAGCCAAGCCGCTTCGGCGGCGATCGCGCCCAGCATGTCGCTAAGGTCGTCGAATTCGGTCTTGTGATAGTTGCCCAGCACATGCCCGGTGACCCGGTCCTTGTTGCCCGGATGGCCGATGCCGATGCGCACGCGGCGGAAGTCGGGGCCGATATGCTGGTCGGTCGAACGCAGGCCGTTGTGCCCGGCAGTGCCGCCGCCGCGTTTGACCTTGACCTTGAACGGCGCGAGATCGAGCTCGTCGTGGAAGACGGTGACGGCGTCAGGCTCCAGCTTGAAGAAGCGCATCGCTTCTCCAACCGCCTGGCCGGATTTGTTCATGAAGGTTGCGGGTTTGAGCAGCAGCAGCTTTTCGCCGCCCAGCCTGCCTTCCATCGCCCAGCCCTGGAAGCGGCGCTTGGGCGGCTCGAAGGCGTGCACATCGGCAATGGTGTCGAGCGCCATGAAACCGACATTGTGCCGGTTCATCGCATATTCCGCGCCGGGATTGCCAAGGCCGACCCAGATTTGCATGGGATTCTCCCTTCCCCTTCAGGGGAGGGGCCGGGGGTGGGGAAAAAATTTCCCACCGGTCCTGCCCCACCCCAACCCCTCCCCTGAAGGGGAGGGGCTCTTCGGGAAGATTACGCTTCTTCTGCCTCATCGGCAGCTTCGCCGTCGCTCGACTTGAGCGCCGAGGGAGCAACGATGGTGGCGATGGTGAAATCGCGATCGGTGATCGCCGATTCGCTGCCCTTGGGCAGGGTTACCGCAGAGATGTGGATGGAGTCGCCGATATCGGTTCCGGTCACATCGACTTCGATCTGGTCAGGGATCTTGGTCGCGTCGCAAACCAGTTCGAGCTCGTGACGCACGACGTTGAGCACGCCGCCACGCTTGAGGCCGGGCGATGCTTCTTCGTTGACGAACACGACAGGGACCGAGACCTCGACGGTCGAGCCCTTGGCGATACGCAGGAAGTCGACGTGAAGCGGACGATCCGACACAGGGTGGAAGGCCACGTCCTTGGGAAGCGTGATGACCTTCTTGCCATCAACTTCGACTTCGACGATCGAATTCATGAAGTGGCCCGAGCCGAGCAGCTTGCTCAGTTCGCGTTCCGCGATGTGGATCGCTTCGGGGTCTTTCTTGTCGCCGTAGATTACGGCGGGTACACGGCCTTCGCGGCGGAGTGCACGGGAGGCTCCCTTGCCTGCCCGATCACGCAGCTGGGCCGACAGGGTAAGCGAATCGCTCATAAACTGTCTCCAGAGTTTTTGGTGGTCGTACAATCCCCGCGCCACGCCTCCAGGGATGACCATGGTGTCGGGGAAGGCGGGCTTATACGGGCAGAAGGCCGCAAAAGCAAGCGTTGTGGCCGTCGGCGCGGACTGGGTCTCTATTGCAGACGGGTAACGGTGTAACCGCGTGTCTCGAGCAGCGACTGGACGCTGTCAGGGCCTGCCAGATGCGCTGCGCCCACCGCGACGAAGGGCCGCGCGCCCAATTGCAGCATGTCGGTGATCTGGTCTGCCCAATCGCGGTTGCGGCGGACGAGGATTTGTTCGCGGATTTGCGGACGCTGGAGCAATCCACGATTGGCAGCCTCCTCCAGTTGGCCGACATCTCCGGTTAGCCAACCGGTGACCATGTCGCGATAGGCAGACGGCGCATTGTCGGCATCGGCGATGACGCTTGCCAGCATCGCGCGCTGATCATCCTCGGGCAGATCGTCGAAATAGGTGAACTGGCGTGCGGGCGTCTCCAGCCCGATCACGGCCTTGTCGCGCTGGCGATAGCGCTTGGCCAGGACGCGTTCGACTCCCGCCTCGCGGACCATGTCCAGATCCGCGGTGGCAGCGCCTGCCAATGTGATCGCAGCCGCCCAGCTTTCCAGCGTCTCGAACCGCGACGGGTTCAACCGTCCCTTGGCGCGGAGCTTTTCACCCGCGTCGCGCAATTCGGGCGGCAGACGGTCAGCGAGCGACGGCTGGTCCGGGCTGTTGCCGAGCTGCTGGAAAATCCGTGTGATCTCCGCCGAATCTTCCAGCCCGACGACCTCGAGCACCAGGCGGTCGCTCTTCTCCATCGCCTTTTTCATCTCGGGGGTGATCCACTTGATGTTCGCGGGCAGGGCGTGGATGCCGCCGAACAGCCAGGCTTCTCCCTGCGGTCCCCGCACATGCCACAAAGCCGGCGTGCCCTGCGTGGGGCCATCCCAGGCTGCCATCGAGGGGAAACTGCCGCAGGCCTGGACGAGCAGCAACAGAGGCAGGATCAGCCAGCGGGCGAAGGTCAGGGTCATGCGCCTTAGTTAGGGACGGGGACGGACAAAGGGAACAGGCGTCATTTGCCGAACGCTGCTTCGATCTCGCGCCGGATGCCGGACACAAGGCCTGGATCGGTGGTCAGCACTTTGTCCTCTTCATCGCAGATAGCAAGAAACGCGCGGCGCTTGAAATCGGCCAGCACGCCATCGGGAAGCGTGTTTCCAGTGGGAAGCGCCGAAGCGATGATGTCGATCAGACGCTCGGCGCCGTGGAGGCGGCCCCACAGATAGTCGTTCTCGCGATAGGCGCGGCTGAAGAACGCCCCAAAGCTGTTGAACTGGATGCCCTTGAGCGTCGCATCGGCGCTGCCGCTGCGGATAGATTGCGCATCATCGGGCGATATCCGGTCGACCTTGATCGGATCGTACTCATTCTGCCCTTCGCCCTGCAGCAGTGGCAGCGTGGCGATGTCGTAAAACGGAAAGCCCAGATAGGCGAGCAGCATCGAGCGGCGGCTGGCCTTGGGCAGCATCGCGAGCGCGCTGGCGAGCTGTTCATCGACGATGGCGTCGGCCGAGCGCAGATCGCGCCGCGCGGCAAGCTCGGTGATGGCCATGGCGGGGTTGTCGATGGCCGATGCGGCGATGTCGGCGAAGCCCTGGCCCAGCATGTCGGCGGTCTCGCGCTCCAGATAATGCGACAGGCAGGTATACAGCGTGTCATGCATGGCGACGACCACCTCGGGCGGGGTACGGCCCGATTGGGCAATGTCCTCGCCCAGCCTGCGCGCCAGAAACCGCAGCCGGCGAATCCTGAAGCCAAGGTCCTGGGTGCGGAAGAAGGTGATCGCTTCATCGCTTGCGCCGCCGCCCTTGCCCGACAGCCGGTCGAGCCCGGTGCGCTGCAGCTCCGCCATGATCGCTTCGCGCAGGCGTTCGGCATAGAGCGCCCTGGGCCCCTGATGCGCCCGGCGCAGCGTGTCGACGATGTCCTCGACAATCGATGCCATCTTGAGCTGGCCGTAGGACGCATAGGCAAAGCCCGCCATATGCGCGGCGCGATCCTGCGCCTTGTTGCGCCAATTGGTCAGCCGACGGGGTGTCGGGCTGTCGAGGAACAGCGTGTAGCCGAACAGCTTGCTGACCGTCTCCTCGACCTCGCCGCGCAGCGAATCGGTGATGGCGCGCATCTGGCGCACGCGGCTGGTGCGGCGCTCGATGCCTTCCAGATTGTCGCGGATCGGCTGCTCGCGCGGAATGTCGGAGATCGCGCCGAAGATGGTCGAGAAAAAGCCGGGGAGCCGGTGTCCCATCGCATCGCGCTGATGCGCCTGGTCCAGGCCGCGCGCGACATCGGGCTTGGGGTCGATGTAGACGAACCGGCGGTCGACCTCGCGGTGCGCAGGCCGGTTCTTCAGCGCGTCGATCGCCTGTGCAAAGGGGGCATTGGCGAGCACCGATCCATCGATCAGCACCGCGCTTTCGGCGTGACCATCGTGAAAATGCTGCGGGAATATCCGCCGCAAAAAGCCATCGCGGCCTGGCCAGAGTTTTGCGCGCCGCTCCAGCATCCGGTCCAGCTCGGCGACGTTGAAGGGTGGGAATGCGCCCGGAAAGCTGGCCGTCGCCCGCGCGGCAAAGACCAGCTCTGCAGGATCGGCCAGCGCATCGTGGCGCCCGCGCATATAGCGAAAACCGATCGACAGCCGGTGTTCGGTCTCCACCACCTCTGCCGGGCTGTTGAGCCGAAGCCGTTCGAGATGCCCCTTGAAGTCGGTCACGGTCACAAACAGGTCAAGCGGCTGGCCGATGGGCACCAGCCGCGGGCCTGCAGGCGTGGCCGCCATGGCTTCCAGTGCATCATAGAGCAGCCCGGAAAAGCCCGTGCCGCTGAACGGCGGCGCGAACCAGCGCGCGCGGACCAGTCGCGACAGCTTGGTGCGCACCTCGCTGCGCGCCTCGGGCGCGACGCTGCGGTCGAGCGCGCCGCCGGGCCGACGCAACAGCAGCCACACCAGAGGCTGCGCCCAGAACTTGGTGAAGCGCGACCATGGCCGGGCGTCGGGATCGAGCAATTGGTCGATATCGGCGCATTCCAGCCATAGCCGGGTGAGCGGTTCGAGCGATTGGCCACTGGACAGGGCCTGCGCCAGGAACACGCCGTTGATCCCCCCCGCGCTGGCCCCGGCGATGATGTCGGGCAGCAGCCGCAGCTTGACCTGCGCATGCGATGCCATCGTCTCGAACAGGTCGCGGTAGACGCCCTGGCTGCCGCTGGCGGGCGGATCACAGGCGTGGAAATTGCGGCTGGCCCTCGTCGCCCGCCAGATTTCCTTGGTGATGCCGTGCATGTAGACCGCAAGGCTGATGCCGCCATAGCAGATCAGGGCAATGCGGAGCTCCTTCTGGCGCATAAGCGGGGCGCGGACCTTATCATTTGCTGTGCGGTCTGCGGATATCCGCAGACGTTCCATCTATGCGACGTGGCGCGGGAAGCGCAAAGCGGGAATTGCGTTCCAGTTTTGTTCGAGCTATGCCGCGCTCATGGCCAAACCCCGCAAAACCTATGTCTGCCAGGCCTGTGGCAGCGTCGCCACCCGCTGGCAGGGCCAGTGCGCCGACTGCGGCGAATGGAACACATTGGTCGAACAGGCGGCGCCGACGGCTTTTTCCGCGCGGCACGATCTGCAAACCGGCGGGCACCGCATCGTGCTGTCGAAACTGGACAGCGCCGTGGCTTTGCCGCCGCGCATTCCAACCGGGATCGCCGAATTCGACCGGGCGCTCGGCGGCGGGCTGGTGGCGGGGTCTGCCGTGCTGATGGGGGGTGACCCTGGGATCGGCAAATCCACGCTGCTGCTGCAGGCCTCGGCCAACATGGCCAAGTCCGGCAATTCGATCGTCTATATCAGCGGCGAGGAGGCCGCCGACCAGGTGCGGTTGCGGGCGAAGCGGCTTGGGCTTGCCGACGCGCCGATCGACCTCGCCTCGGCAACATCGGTGCGCGATATCCTCACCACGCTGCGCGCCATGGCGCCGCCGGTGATGCTGGTGATCGATTCGATCCAGACGATGCACAGTGACCTGATCGAGGGCGCGCCGGGCACGGTCAGCCAGGTGCGCGCGTCGGCGCAGGAACTGATCCGCTTCGCCAAGGAAACCGGGTGCGCGGTCATCCTGGTCGGGCACGTCACCAAGGATGGCAGCATCGCAGGGCCCCGCGTGCTTGAGCATATGGTCGATACCGTGATGAGCTTCGAGGGTGAACGCAGCCACCAGTACCGCATCCTGCGGTCGATCAAGAACCGCTTCGGCGCCACTGACGAAATCGGCGTGTTCGCCATGGAGGAGGAGGGATTGTCCGAAGTCGGCAATCCGTCGAGCCTGTTCCTCAGCGATCGCGATGCGCAGATGCCCGGGACATCGGTGTTCCCAGCGCTGGAGGGCACCCGTCCGGTGCTGGTCGAGATCCAGGCGCTGACGGTGCGGCTGTCGAGCGGCGCGACGCCGCGTCGCGCGGTGGTCGGGTGGGATTCGGGACGTCTCGCGATGGTACTGGCGGTACTCGAGGCGCGCTGCGGGCTGAGCTTCTCGACCGCTGAGGTTTATCTCAATATTGCAGGCGGCTATCGGCTGTCGGACCCTGCCGCCGATCTGGCCGTCGCCGCAGCGCTGATCTCCGCACTGTCGGAACGCCCGATCGGTGCCGGAACGATCGTGTTCGGCGAGCTGTCGCTGTCGGGCGAACTGCGCCCGGTGGCGCACGCCGGGCTGCGGCTGCGCGAGGCGGCCAAGCTCGGTTTCGAAAAGGCGCTGGTGCCAGCAAGCGTCACGGCCAAGGGCAAGGGGGCAGGGGATACCAGCGGGATGCGGCTGACGTCTTATGCCCGGCTGGCAAATCTCGTTGACCAACTGCTTGGCCGTAACTAGCGGTCGAGGCCATGACCGCATTCGATATCATCGTGCTGACGCTGCTCGCGGGCGGCGCGATTCTGGGTTTCAAGAACGGCTTTGTCCACGCGGCGGTCACGCTGATCGCGTGGGTCGCAGGCATATTTGCGCTGCGGCTTTTCCATGCACCGGTCACCATGCTGCTCAAGGAACCCGTTGGCAACGACAGCGGCGCGGCTGCGCTGGCGTTGGTAGGATTGTATCTGGGGGTCTATCTGCTGGGCAAGATCATCGCCAACGCGCTGCGCGCGCGGACCCGCAAATCGGTGCTCGGGCCGATCGACCGCGTCCTCGGCTTCGGCTTCGGCGCGATCAAGGGATTGATCGCCGCTACGCTTGCCTATCTGCTGATCACGATGGTCCACGACATCATCTGGCCGGGCGAGGGCCAGCCCGAATGGATTACGCAAAGCCGCACCTTCCCATTGCTCAACGCGAGCGGCACAGCGCTGGTGGATCTGTACGATTACCAGCAGGCATTCGGCGATGAATGACGTTCGCAAGCCCGATGCATTGAGAGCCCGTCCATGAACGCCCCCGGCAAGCCGCTCTATACGCAAGATATCCTGTCGCTGGCGGTGTCGCTGATCGATTGGCCGATGACGTCGGATATGCCGCATCAGGCAGAGTTGCGATCGCAAAGCTGCGGGTCGGTGGTGCGCGTAGGGCTGGATTTGACCGGTGAAGGTCATGTGGCGCGTTTCGGGGTCGATGCTCGCGCCTGCGCGCTGGGGCAGGCCTCGGCAGCCGTGCTGGCTGCTCACGTTGCCGGACAAGACCAGCCAGCCCTGGTCGCGGCGCGCGACGCACTGATGGCGTTCTTTTCCGGGACACGCGCTGATCCGGGGGACTGGCCGGGCGTCGAGCATCTGGCCAGCGCCTTGCCTTATCCGGCGCGGCATGGTTCCATCCTTCTGCCATGGCGCGCGGCGGCCGTGGCGCTTGAGCCTTTATCCGCAACGGACTGAACCTCATGGACCATGGCGGCGATATCTTCCTGTCCGGCACCGTGCTGCTCGCAGCCGCGCTGGCCTTCGTGCTGCTGTTCCGCAAGCTCGGGCTGGGCGCGGTGCTGGGCTATCTGGTGGGCGGCATCGTCATCGGCCCGCAGGTGCTGCAACTGGTGGCAGACCCCGAGCTGATCGTCGGCTTCGCGGAAATCGGCATCGTGCTGCTGCTGTTTCTGGTCGGACTGGAACTTGCCCCCTCGCGGCTGTGGCAGCTCAAGCGCGACATCTTCGGCCTGGGGTTGGCGCAGGTCGCCCTGTGCGGCCTGGTGCTGGCATTGTTCATCTATGTCGTAACCGGCTCGACCTGGGGCGCAGCGCTGGGGCTCGGCCTTCCGCTCGGGCTGTCCTCGACCGCGCAGGTGCTTCCATTGCTCCAATCCGAAGGGCGGTTGAACACCCCCACCGGTGAACGCGCATTTTCGGTGCTGCTGTTCCAGGACCTGTCGATCGTGCCGTTGCTGACGATCATCGCCGCGCTGTCGCGGGCACCGCAGACCGGGCCGCAGACCCCGGGCTGGCTGCTCGCGTTGTATGCTCTGGCGGCGATCGGCGGGCTGGTGGTTGCCGGGCGCTATGGTCTTGCACCGCTGCTCAAGCTCATCGGCAAGGTCGCAGAACGCGAGCTGTTCATCGTAGCGGGGCTGTTCGCGGTGTTCGGTAGCGCGGCGCTGATGCATTCGATCGGGCTTTCGGCGGCGCTGGGGGCATTTGTCGCGGGCGTGATGCTCGCCGATTCACCGTTCCGGCACGAGCTGGAGGCCGACATCGATCCGTTCCGCTCGATTCTGCTGGGCCTGTTCTTCCTTGGGGTCGGGATGATGCTCGACCTCAACGTGATCATGGCCAATCCGGTGTTCATCATCGCGATGGCGCTGGCGCTGGTCGGCATCAAGATCGCGATCATTTTCGGGCTCGCCAAGGCGTTCGGGACGGAGACCCGCGCGGCGTTCGTGCTCGGGCTGCTGCTCAGCCAGGGCGGGGAGTTCGCCTTCGTGCTGTTCGCCGAAGCCCAGGCGGCGCTGCTGATTGCTCCGGAAGCCGCCAGCCGGTTTGGCGCGATCGTCACGCTGTCGATGGCGACCACGCCCTTCCTGATGCTGCTCAGTCGCCTTTTTGGCGGGGTGCGCGGAACTGGCACCGATGACATGGTTGATCCGGAGCAGGCGCGCCAGTCGAACGCGATCGTGGTGGGGCATGGCCGTTTCGGTCAGGCCGTGGCGCAGATCTTTGCTGGCGCCAATATTTCGGTGACGCTGATCGATATCAATCCCGACCAGATCCGGCTCAGCGGCGAATTCGGACGCAAGGTCTTTTATGGCGACGGCACGCGCATCGATCTGCTGCGCCGCGCTGGCGCCGAACAGGCGGGCTCGCTGCTGTTCTGCATGGACGACAAGGAGTTCGGTCCAGACCAGCTCGGGCCGATCGCGCATGCCTTTCCCGACGCGCAGATCTTCGTGCGCGCTTGCGACCGTCGCCAGTTGCTCGCGCTCAAGCACGCGCCGATCGCCGCGGCGCAGCGCGAGCTTTTCGAATCCTCGGTCAAGCTCGCGCACACCGCGCTGCTGCGCACCGGGATCGATCCGATCATGGCCGACCGCGTCGTCGAGGAATTCCGCCGACGCGATTGCGAGCGGCTTGAGCTCCAGATGGAGCAGGGCAGCATGCACGCGGGCAAGCACCTGAGCTTTGGAGCGTTCGATTCCGAAGCCTTTGATCCGAAAGTGTGATCTCGGCCAGGCGCGGTCGCTGACTCGCAAAACATTGGACGAATGCGCGGCCAATGCCTATGTAACAGGCTGATCAGGGATAATCATCGCGCCGTGAAGTTGCTTCTAGCCTTGCTTGCCATTCTCACCGGATTTTCGGTGGCAGATGGCGTGCGCGTTGCCGAACCGGCAATTGCCGAGGGCGAAGGCGGCGCGCGCAGTGGTTGGAGTGCGGATGATTCCCGTCCCAATATCGCCATTGCTGCGGTGTTTGCGGTCGCGGCGGTTCTGCCGCTGGTGCTGGCCAGTGTGCCAGCCATGCGTTGGATGCCCAAGCCTGCGCGCCGCCAGGTTGCGTCAACGGTCCACCGCTCGGACAGGCTGCTCCAGTAAGCCTGTCGGATTGATGGCGACCTGGCTCGGCCGCCCGCTGTGCGTGTCCCCCGGTTACACTGCATTCTTCTTCCAGCCTTTCCCAAGGCTTTGCCGCACCGCCATCCTTTGCGCGCGTCGGCGTCTCCATACCCTCCGTTTTCTAAGGAATTACCGCCATGCTCGGCGCCATTGCCAAATCGCTTTTTGGGTCGGCCAACGACCGTTACGTCAAGGGCCTGCTCAAGGTCGTCGACAAGATCAACGCCTTCGAGCCGCAGATTTCCGCGCTGTCGGACGATGACCTGCGCGGCCAGACACAGAAGTTTCGGGACCGGGTGGCGGCGGGCGAGAAGCTCGACGACATTCTCCCCGAAGCCTTCGCCACCGTGCGCGAAGCCTCGGTCCGTACTCTCGGCATGCGGCATTTCGACACGCAGATGGTCGGCGGCATCGTTCTGCACAAAGGCGAGATCGCCGAGATGCGCACCGGCGAGGGCAAGACCCTGGTCGCCACGCTGGCCTGCTATCTGAACGCGATCGAAGGCAAGGGCGTCCACGTGGTCACGGTCAACGACTATCTCGCCGCGCGCGATGCCGAATGGATGGGCCAGGTCTATCGCTTCCTGGGGCTCACCACCGGTGTGATCGTTCCCAATCTGGGCGAAACCGCTCGGCGGGATGCCTATGCCGCCGATATCACTTATGCCACCAACAACGAGCTCGGCTTCGACTATCTGCGCGACAACATGAAGCACGAGCGCAACCAGATGGTGCAGCGCCCGTACAACTTCGCGGTGGTCGACGAAGTCGATTCGATCCTGATCGACGAAGCGCGCACGCCGCTGATCATATCGGGGCCGACCGACGACAAGTCGGAGATGTACATCGCGGTCGATGCCATCGTGCTCAAGCTCGACGATAACGATTACGAAAAAGACGAAAAAGCGCGGTCGGTCATCCTCACCGAGGACGGTACCGAAAAGGCCGAACGCTTGCTCGAGGAGGCAGGCCTGCTCGAGGGCAGCAACCTTTACGATGTCGAGAACACCCAGATCGTCCATCACCTCGACCAGGCGCTCAAGGCCAATGTGATGTTCAAGCGCGACATCGACTATATCGTCAAGGACGACCAGATCGTCATCATCGACGAGTTCACCGGGCGCATGATGGATGGCCGCCGCTGGTCGAACGGCCTGCACCAGGCGGTCGAGGCCAAGGAACGCGTCCAGATCAAGCCCGAGAACCAGACTCTCGCCTCGATCACTTTCCAGAACTATTTCCGCATGTACCCCAAATTGTCGGGCATGACCGGCACCGCGGCGACCGAGGCGGCCGAGTTCTTCGACATCTACAAGATGAATGTCGTCACCATCCCGACCAACAATCCGATCCGCCGGATCGATGAGGAAGACGAGTTCTACAAGAACACCGCGGACAAGTTCCAGGCGATCGCCAAGGGCATCCGCGAGAAGAACCTCATCGGCCAGCCGGTCTTGGTCGGCACCGTGTCGATCGAGAAATCCGAGTTGCTGTCGGAATATCTCAACAACGAAGGCGTACCGCACAGCGTGCTCAACGCCCGCTTCCACGAGCAGGAAGCGCGCATCGTGGCGCAGGCCGGACGCATGGGCGCCGTGACCATTGCCACCAACATGGCCGGCCGCGGTACCGACATCCAGCTGGGCGGCAATATCGAATACCGCATCGATGACGAGCTGCGCGACATGCCCGACGGGCCCGATCGCGATGCTGCCATCGAGCGGATCAAGGCTGAGGTCGCGGCGGAAAAGGCCAAGGTGCTCGAAGCCGGCGGCCTGTTCGTGCTCGGCACCGAGCGGCACGAAAGCCGCCGCATCGACAACCAGCTGCGGGGTCGCTCGGGCCGACAGGGCGACCCTGGCCTGTCGCGCTTCTACCTGTGCCTCGAGGACGATTTGCTGCGCATCTTCGGCCCCGACACGCTGTTTTCGCGGATGATGAAGAACAACCTGGCCGATGGCGAGGCGATCGGTTCCAAATGGCTGTCCAAGGCGATCGAGACCGCACAGAAGAAGGTCGAAGCGCGCAACTATGATATCCGCAAGCAGGTCGTCGAATATGATGACGTGATGAACGATCAGCGCAAGGTGATCTACGAACAGCGCGCCGAGATCATGGACGCCGAGGCGGTTGACGACGTCGTGCTCGACATGCGCAACGACACGGTCAATTCCATCGTCGGTGAAGCCTGCCCTCCGGGCACCTATCCGGAACAGTGGAACGTCGAAGGCCTCAAGGCACGCGTGTCCGAAGTGCTGGGGCTCGAGCCGGATATCGATGCCTGGCTGCAGGAGGATGTGATCGAGCCCGATATGATCGAGCAGCGCATCCGGGAAATGGCCGAAGCCAAGGTCGAAGACAAGGCCGGGCAGGTCGAGACCGGAATGTGGCGCTCGATCGAGAAGTCCGTGCTGCTGCAGAGCCTCGACCATCACTGGAAGGAGCATCTGGCGACGCTCGATGCGCTGCGTCAGGTCGTGTTCCTGCGCGCTTATGCACAGAAGACGCCGATCAACGAATACAAGCGCGAGGCCTTCGGGCTGTTCGAGCGCATGCTCGAGGTCATCCGTGAGGACGTGACCGGGACGATCATGGGCCTGGAGATCCGCGAGCCCGAGGTGCCGGCATTGCCCGAGCTGCCCGACTTCCTGACCACGCACTTCGATCCGTTCACCGGCGAGGACAACAGCGCCGATATCGACGGTGGCACTCGCGGTACGGTCGCAGCGACCCTGCCGCCGCGCCAGTCGCCGATGCCGGAGGCCTCCGAAGAGCTGTTCACCGGTGAAATCAGCCGCAACGCGCCGTGCCCTTGCGGATCGGGCCGCAAGTACAAGCACTGCCACGGCAAGGCTGCCTGATCACAGGCGATTTTAGCGTATGCCGGTCATTAGGCCCGTCGTCAGCCCGACAATGGCCACCTCTCGATTGATCGCGAGGTGGCCGGCGTGGCTGGGCTGCCGCGCAGCCAGGAGACGACGGGTTCAGTTGAGGATGGCCGTGCGCACAAGATCGGCCCGGCCCGCACTGACGCCCTGCAAGTGAAGCTGGATCGGGTGACTTGCTTCAAGGGGTCTATCGCGGGTGCCCCTTTTTGCTCTACCTAGCCAAGAATGCAGGAACAGGTTTGGCTTGATGAAGCGCCGGGCGCTGACGACACCGCAAAAGGCAAAGCTGCGCTCGCCTATCTTGCAACCGTAGGCGGCGTTTTGAGGCTCCCGGGCCGTGAGATCTCGATCACCGAGACATGGTTCGTGCCGAGCGGTGTCACGGTCAAGGGGAAAGGCCGGCCCACGCATGTCCGGTTTTCCGGGACCCGTCCTCTCGACATTGCAGGCACGTCTCACCTCAGTCCGCGCCAAGGCAATTTCCGGACGTCTGCCTTGGCGCTGGTGGGTCAGTACCCCGACGACATTTCCAGCACCCACTACAGTTCGGACCATACCGGCGATTACCCGGTCATTGAACCGCGCGCGTTCGCCGCTGACAGCATCCTCAAGGCCGGTTCGACCAGCTTTGATGTCGCCCGCGCTGACGATCTGGCAGATGTCTCGGTTGGCGACTATCTGCGTCTCGAACGTGGATTCATGGGCTGGCACACAGCCCTGCACGAGATTGTTTGCGTGCGGGAAATCGAGGGCGCCACCGTGACCGTGGCCTGGCCCTTGCAGTACGAATATCGCAATGCCGCAAATGACCCGTTCAATCTCTTCATGAAGCCGATCGCCTATAACGGTGGTCGTGCTGCGCCCGGCGTGGATCAGTCGGCTTTCGAGGGCTGGCGGCAGTGTGGCTGGCGCCGGATCAACCCCGTGATCAACGCCCGGCTCGAAAACATGCGCATTTCGAACGAGGTGGTGCACGCGGGCTATGCCAACCTGGCGGTAATGATCTGTCGCGGTTTCAATTGCACGTTCGACAACATCGAGTTGAACGGTGGCGGCCTGTTTAACCTGCTGAGCGAAGGGACGCGCGGCACACTCGTCGCGGAACGGTCCAGCCCCGCCGTGCCTCAGACGGATGTGCTGCCGGGCAACGGCTCCAATCGGACGCATATCCGAGCCGATATGAAGACCGGGTCATTTGCGATCGAAGAAGGGTGCCTGAAAGGCACGTTCGAGGGCCGGTCGAGCACCAATATTCAACTCCAGCATTTCTGCCGCGACAACGTTGTGGATATGGTGGCAGTTAGCGAGTCGCTCTATGGCATCATCGTCGACAAGAGCGCTCCGGCGCTGATCAAGGGTCGGTACACCAGCTCTCAGCCAGCGCTTTGGGTCGTAACGCGCGACCTGTTCCATCATTACCCGCAAGCCACACTCGCCATGTACGACAGCCTGGTGGGGGATTACTTCAATGGAATGCTCATCGAAGCTCGATGCGACTTGGCTCAGAGCACGGCGAACAATAGCCTCGACGTCTATCTCGGCCAGCCAATCCGTGGCGAGATCGCCTTGGGCGGCAAGTTTGGGGGTGTTTACAGCATCCCGGATGGCAAAGCCGGCGTCATAGTCGGCAATGCCACACGTCTTACGGACCGGACCGACCAGACCGCCCCCTTGGTGTCCGGGCGCCCCGCCGGGAAGTTTCCGTTCGACCGTGATGTTACCTACGCCGACGGGACCAGTGGCAAGGTGTGGCGACGGATGAACATCAACCGCAAGACGATCGATCGGGTGGCGAACGCCTCCGATTTCACGGTCAATTCGAGCACCACGCAGGGTGGTGTGAAGGCTGAGGACGTCGCCATGATCCTCGTCCAGAACACAGCGACGATCGACGTCAACACGCAGCATTATGTCGAGGGCCTGCCGGAATTTACCCCCGTGGCCTACACCGCAGGCAACGCGCGCCGTTGGCATATCAGTGACGTCGCTAGGGTGAACAGCGGCACAGGCGAAGTCAGCCTGGCAACGCCAGTGCCCGACAACTGGCGGGCTGTGTCAGGCAATGCGGCGGTGAGCTGCGTGTTTTTTGGGCGCTGGGGCTAATCGCCATCGTGTCGATCAGGATAGCGTCGACATTGGCGACGCCGATCGACGGGCTACCGTGATTGGGTTGCGAATATGGCGCCCGGCGCAGCGAATTGGTCGCGGCGGTGGCCAATAGCCAGCGCGCTCTCCGCAAATACGCCAATATTTTGCTAGGGTTGTGCGACCCAACGCGACCTGTTGTACCAGGTAGGTGGCTCCCCGAGTAGGATTCGAACCTACGGCCAAGTGATTAACAGTCACCTACTCTACCGCTGAGCTATCGGGGAATGCCCTTTATCCTCTTGTTGAACCTGCGTTCTCCAAGAGAAGCGCGCCTATAGCACCGGGTTTTTTGGTTTGGCAAGCGTCTCGATGCGCCTTCACACGATAAATTGTTCGGCAGATATCCGGTCATCGAGGCTGTGGCCCGGATCGAACATCAACGACAGCCTGCGGTTGGGGTCGATGGCGATCTGGATATCGCGGATATCGCGGACTTCGCGCTGGTCGGCGACCGCGCTGACCGGGCGTTTGGCAGGCTCCAGGATGCGCAGCGAGATATTGGACGAATCGGGCAGCAGCGCGCCTTTCCAGCGGCGTGGGCGGAACGGGCTGATCGGGGTAAGCGCCAGCATGCCGCACCCCAGCGGCAGGATCGGGCCATTGGCGGACAGATTGTAGGCGGTCGATCCCGCGGGTGTCGCCACCAGCACGCCGTCGCAGACAAGTTCGCCGATTCGCACGGCATTGTTGACGCTGACTTCGATCTTGGCGGTCTGGCGGGTCTCGCGCAGCAGCGAAACTTCGTTGATCGCAGGATAGGTCACCCGTTCGCCCGACATCGTGGTGGCTGTCATCGATAGCGGCAGCACCTCATAGGACTGCGCCTGCTCGAGCCGCCGCACGATGCTGTCGCCGCTGTGCCAGAGGTTCATCAGAAACCCGACCGTGCCCAGGTTGAGGCCATAGACCGGAATGATCCGTCCGCGCTCCAGCATCTGGTGCAATGTCTGCAGCATGAACCCGTCGCCACCCATCACCACGACGATATCGGCGTCTTCAAGCGGTACCCAGTCATGGGCAGCCTGGACCTCGCGCGCGGCCTTGCGGGCCCGCTCGGTGGGCGAGACGGCCAGCGCGATTTTGCGATCGTGAACCGAGGTCGGCATGCTTTGCGCCTTTGAGCCAGAGTGCACCGGGTCTTAACTGATCCCTGCTAATGCGCCAATCATTCTTGACGCCGTCCAGCGCGCCCCACAAAGGCTCAACCGGACGACCGCGGACCGGGCCATTTTTCTGTTTTTAGGGAGCGCATCCTGATCAGCATCGCCGAACAGCGGCATCGCCCGAGTTGGCGCAGGATCGGATCGGGTGTCTCCGATCCGGCGCTGACGGCCGCGTTGGCCGCAGCCGGTTTTACCGCCTCCACCACCGCCGATTCCGACCTGGCCGTGATCGATATCCGCGGGCAGGGGATGGACGCCGCAGCCGATGCTGGCGCCGCGCCAGCCGGCGTTGTCTTGTTGCTGTGCGATCGCGATCAGGCCGGGTCTCTGGCCGAACAGGTGCCGGCGGCTACCCACAGCCTGGTTGCCCCGTTCGATGATGCGGCGCTTATGCTGCAACTGACGCTGATCCGGGCGCAGCTTGGCGGGAGCGGGCGCGTCCCGCACGATCTGCACGTCCAGCTGGCCGCGATGCTCCATGCCGGCGGAGGCAGGCTGCACGCCATGCTGATCGGGCTGCGGCGGATGTCGGCGATCAATGCCACCTATGGCGCGCCGGTTGGCGATGCGGCACTCGAAGCGATCGGGCAGCGGCTGGTGCGGCACAGCGCGCGGCTGTCCGTCGGCAACGCCTTGACCGTTCGGCTGTCGGGTGGCGATTACCTTCTGGCGCACACCATGCCCGAAGAGCGGGTTGGCTGGCAGGTGACGGCAGAGCGCCTGTTGCGGGTGATTTCCGAACCGCTGGATGCACAGGGCCATCGCTTGCGCCTGACCGCGCGGGCGGCGCTCGCCATTGCCCGGCCCGACGAAAGCCCGATGTCGTTGCTCGACAGATTGTCGGCAGGGCTGGCGACTGCGCGCGAAAGCGCGGCCGAACCGGTGCGTTGGGCCGACCGGCAATCGGACAATGCCCCACAAAGCGGTTACCGTCTGGAGCAGGACATCGTGCGCGCCATCGAGCGCGACGAGATCACGGTGCTGTTTCAGCCGCAGTTTGCTGTCGACAGCGGCCGCATCAGCGGCGCCGAGGCGCTGGCCCGTTGGCAGCATCCGCAATTTGGTGAAATCGGTGCCGGGGCCTTGTTTGCGATTGCCGACAAAGCGGACTTCACGCGGTCTTTGTCGCGCCATATCCGGCGGCGCGCCATGGAACAGGCCGCTGCCTGGACGGGCCGGTTGGCCAGACTGCGGCTGTCTCTCAATGTCACTGCAGAAGACCTTGGCGAGAAAGGCTTTGCCCGGCGTGAACTGGCCATGATCGCGGCTTCGGGGTTTGTGCCGCAGCGGCTGACGCTCGAAATGACCGAATCGGCCCTGATTCCAGACCTCAAACGCGCCGCGTCCCGCTTCGCCAGCCTGCGCGAGGCGGGGGTCTGCATTGCTGTCGACGATTTCGGCACCGGGTATTCCAGCCTGTTGTACCTCAAACGGCTTCCGCTCGATTACCTCAAACTCGACCATGCGATGACTCGCGATATCGGCGGGGCCGAGGCTGACCGCATCATTGTTCGCTCGATCATCGCGATGGCAAAAGCGCTTGATCTCAAGGTGATAGCCGAAGGGGTAGAGAACGAGGCCCAACTCGCCGCCTTGCGCGAGGAAGGCTGCGATTACTTCCAGGGCTTCCTGCGCGGCAAGGCGATGGAGGCGGATGTGTTCGCTCAGTTTGCGAAGGACGCTCTGGCCCAACATTGAACCTGCCCGGTCGTCATTCCCGCGAACGCGGGAATCCCGCTGGTGCGATAGGCTAGAAGAATTAGCGGGACCCCCGCGTGCGCGGGGGTGACGAGTGAGGAGACTCCCGCGATTCCGGCGGCGACCGGTCGAACCTACCCCGCCTTCGTCTTCTTCTTCAATATCCCCGCCAAACCCTTGGAAAGCTGGATCAACCCGTTGATCCGGGACGCAGGGTCGCTCCACACGCGCTGGATCATCAGTTTCTGGTCGGGCCGCAATTTGGCGATGCCCTTCAGGCGTTCGACATAAGCGAGCAGGCCGGGCACATCGGGGAAGCTGTCGTTGTGGAAGCTGACCAGCGCGCCGCGCGCGCCGACGTCGATCTTGGAGACGCAGGCGGTGATGCAGTTCTGCTTGATCTCGATCAGCTTGATCAGATTGGTGGTCGGCTCGGGCAGAGGTCCGAAGCGGTCGATCATCTCGGCGGCGAACGCCTCGATCTCGGGTCCGCTGCTGAGGTCGTTCATCCGCCGGTACAGCGCCATGCGCACGGCCAGATCGGGCACATAGTCCTCTGGGATGAGGATAGGCGCGTCGACGGTGATCTGCGGCGAGAATTTCTGACGCGGCAGATCGAGTGCGAAGCCGCCCGCCTTGGCCTCGAGGATCGCCTCTTCGAGCATCGACTGATACAGCTCGAACCCGACCTCGCGGATATGGCCCGACTGCTCGTCGCCGACCAGATTGCCCGCGCCGCGGATATCGAGGTCATGGCTGGCGAGCTGGAAACCCGCGCCAAGGGTGTCGAGATCGCCCAGCACCTTGAGCCGCTTTTCGGCTGTCTCGGTGAGCACGCGGTTTTCCGGTGTCGTCAGATAGGCGTAGGCCCGCGTCTTCGACCGACCGACGCGGCCGCGCAGCTGATAGAGCTGCGCCAGCCCGAAGGTGTCTGCACGGTGGATGATCAGCGTGTTGGCGCTCGGGATATCGAGCCCGGATTCGACGATGGTGGTCGACAGCAGCACGTCATACTTGCGGTCGTAGAACGCGCTCATCCGCTCCTCGACTTCGGAGGGTGCCATCTGGCCGTGCGCCATGATGTGCCGGATTTCGGGGACCTGTTCGCGGATGAACTCGCCCAGTTTGTCGAGGTCGCTGATTCGCGGCGCGACGAAATAGGACTGGCCGCCGCGATAATGTTCGCGCAGCAGCGCCTCGCGGATCACCACCGGGTCCCAGGGCATCACATATGTCCGCACCGCGAGCCGGTCGACCGGCGGGGTCTGGATCACCGAGAGTTCGCGTAGCCCGCTCATCGCCATCTGCAGCGTGCGCGGGATCGGGGTGGCGGTCAGCGTCAGCACATGGACGTTGGCCTTGAGCGACTTGAGCCGTTCCTTGTGGACCACGCCGAAACGCTGTTCTTCATCGATGATCACCAGCCCCAACCGCTTGAACTCGACCGATTTCGCGAGCAGCGCGTGGGTGCCGATGACGATGTCGGTGGTGCCGGCGGCCAGCCCTTCGCGCGTCGCCTTGGCTTCGCCCGCGGTCACCAGCCGTGAAAGGCGGCCGATGATCAGCGGGAAGTTCTGAAAGCGCTCGACGAAGTTGGTGTAATGCTGGCGCGCGAGCAGAGTGGTCGGCGCGATGATCGCGACCTGCATCCCGGCCATCGCCGCTGCAAAGGCCGCGCGCATCGCGACCTCGGTCTTGCCGAAGCCGACATCGCCGCACACCAGCCGGTCCATCGGTTTGCCCGACGCCAGATCCTCGAGCACTTCGGCGATCACGCGTTCCTGGTCCTCGGTTTCCTCGTACGGGAAACGGTCGACGAAGCTGGCATAGGTGCCCGGATCGATCTCGGCGACATCGGCAACGCGCAGCGCGCGCTCGGCGGCTGTCTTCATCAACTCGCCGGCGATCGCCTGGATGCGCTCCTTGAGCTTGGCGCGCCTGCGCTGCCACGCCTCGCCGCCCAGCCGGTCGAGCGGCACGCCGTCGCTTTCCGAGCCGTAGCGGGTGAGGACATCGATGTTCTCGACGGGCACGAACAGCTTGTCGCCGCCCGCATAGGTAAGCCACACGCAATCGTGCGGGCTTTTGCCGACGGGGATCGAGACCAGCCCTTCATAGCGCCCGATGCCGTGGTCGATATGCACGACCAGATCGCCCTGCGACAGCGATTGCAGCTCGGCGAGGAAAGCGTCGGCGGACTTGCGCTTCTTGCGCCGCCGCACCAGCCGGTCGCCCAGCAGGTCCTGTTCGGAGAGCAGCTCGTAGCGGTCGGTAGCAAAGCCATGATCCTGCGGCAGCACGACCATCGCCGCCATTCCGGTCGCCGCCTGGCCCAGCGCCTCCTGCCAGCTCCCAGCCAGCGCCATCCGCGCGAGGCCGTGGTCCTTGAGCAGGCCGAGCAGACGGCTGCGCGAGCCTTCCGAGTAGCTCGCGATGACCGCGCCCTTGGCCGCTGCGCGCAGCGATTCGATATGGGTGACGGCGGCGGTATAGACGTTGTCGCCGCGCGCGCGCTCGGCACCGAAATCGCGCGCGGCGCGATAGCCCAGGCCCAGCACATTTGCCGATTCGGGCTCGTCATGGCTGCTGACCAGATGCACTGGCGCCTCGGCTGTCAGTGCGCGCCATTCCTTCGGCACCAGATACAGCGCCGAGGGCTTGAGCGGGCGATAGCTGCCCGTCTTGTCCTCGTTGCCGCGCGTCCGGTTGGCATGGTAATCGGTGATGCTCTCGAACCGCTGGTCGGCGGCGGCATCCGCGCCCGCATCGCGCAGGATAAGATCGGCGTCGTCGAGATGATCGAACAGCGTGGTCAGCCGCTCCTCGATCATCGGCAGCCAGTGTTCCATCCCCGCCAGCCGCCTGCCGTCGCTGATCGCCTGATACAGCGGGTCGCCGGTCGCACCTGCGCCGAAAGCTTCGCGGTAGGCGCTGCGGAAGCGTTTTATGCTGTCGGCATCGAGCAGCACTTCGGAGGCCGGAAGCAAAATGTGGCGGCTGACCCGGTCGGTCGAGCGCTGGGTGCCGGGATCGAAGGCGCGCATCGAATCCAGCTCGTCGCCGAAGAAGTCGAGCCTGAGGCCACTGTCCATCCCGGCGGGGAATATATCGATGAGGTTGCCGCGCACTGCGAATTCCCCGGAGTCCGCAACGGTATCTGTCCGCGCATAGCCCTGGCGGATCAGCTTGGCGATCAGCGCCTCGCGCTCCACCACCATGCCGGGCTTGAGCTCGGCGCCCACCTGCCGGATGCGGAACGGGGTGAGCGTGCGCTGGGTGACCGCATTGGCGGTGGTGACCAGCAACTGCGGCCCGCCGGCGGGCTGCTGCAGCGTCCACAGAGCCTTCAGCCGTCGCGCGGTGATCGCCAGCGAGGGCGAGGCACGGTCATAGGGCAAACAGTCCCAGGCGGGAAACTCGATCGCCTCGATGTCTGGCGCATAAAACGGCGCGGTCTCCGCCACCGCGTGCATCAGCGCATCGTCGGGCGCGATATAGATCACGCGCCCGCCGGACTTGCGACCCGCCGCAGCGCGCGCCAGATCCGCGAGCAGCAGCGGCAGCGCGCCGGTCGCCACGCCAGCGAGCGTCAACGGGCCCGTGGCCTGCAAAATCCTGCTGATGCTATCCATAAAAGGTGGGTGTCCGTCGTCCGGGATCAGCGGGGAATGTCGATGAAGTCGAGCTGGCGCATCGCGTCCATTTGCGGCCCTTCGTATGCCGCGGGGACCGGCAGGGTTCCGATCGCCCAAGCCATGATATCTACGTCCTGTTCCTCGATCAGCGCCTCGAACCAGGTCAGTTCGTCATCGGACCAGCCGTTGCCGTAGCGGTCGAAGAATCCGCCGATCATGAAATCGGCCTCGCGGGTGCCCCGGTGCCAGGCGCGGAAGGCCAGGCGGCGCAATCGGGTTTCGCGGTCCATGCGAGAAGTTCCTTTGCTTGCGGGGCGGGCCGCGCCTGCCTAAGACGGCAGGACTTCAGCCAGCGGAACGATTTGGTTCCGCGTTTTTTGCGATAGCCATGCGCCCCGATATACTCAACCCCGCATTCGCTGAGATCGAGACCCTCAAGGGCGTCGGCGTGAGCCTGCAAAAGCCGTTCGCGCGGCTGGGAATATCGCGGGTCAAGGACATGGCCTATCATCTGCCCACCGGCTTCATCCGCAGGCGTTCCGTCGAGACCGCAGACGATGCTGCCACCGGCGAGCAGATCATCATTGCGCTCACCGCCACGGGCTATCGCAGCAGCCCCGGGCGCGGGCCGACCCGGGTGATCGCCGAGGACAAGATCGGCAATCACATCAGCCTGGTCTATTTCGGCGGCAATCCGGGCTGGGCGCGCAAGCTCTGGCCGCTGGGCGAAACCAAGCTCGCGGCGGGCAAGCTCGAGATCTGGGGCGAGGCGTGGCAGATCGTCCACCCCGATCACGTGGTTGCGCCCGAGGAAGCCGACCAGATCGGTGAGGCCGAGCCGGTCTATCCGCTCGCCGAGGGGCTGGGGCAGAAACGTGTCGCAGCGCTCGCCGCGCAGGCGCTGGCGCTGATGCCGCCCTTGCCCGAGTGGATTGAGCCGACACTGAAGGCGCGCGAGGGCTGGCCCGACTGGCACGACGCGTTGGCGAGCGCGCATCAGGGGATGGACGAGCTGCCCCGCGAGCGGCTGGCCTATGACGAGATTTTCGCCAACCAGCTCGCCTTTGCGCTGATCCGGCAGAGCAACCGCAAGCGCAAGGGAATCGCTCTGCAGGGCGATGGCCATCTGCGTGATGCGTTGCGGCTGCCGTTCGCGCTGACCGGTGCGCAAGTGCGCACGATCGGCGAGATCACAGGCGACATGGCGCAAGCGGTGCCGATGCTGCGGCTGTTGCAGGGCGATGTCGGCGCGGGCAAGACGCTGGTCGCGGTGATGGCGATGCTCAACGCGGTCGAGTGCGGCGGGCAGGCGGCCTTGCTCGCACCGACCGAGATTTTGGCGCGGCAGCATTTCGAGACCATCTCGCGGATGCTTTCGGGACTGCCGGTTGCCATCGCGGTGTTGACCGGACGCGACAAGGGCCGCGCGCGCGAGGCGACGATGATGGGGCTGGCCGATGGATCGATCCAGATCATCATCGGCACGCATGCTTTGTTCCAGGATGCGGTGCAGTATCGCAACCTCGCGCTCGCGGTGATCGACGAGCAGCACAAATTCGGCGTGTCGCAGCGGCTGATGCT
This sequence comes from Blastomonas sp., assembly GCF_030373265.1. Classification (GTDB taxonomy): domain Bacteria; phylum Pseudomonadota; class Alphaproteobacteria; order Sphingomonadales; family Sphingomonadaceae; genus Blastomonas. The sequence continues at coordinate 39,071 of NZ_JAUCZC010000014.1, forward strand.
GCAGGAAAAGGGCAGGGCGACCCCGCATCTGCTGGCGATGACCGCAACCCCGATCCCGCGCACGCTGACGCTCAGCCATTATGGCGAGATGGATGTGTCGCGGCTCGACGAACTGCCGCCGGGGCGCCAGCCGATCGAGACGCGGGTGATCGCCGACGAACGGCTTTCCGAGATCGTCGATGGCCTAGGACGGCATATCGAACGCGGAGGGCAGGCGTACTGGGTGTGTCCGCTGGTGATGGACAGCGAGACCAGCGACCTTGCCGCCGCCGAGACCCGCGCAGCGCAATTGAGCGAACGCTTTCCCGGCAAGGTCTCGCTGGTTCACGGCCAGATGCCCGCCGAACGCAAGGACGCGATGATGGCGGACTTTGCCAGCGGCAGGACTTCGCTGTTGGTGGCGACGACGGTGATCGAGGTTGGGGTCGATGTTCCCAACGCGACGCTGATGATCATCGAGGCGGCCGAGCGGTTTGGCCTCGCCCAGTTGCACCAGCTGCGCGGACGGGTGGGACGCGGCGACCAGAAATCGGTGTGCGTGCTGCTGCGCGGGTCAGCGCTCAGCGAGACCGCGCGCGCGCGACTGGCGCTGATGCGGTCGAGCCAGGACGGGTTCCATATCGCCGAGGAAGATCTGCGGCTGCGCGGGGGCGGCGAGTTGCTCGGCACGCGGCAGTCGGGCGACGGCGCGTTCCGGATCGCGACGCCCGAACAGGTCCAGCGGCTGATCCCGACCGCAACCGACGATGCGCGGCTGCTGATGGACCGCGATGGCGGTCTCGACAGCGAACGCGGCCAGGCCGCGCGGGTGGCGCTGTATCTGTTCGAGCGGGATTATGGCGCGAAGCTGCTGAGGGGTGGGTAGATGCCGAAAATCCTCCCCGGCACGGGGAGGGGGACCACGAAGTGGTGGAGGGGAAGCGTCAGGGTGAGTCCCTCGAAGGAAAGCACAACCACGCTTCCCCTCCGTCTCGCCTGCGGCGAACCACCTCCCCTAAAGGGTGAGGATCAAGGCTAAAACCTCAATGCCGCCCGTTGGGCCCGGTGCTGGCGCCCAGAACGTCGATCATCTCGTTGAACTCGTTGAGCCGGATGACGCGCTCAAGCTGAAAGCCGCTTCGGCCGCCGAGCGACCAGATCAGGTGCGCTTCGATGCGACCAATCACCGGCAGGCGCACGGTGATGCGTTCGCCTTTGGCGAGTGGCATCTCGCCCTCTGTCATGAAACCGTTGGCCGAAATATTGACGATATGCGTCTTGATATCGCCCAGATGGCGATGCTCGGCAATGGTCGCATGATTCACCGCATGGCGTGCGGCCTGCCGCTTTTCTACCACTGCGAGTTTTGCTCCTCTGGACATCATGGACCACCCGTTTGCGACACAATTGACTGACGCGCACCATCGGTCAAAAGTGCGAACAAAGTGTAAATTCTGACGGGACGTATACGCGCTTCGGATTATTACGCTCAATCCTCCGCGAGCACCAGCCCGTGTTTTTTCTGGCCCAGGCTCACCGTGTCGCCCGGCTTCACCATATGATCGAACGCCTGCACCTTCTCGCCGTTGACGCGCACCGCGCCTTCCTCGATCTTGCGCTTGGCTTCCTTGTTGGACGCGGTGAAGCCCAAGGCGGTGTTGGCCTGAACGATCGACATGCCGCCCGCCGGCACTTTGACGCTAGGCAGATCACCGCCGGCATGGCCCTGCTCGAAGGTCGCGCGCGCGGTTTCGGCGGCTGAGCGCGCCGCCTCTTCGCCCCGGCACAGCGTTGTAGCGGCGTCGGCGAGGATTTTTTTTGCGTCGTTGATCTCGGCGCCCTCGAGCTTTTCGAGCCGTGCGATCTCGTCGAGCGGAAGATCGGTGAACAGCCGCATGAAGCGCCCGACATCGGCATCCTGCGTGTTGCGCCAGAACTGCCAGTAATCATAGGCGGGCAGGCTGTCCTCGTTGAGCCAGACCGCGCCTTTCTCGGTCTTGCCCATCTTGCCGCCATCGGCGAGCGTGATCAAAGGCGTCGTGACGCCATAGACCTCGGTGCCATCGACCCGGCGCGCCAGCTCGATCCCGTTGACGATGTTGCCCCACTGGTCCGATCCGCCCATCTGCAGGCGGCAGCCGACGCGGCGCGACAGCTCGAGGAAGTCATAGGCCTGGAGGATCATGTAGTTGAACTCGAGAAAGCTCAGCGACTGTTCGCGGTCGAGCCGCAGCTTGACCGAGTCGAAGCTGAGCATCCGGTTGATCGAGAAATGCTGGCCGATATCGCGCAGGAAGGGCACGTATTCGAGCCTGTCGAGCCACTCGGCATTGTCGACCATGATCGCGTCGGTCGGACCGTCGCCGAAGCTGAGAAACCGTTCGAACACGCGCTTGATCGAGGCAACGTTGGACGCAATCGTCTCGGGGGTCAGCAGGCGCCGCGCCTCGTCCTTGAAGCTGGGATCGCCGATCTTGCCGGTGCCGCCACCCATCACGACGATCGGCTTGTGGCCGCTCTGCTGCAGGCGGCGCAGCAGCATGATCTGCACCAGCGAACCGACATGCAGCGACGGCGCGGTGGGATCGAACCCGATATAGCCCGGCACGATCTGCTTGGCCGCAAGCGCATCGAGCGCTGCAGCATCGGTCAGCTGATGGATATAGCCGCGCGCATCGAGCAGCGCCAAGAGATCGGAGGTGTACTGGCTCATGATGGCCGCGCGCTTAGCATTGATGGCGGCGTGCGGGAAGATCGCTTGTCACGTGAGCGACGGTTCGCAGCGCCGATCGTCGCATGGGATGATCTCGAACGTGCAGTGCGACAGGTTGCCGATGCCGCCCAGCAGCCGGCGATAATGTTCCGGCGGCCGCGGATGGTGCGTGGCGAGCGACACGATCAGCGCCAGATGCCCGGTGCCGACCTGCCAGAGGTGCAGATCGACCACGCGGTTGTCGGCATCGCTCTCGATCCGCTGGCGGATGGTTCTGGCGGTTGCCGGGTCCGCCTCCATGTCGAGCAGGACGCGGGCGCACTCGCGCAGCAACCCGCGCGCCCACCACAGGATGACCGCTGCGCCGACGATGCCCATCAATGGATCGAGCCAGTTCAGCCCGAGCCAGAGGCCGCCGAGCAGCGCGACCAGCGCGAGCAGCGAGGTCAGCGCATCGGTGAGCACATGCACATACGCGGCGCGCAGATTGTGATCGTGGTGGTGATGGCCGTGGTGCTGGTGTTGATTGTGCGCATGGTCGTGCGCATGATGCTGGTCGTGCCCGTGCCCATGACCGCTCAGCATGACCGCGCTGGCGATGTTCACCGCAAGCCCGATCAGCGTGACGATGATCGCCGTCGAATAATCGATCGCGACCGGATCGGCGAGGCGGCCGATTGACTCCCAGATCATGAGCAAAGCGATCACGCCCAGCAGCAGCGCGCTGCTGAAACCGGTCAGCGACCCCACCTTGCCGGTGCCCATCGAGAACCTGCGGTCGTGCGCATGGGTGCGAGCAAAGCGGTACGCAAAGGCGGCCAACCCCAAGGCTGCGACATGGCTTCCCATGTGCCAGCCATCGGCGAGCAGCGCCATCGATCCCGTCCAAAGGCCGCCGACGATCTCGGCGACCATGGTCACCGCGGTCAGCGCGACCACCCACAGGGTGCGACGTTCGCTCTGCGCCTCGCCATCGGCGGCGAAGCGGTGGTCATGGGTCAGCTTTTCGAGCGCGGCATCGTGGTGCATGGGCGTTCCGGATGACAGGGGGGCGTCGGGGTGTTCTCCGATCGCAAGACCCGATTCTGTCATTGCGGGACCGCCAGCGCAATCCCCCTTGAGGGCGGCGCGGCGCTCAGCCTTCTGCCAGCGCCTTGAGCAGCGCGCGCTCGAGCGGGTCGAGCCCGCCGTCGCTGCTGACCATCGCTTGCAGCCATGCCTGCTCGGTGGCCGTCAGACCTTCCTCGGGGGCTGGTTCAGGATCGATGGTTGCGGGCACGGCGGCCTTGTCGCGCAGCGACCCTGCCATGCGCCCGAAGAAGCTGCCGATACCCGACGAGGTGTCGGCCATGAAAGCGTGCAGCCTCTGCGCGTCCTGGCGGGTGAGCGCACGGAAGCGCTGGTTGGTCATCAGATGCAGGCTGATAGCCTGGACGAACAGGGTCTGCCACTCGGGGGCATTCGCACCGGCCAGTGTCGCATCCTTGATCTCGAACAGCAATTCCGCCTCGGCGCGGCTGATGTGGGCGGGCGCATCGCCGCCGGCTGCATAGAGCACGCGGCGCAGCAACCGCACTTCGGATGTGCCGATGGTGCCAGGCTGGAGGCCAGCGCCGCTCCGGGTCGGGCCCTCGCCAAGCAGCACCGCATCGCGGATCTGCTGCAGGGCATAGGCTTTCAGGCTGTCGGGAACGTTTTCGGCGCGCTCGATCACCTTGATCAGCAGCTCCAGTTCGGCCAGCGTATCGACCCTGCCGTCGTGGTCGACGGCGCGCATCAGCCATGCGGCGTTGTCGTCGCTGACATATCCACGCGGTTCTGCCTGCTCGACCACATAAGCGGTGATCGCTTCGACGAAGAAGTCCACCCATTCCGCGCTGGGGGCGCTGCAGCTCTGGTTGAGCTCGAACAGGATATCCGCCTCGTGCGCGCTGATCTTGCCATCGGGCCACACGGCGCGGCGCAGGGCCAGCGTTTCGTCCGGTCCCAGAGCGCGCGTCTGGGCGATCATCGCAGTCACATCATCAAGAGGTTTGGTCATGGGAATTGCGCCGCCTGCCACTATTGTTGCCGCTGACCATAGCCGGCAACGCTTAACGATGGGTTAGGGCTGAATGGTTGCTTCGGTGAGACAGCTTTTCTATCACCGGCAGATGGCAAAGCCTTTCAAAAGAACGGATATTGCAGCGATCTGCGGGCGGGCCGGGCTCGCCGCAATCGTCTTGGCAACAACCGGGTGCACCAGCAGCCGTATGCTGGATCGTCACGCCGACTGCGTTGCCCCTACGGCTTTGCCCACCGTGAGGCCGATGCCTCAGGACGAAAAGGCGGTGCGGCTGAGCGTGCTGATCTACAACGTCGAAGGGCTGCCATGGCCGGCGCGCAAGAACCGGGAGCCATCGCTTCGTCGAATCGGCGAGACGCTACAGACGATGCGGGCGAAAGGCACGGGGCCGGATGTCGTGATGCTGCAAGAGGCGTTTACCCCGGCTGCGCGCCATATCCTTGTCCAGGCTGGCTATGCCAATATCGTTTCGGGACCGGGACGACGCACGCGGCGCAGCATCGCCGCGGCCGACATCGACACCTCGTTCAAGAAGGCGCGGAAACGCAAAAAGGGCGAGCGCTTCGGTCGGCTGCTCAACAGCGGGCTGTACATCGCTTCCGATCTGCCGCTGACGGTGCTGGCGGCGGAGCCGTTTTCGCGCCGGGCCTGCGCGGGATTTGACTGTCTGGCCAACAAGGGCGCGCTTGTCGCCGAGGTTCATGTCGGCGGCATGCCGCAGCCCCTCGTGCTGTTGACAACGCATCTCAACTCCCAGCGCGCGGCCCGAGTTTCCTTGGGGCGCGCCCGCGAGGCGCATGGCTATCAGATCGACGAAAACGCCCTTTTGCTGGATGAGGTGCGCGAGCCGTCCTCGCCACTGATCCTGGGAGGCGATTTCAACATGCGCGGCGACATCAGCCGCTTTGAGGCATTTGCAAACGCCCAGCCGTATCGGATCGTCCATGAATTCTGTATCAGCCAGCCTGACGTCTGCGCCGCGAAACTGTCGTTCGACGGCGACGAGCCGTGGCTCGATACCCAGGATCTGCAAGCGTATGACCATGGCCGTGCCATCGCCATGGTTCCGGTTGAAATCGCTGCCATGTTCGACGGGCTGAGAGGCGAGCGTTTGTCCGATCACGACGGGCTGCTGGTCACCTACGAAATGCGTTGGCCATCCGCTCTTGGCAATTCCACGCCTCCTGTCCCGGTCTGCAGCATCTGACCATCAGCCTTGCCTGGGTGGCAGCGGAAAGAAGGACGAGGTGCGCGCGATATAGTCCGCATAATCGGGGCGCGTCTTTTTGAGGCCGCGCTCCAGCATGGCTGCGCCGCTCCATTTGACGAGGGTGAAATTGAGGAACACAGGGCCAATCAGGCTTGCAACGCCGATGTCCCAGCCAGTGGAGAGCGCGATCAGCCAGATGCCCCACCAGGTGCAGGCATCGCCGAAATAATTCGGGTGGCGGGTGTACCGCCACAGTCCGGTGTTCAGCACCTTGCCGTGGTTGGCGGTATCGGCGCGAAATCGTTCGAGCTGCCAGTCGCCGATCGTTTCGAAAGCAATGCCGACCAGTGCGACGATCGATCCCAAAATCGCCAGCGCGTTTGCGTCGCCGCCGCGCCATATGCCGAGTTGAGCAGGCAGGCATACCATGAACAGCAACGGGCCCTGGAGCAGGAAGACCTGCAGCAGGGCCGTCTTGGCAAAGCTCCAGCCCTTGTTGTCCTGCGCCGATGCGATGACCCTGGCATAGCGCGGGTCCACACCATTGCGGCGCCAGCGGATGAACAGGTGAATACCGAGGCGCAGGCCCCAGGCCATGGTGAGCGCAAGGAGCAGCAGGGACGCAGGCGAGGCGGCGTTGGTCAGCCAGAAGGTTACCGCTGCCAGCAGAACCATCCCCAGTGGCCAGACGGCGTCGATGAAGGAGACATCCCTGATCGCGACAGCCACGCCCCACAGCACGATCATCACGCCGACGATCAGCACCAGATTGTGCAGCAGCAGCGCAAGCGCCTCGGTCACCGGCAATGTCACAGATGGCTATCCTTGATAATGTCGATCCCTGCGCGATCGGGATGGCGCGGGGTCACGCTTTTGTAGAATTCCATGATTTGTTTCATATCTTCGGCGTAATCGCCGGTCGGCATGATCGCTGGACCAAGACCGCCAACCTTGCGGCCATAGTCCATCAGGCCGCACACCAGCGGCACGTGCGCAGCCAGCGCGATCTGATAAAAGCCTGTGCGCCACTGGCGGACGCTGCCGCGGGTGCCTTCGGGTGCGATGGTGAGGACGAATTCGTCGCGCAGGGCGAACTCCTCGACCATCTGCTGCACCTGGCCACGATTGAAGCTGCGCTCGACCGGGACGCCGCCCATGTCGCGCATGAAGCGCCCCAATGGCCAGCGAAACAGCGACGTCTTGGCCATGAAGTGCGCCTTCACCCCCAGATCGGTGGTGAGGCCCAGAAAGTACAGGAAATCCCAATTGCTGGTATGCGGCGCCGCGATGATGACGAAGCGGCGCGGCTCGGGGACCACGCCTTCGGCACGCCAACCATGGCTGCGATAGAGCAGAAGAAGCAGTCGGCGGACCAGCCGGGACAGCAAGGATGGCGGACGGTCGTTCGTGCGAGGCGGCCACGCCCCGGTGTGCAACTCGATATCCATGTACCGCCCCCCTGTCCCGGCCTCTCTGCCAGATACGGGAGGCAGAGTGCATAAGATGCAGCCCACAGGCAAATGATATCGATGGGTGTCGAAGCGCTAAGCTGCGTGCGGGAATTCAGCCGGTCAACAGCGCGCTCAGACGCTCACCGAGGGCGCGTGCGTCGCCTGCCACATGCACCTGCTTGTTGCGGGCGGTTTCGCCCGATTGAACGGCGACGTCACGCTTGCGCACCGCGAGCGCGGCCGCCAGCAGATCGATAAGGGCTGCGTTGGCCGCGCCTTCGGCGGGCGGTGCTGCGATACGGACAAGCAGCACCGCACGGCCATCGGCATCCTGCCCGGCTCCAGCGATCCGACTTCGGGCAGCCCGTGGGGTCGCCCGGACGGCGATGACAACCCCGCCCGGCGCATCGCGCCAGGGCGGGGCAGGGGTTGCGGGTCCAAAAGCGTGATCAGCCAGCGCGGTTCATCCCTTGGTCGCGATGATCCAGCGGTTGATCTTGTCCTCGAGCACGCTCATCGGCAGCGCCCCGGTGTTGAGCACCTGGTCGTGAAATTCGCGCGGGTCGAATTTGCTGCCGAGTTCGGTCTCAGCCTTGGCCTTGAGCCGCTGGATCGTCAGCGCGCCGATCTTGTAGGCGAGCGCCTGGCTGGGAATGGCGATATAACGTTCGACCTCGGCGGTGGCGTCGGTCTCACCCATCGATGAGTTGTCGAGCATATATTTGATCGCCTGCTCACGGGTCCAGCCCTTGGAGTGGATTCCGGTATCGACCACCAGCCGCATCGCGCGGAGCATTTCGTCATCCAGATGACCGAAGCGCTGATAGGGATCGGTATAGAGTCCCATCGGATAGCCCAGTTTTTCCGAATACAACGCCCAGCCCTCGACATAGGCGGTGTTGCCGCCGAACCGCATAAATGCGGGCAATGCCTCGTTTTCCTGCGCCAGGCTGATCTGGAAATGGTGCCCTGGTGCACCCTCGTGCAGATACAGCGTGGTGATTCCCGGGGTAGTGCGGCTGGGCAGGTCATAGGCGTTGAAATAGAAGATGCCGGGACGCGATCCATCGGGGTTGCCCGACTGATAGCTGCCGCCCGCCTCGAACTTCTCGCGGAATTCTTCATAGGGCCGGATCTCGAGCGGAGTGATCGGCAGCACCTTGAACTGGGTCGCAATCTGCGCATCGACCTTTTTGCCGATGTCGTAATAGCTCTGGGTCAGGCCCTCGCGGCTTTCCGGCTTGAACTTCGGGTCGGTGCGAATGTGATCGAAGAATTCGCCAAGCGTGCCGTTGAAGGCAACCTCGGCCTTGATCGATTCCATCTCGGTGAGGATGCGCTTGACTTCGCTCAGTCCCAGATCGTGCACTTCGTTGGCGGTCAGCGGCAGGGTGGTGGTCTGCTCGATCATATAGGCGTACAGTTTTTCGCCGCCCTTCATGTACTTCAGTCCGACGCCTTCACGCGCATCTGCCAGATAGTCATCGGCCAGATAATCGCGCAGCCGCTGATAGGCCGGGAAGATCTCTTCGGTAATGACCCTGCGATATTCCGCCGTGAATCGCGCCTTGTCGGCCTCACTGAAGTCCGCCGGAAACGTCTTGATCGGACCGTAATAGGGCGAGTCTTCCGGCGCCTGCTTGAGCTGGGTTTCCAGCTGCTCGATCACGTTGCGGATGGTCAGTTTCGTCTCGAATACACCCGAAGCCTGTCCCTCCTTGAAACGGCCGATCGACCGGTCGAGCAGGAGGACGAATTCCTTGTGGCGCTTGAGGTTGTTCTCATAGTCCACCACCGTCTTGAAGGGCGCGGTCCCGGTTCCCGAAGCGAAATTGGGGTAGAAGGTGTGGAAGCCGAAAAAATGGTTGAGCGGCCGAACGGCGGTCAGGGGGAGATACTCGGGCGACAGGCCCTTGAGTGTGTCCTTCTGGTTGCGCGTAAAAATGTCATACGCAATCTGGTTGGTCGGCGTCAGCTTTGCGCGATCGATGTTTGCCAGTGCGGCCAGATTGGCTTCGGCAGCCTTGCGTTCACCATCGTAATACGCGTCCGAAACATAATCGCCGAGCTGATCGGCATAGCGCAGATCGCCGCGAAAAAGACCGCCGATGGGATTGCGCTTGAGCTGGGCTTCGTCGTCCGCCGCGAACAGGGCGGTCAGCCGAGCATCTTCCGACTGGGGTGCAGCCTGAACCGAAGGCTGGCTCAGCGCGGGGGAAAGCGCCATCGGCGCGAGCGCAGCACTGGCGAGAAGCAGAATTGTCTGGCGGAACGACGGCATTGGTGTGGAACCTTTCAGGTCACATGGAGGAGCACGCCTGAAACATCGGGCAGGCTGCAGATGGTGTGCGCTATCACGTGGTTAATCGCACAGCAATCTGGCCGTTAATGCACTGGTCGATATCTGGGGTGCGTTTGCAGAAATCCGGTGATGCAAACGGGATGAATCGAGCGTTTCGATTAACATGCATCAACTAATCGATGAAACTTTATGGCGCACCACGGGTTTGATATTGCAAGCACCGTCCATAGGGGACAGTGACAGGAACCTTGAAGAACCATTGTTATGACCGCCCGTATCCTCATCATTGAAGACGAATTTCTCGTCGCGCTCGACATGCAGGTCGGGCTGGAAGATGCGGGGCATGAAGTGGTGGGCGTCGGCGATGACTGGTCATCTGCGATGCGCCTGGCTCAGCTTCTTCCTGACGTCGCGCTGGTCGATATCAATCTTTGCGATGGGGCAACCGGACCGGCCATCGGGTCCTGGCTCGGCCAGGAGATCGGCTGCACCGTCATCTTCGTGACCGCCAACCCGCGTCAGATCGACATTCCCATTCCTGGTGCCCTGGGCGTCATGATCAAGCCAGTCGACAGCCGTCAGGTCGTAGAAGCAGTCGACTTCGCGGTCGCTGCCCGCAGCGGTGGCCAGACCCCGACCCCGCCGCCGGGATTGATGCTGCTGGCATCCTGAATGTCAGGCTCGGTGCTGCGATAGCTGCCGCGTCGAGGTCAGACAGGCGCACCATCGACGCGGCGTAACCGACCCGCCGACATCTGCATATCGACGCGCAGGCCTTCGCTCAACCAGTGCCTTTCAATGCCACCGGCCAGCTGCTGCGAAATCGCGAGCTGGACAAGCCGAGTGCCGAAGCCGGTTTCCGCAGGCTCTCCGGCAATTTCAGGCCCATCCCGTTCGGTCCAGCTCACCTGCACAACGTCATCATTCTGCGCGATGCTGATGTCGACCCTGCCATGCTCGGACGACAGCGCGCCGTATTTTGCTGAGTTTGTCGCCAGCTCGTGGAACACCAAGGCGATCGGGGTGGCACTGCGGTCATCAATGGCGGGGTCATCGCCCGTGAGCACCAGTCGGCCTTCCCCCAAGGCGGGGTAGGCCACCAGGATCTCGGTGAGCAGGCCCTGCAATGTCGCTGCTATGGATACTGGCCGCGACAGCTCGCTATGCGGTCTGGCAAACTCGTGCGCGCGGCCCAGTGCGGCAATCCGGTCCTGAAGCTCTGCAGCGAGCGGTTTCAGCTCCGGGTTCTGACGCGCGGACATTCCGATCAAGCCGTTGATCACCGCAAAGATGTTTTTGATCCGATGGCTGAGTTCGCGGCTGAGAACCTCGTTCTCTTCGGCGATCATCTTGGAGTCGTGGATGTCGGTGCAGGTTCCGATCCAGCGGACGATGTCGCCCTTCTCGTTGCGCAGCGGGAGCGCGCGTCCCAGTGTCCAGCGGTATTCGCCGCTGTGGTGGCGCAGGCGATAGGTAATCTCATAAGGCTCGCCGGTTTCGAGCGAACGGCGCCACACGTCCCAGGCGTGCGGCTGGTCGTTGGGATGAAAGACGTCGTTCCATCCCTCTCCGTCAGTCGATCCAGCCGGAACACCGGTAAATTCATACCACCGGGCGTTGTAATAATCGTGAAACCCGTCGGGCAGCGTCGACCAGACCATTTGCGGCATCGCATCGGTGAGAATCCGGAACGCGGTGTTCATCCGCAATAAGGCATCACGGGCGGCCAGCAGCGATCCCTCGGAACCATTGCCGAGGGCAGCGGACCCGCCGCTGATACCGAATGCGCGCGCCAGAAAATCTAGATTAGACATGGAGACACTTTCTAGCGGAGCTAGCCGCCGGAGAACACGGGGGGTAAGCCCATTACGTTTTGGCAGGCGGGAACCAGGTGGAATCGAGCGAACTGAACCGGTCGACGAACCGCGCCAGATCGACCAACCCCTGCTCGTCCAGCAAAGTGACCGTACTGCGGTTGCGCGTGATCAGCTTTTCCTCGGTCATCTGACGGATCAGCCGGTTCACATGGACCTGAGTCAAACCCACCGCATCGCCCAGATCGCTCTGGGTGAGCGGGATTCGCACGACCGGATTATGTTCGCCGGTGATCGCGCGCATCCGAGCGGCGATCGAGAGAAACAAATTGGCGAGCCTCGCCTTGCCCTCGCTGCGGCCCATCGCCCGAAGGCGATCGGAAAGGTCTATGCCTTCCATCTGGCTGATCGAAAAGAACAAGGCCGCAAGGCGCGGATGGGTCAGAAATGTCTCGCCCAGCGCCGAGCGGGGAAACCGGCAAACGATCATATCGGTGGCCGCAACGATGCTTGCGGGGGCGTCGCGAAAGGCGATACCGGAGGCGCCGATCAGATCGCCGGAAAAATGGAAGCGCAGGATCTGCCGCTTGCCCTCGGTTACTCGTGTTTCCGACAGAGCCCAGCCCTGATGCACGATCAGCAGCTCGGAGACGTCCTCACCCTCCGTCCAAAGCGTGGTGCCAGCAGGATAACTTTTAGGCTCGCGTTCAAGCTCCGCGATCGCCTCCCGTTCGGACTTCGTGAGATCGAGATAGCGGTTCAAACGGACGACGAAACAGCTGTCGGTCAAAGATTGGTCTCCTGCGGTACAGACACTGTGGCAACACCCCGCAGCGTCTCCAGATGCATTTCCAAACACATGCCCGGCATCGCCATGATAGGTGTTTGAGATTAATTATCCAGAAATTTCAACAAATTAACCTATGTTATAAACTCTTTTCACCAGCTAAGAGAACCAACGCGCAATGCCGCAAAGCGATCCTGCAATTCATTCGTTGCGTCGCGCACCCAATTGCATAGTGTTGCTGCAACACACAAAAATGCTGTGAGAGGATCGCTTGGACATGACGATAACGGAAGCCTCGGTCGCGCCTGAGGCCCATGCCTTCGACGCCTGGGCCCCACCTGTTGGTTGGCCTGTGATGTCACTCGAACAGATCGAGGCGGCGCTCTGCGCTCCCGGTCAGCCCTTCGAGATTGAAACGGTCGACGTGGGCGGTATCCCTACCCGTTGCTGGAAGAATGCACCGCCCAGCCTGGCAGCCTTGGCGCACGCGGCCCGGACACATGGCGACAAGACCTTCATTGTCTATGAGGACGAGCGGGTCAGTTACGAAGGCTGGTTTCGCGCGACAGCGATCTTGGCTCAGGCGTTGCAGACAGCCGGGATCGGCAAGGGTGATCGCGTGGCGCTCGCGATGCGCAATCTTCCCGAATGGCCCGTGGCGTTTTTCGCTATCGTCAGCCTGGGTGCGATTGCGGTTCCGCTCAACGCGTGGTGGACCGGCGGCGAGCTGGCTTATGGCATCGCGGATTCCGGCGCGAAGCTGCTGATCGCCGATGCCGAGCGGGTCGATCGCCTCGCACCGCACCTTTCCGATCTGGCTACGCTCGAAAGCATCCTGGTGAGCCGCAGCGCGGGGGACATTCCGCCGCACGCCACGCGGCTGGAGGACGTGATCGGGTTGCCGGGTGGCTATGGTGCGCTCGAGCCAGTGGCACTCCCCGATGTTGGCATCGCACCCGATGATGCCGCCACCATTTTTTATACCAGCGGGACCACCGGCAACCCCAAGGGCGCGCTTGGCAGCCACCGCAATATGACCACCAACATCCTCACCACCGCGTATGCCGGTGTTCGCGCTGTGCTCAGGCGGGGCGAGACACCGCCTGCACCCGAGGCTGCGGTGATGCTGACGGTGATTCCGCTGTTTCATGTCACCGCCTGCAGCGCAGGGATGACGGGGATCATGTTCGGCGGATCGACAATGGTGTTCATGCACAAATGGGATACCCAAAAGGCGCTGCAGATCATCGAGCGCGAACGCGTGACCGCGACCGGCGGCGTGCCGACGATTGCCTGGCAATTGATCGAGCACCCCGACCGTGAGAAATATGATTTGAGCTCGCTGAAGTCGATTTCTTATGGTGGCGCACCGTCCGCGCCCGAGTTGGTGCGCAAAATCCGCGAAGTATTCGGCGCGCTGCCGGGCAACGGCTGGGGGATGACCGAGACCATGGCGACCGTCACCAGCCATAGCGCCGAAGATTATCTCAACCGGCCCGACAGCTGCGGGCCCGCGGTGCCGGTGAGCGACCTGAAGATCATGGACGCCGACGGTCAGACCGAACTACCTCCGGGCGAGGTCGGCGAGCTTTGGGCTCGGGGGCCGCAGATCGTCAAAGGCTATTGGAACAAGCCCGCCGAAACCGCCGCAACCTTCGTCGATGGGTGGGTGCGCACGGGCGATCTGGCGCGTCTCGATGAGGAGGGGTTCTGCTACATCGTCGACCGCGCCAAGGACATGATCATCCGTGGCGGCGAGAACATCTACTCATCCGAAGTGGAAAATGTGTTGTACGATCATCCGGCCGTCACGGACGCCGCGCTGATCGGCCTGCCGCATCGCACGCTGGGCGAAGAGCCTGCAGCCGTGGTGCATCTGGCGCCCGGTTCCAGCGCGACCGAAGCGGAATTGCAATCCTGGGTCCGCGAGCGGCTGGCCGCGTTCAAGGTTCCCGTGCGGATCGTGTTTTGCGAGGACACGCTGCCGCGCAACGCAAACGGCAAGATCCTGAAGAAGGATCTTGCCGTGCTGTTTGGCTGACCTGGCTCCATGGCCGGGCCCTAGCCAGGAGGCCACTGCGCGTGCCGGCGTTGCCGGATCGTGCAGCGGCCCGGCCGGAATAATCACTTCGTCGTGGTGGCCTCGGCAGGAAGGTTCGGAACCTTGCCGTCGGCAGCCTGCTGCGCGAACAGCTCGCGCATGACCTGCAGCGAGAAGAGGTGCGCGTGGATGAGCGGCAGAGCGCCGTTCTGGCTGAGCTTGCGCAGTTCATCGCCGCGCATTTCGCGCAGCTTTTCCTCGTTCACCATCTGGAAGCCCTGATAGACGAAGGGCTGTGCCAGCAACTGATGCTCGATCTTGAGCTCACCATCCATCAGCAGGTCGTGCTTCTTGAGCTCTTCCATGAAGAACGCGGTGCCCTGAACGGCGCGCTCGAAATCCTCGCAGAATTTCAGGATGTTCTTGGTGTTCTCGGAGGGCTGGTCGCCATCGAACAGCGCATCGCCTTCCTCGAACTCGCCCAAAGCTTCGCAGGTCGGATCGAAGCAAAGCGAAAGTTCATCCGCATCGGGACGCAGCCGCGCGAGCATGAACGGGTAGCGGCGGACATAGGCCGGAACATAAGCGGGCTGACGATACTTGCCATCGTCGTCGAGGAAGACGTTAACGCCCTCGTTCATGCCCATCAGCGCCAGCGGCACCGGGTCGGCGCCGGCCGAGAAGATGATCGGATAGTGACGCTGAGCCGCAGGAAATTCTTCCACGGTCAGCGGAATGGCGTGCTGGTTCTTGAGGAAGTGCGCGCCTTCGATCGCCCGCGAACGAAACTTGGCGTGGTCATTGGAATTGAGCGGCACCAGATCGTTGAAAAGGACCGGCAGACGGTTGGCTTGCGGCGCACTGGCCATGAACTATTCTCCGCTGAAACTGTTGCTGGGATTATTGTCGGGAAAACGCGCCTTAAGTTGCCCGAAAGCCCGGCGCAAGAGGGACCGCAATCACGCAACGATCAACTTGCCGGGATTCATGATGCCGTGCGGGTCGAGCGCGCGCTTGATCGCCTTCATGGCTCCGAGCCGTGCAGGGTCGCCCAGCCGTTCGAGCTCGTCGCGCTTCATCTGGCCGATGCCATGCTCGGCCGAGATCGATCCGCCTGCCGCTACCACCAGATCATGGACGAAGGCACTGATTTCCTTGCCGGGATCGTGCGGCCATTGCCTGGGGTCGGATCCCGCCGGGGCTGCGACATGGAAATGCACATTGCCATCCCCCATATGGCCGAATGCGGCCACTTCGGTTCCGGGGAACCGCGCTTCCACTGCCACGCCCGCGTCGACGATGAACTGCGCCATCGCGGCGACCGGCACGCTGATGTCGTGTTGCATCGCCGGACCTTCGGCTCGTTCGGCCTCGGAAATGGAATCCCGCAGCTTCCAGAACGCTTCCGCCTGCGATTCGCTGGCCGAAATCGCTGCATCCAGCACCAGTCCGCGCGCAAATGCCTCCTCGAGCAAGGTCTCGGCAAAGGTTTCAGGGGCAGGCGCATCCGGACGGTCCCGGGCGAATTCGATCAACACGTGCCAGGGATAGGCCGATGCGAGAGGCGCGCGGGTTCCCGGAATATGGCGAAGCACGTTATTGAGGCAGCGTTGCGGCACGATTTCGAAGCCTTCCATCTCGCGGCCTGCGCGGTCTTCCAGCATCAGCAGCAGCTCGCGAGCGGCGAGCGGCGACCGCACGCCTGCCCACACCACCGCCCGGTCTATCAGCGCGGGCACCAGTTTGAGCGTCGCTGCCGTGACAATCCCCAAGGTGCCTTCGGCGCCGATCAGGAGGTGCTTGAGGTCGTAGCCGCGATTGTCCTTTTTCAGCGTCACCAGCCCCTCGAACAGTGCACCGTCGGGCAGGACAGCCTCGATCCCTTCAACCAGCGCGCGCATCGTACCGTGCCGCAGCACCTGGGTGCCGCCGGCGTTGGTCGAGACCAGCCCGCCGACCGTCGCCGATCCCTTGCCGCCCAGCGTCAGCGGAAAGCGCAGGCCTTTCGCGGCAACCGCTTCGTGCAGCGTTTGCAGCACGACGCCAGCCTCTGCGATCACGGTGCGCGCTTGCGGGTCGATCGAGCGGATCGCGTTCATTCTGCGCGTGCTGAGCAACAGGGCCGCGCCTTGGGCATCGGGCGTAGCGCCACCGACCATGCCGCTGTTGCCCCCTTGGGGCACGACAGCCGTTCTGGTCCGCGCCGCCAGATTGATAACCTCGCTCAGTTCCAGTGCGCTCGCTGGCGCTACCATAGCCACCGCAGCGCCATGGTAACGTCCGCGCCAGTCGCTCAACCAGGGCGCAAGGTCGTCAGGATTGGTGGTTACCCCTTTGTCCCCGACGATCGCGCGAAGGGCGGCAACGAAGGGCGAAAATTCCGGATTGGTCATGGCCGGACTGTTACACCTGCTTGCCTGACCGGACAACGGCCATGACCTGACACCAGAACCGTTGCACAGATGCCACACGTCGGGGCAAACGTCTGCCCGCCGGGCCGCGATCGGCAATGTTAATGCACCGTTCAATCGCAGGGCTTAACCCGGACCCGGGGTGGCTGCACGGGCAGTCCAAAGGGTCTGGAGGATAGCCGCGCGCGGCCATGACATATGTCGACGTCCTGTTAGCACTTGTGATGCTGGGGTCGCTGCCCGCGATGGATGATCGCGTCTCCGCGACCCCGCCGGACGTTGTCGGCCTGCAACACGTGACTGCCGCTACCGATGCCGTGCCGCAAGCCGTCGCGCAGGTGCGGATCGAGCAGCGGTTGATCATTCGTGTGCCGCGGCAGTCGCTCTCGCGATCCTCGCTGCTCCCGTTGCCCGCGCCGCGCCAGGCTCCGCCACCGGAACCTCCGCGCTTTGAACGGCGCAAGATCGGCAAGTGCCTCGCGATGCGCGATGTCACCGGTGTGCGCGTCGTCAACAACGACATGCTGGTGCTGTTCATGCGCGATCAGCGGATGATCGAAGCGCAGCTTGAGCGGACCTGCAGTGCGCGCGAATTCTATCAGGGTTTCTATATGGAACGCAGCGGCGACGGGCGGTTGTGCGTGGACCGCGACCTGCTGCAGGCGCGCTCGGGCAGCAAATGCGAGGTCGAACGGCTGCGCCAGCTTGTTCCGGAGGATTGAGCGCGCGTCTTCACGTCAACGCACAATGGTTGACTTTTGGCCGATGTTTGCCCACAGCACCCGCGTGGCCAATGGCCCTGCATCGATAGCGTGACGAACTGTGTCTGCGCTGCTGCCTTAATCTGGATACTCTATGATATTTGCCGATCTCGGCCTTTCCGAAGAATTGATCCAGGCGGTCACTGATTCCGGCTACACGACCCCGACCGCGATCCAGGCGCAGGCCATTCCATCGGTGCTGATGGGCAAGGATATCATCGGCATCGCCCAGACCGGCACCGGCAAGACTGCTGCCTTCGTTCTGCCGATGATCGATGTGTTGGGCGAAGGCCGCAGCCGCGCGCGGATGCCGCGCTCGCTGATCCTCGAGCCGACCCGCGAGCTCGCCGCGCAGGTCGCGGAAAACTTTGACAAATACGGCAAATATCACAAGCTTTCGATGGCGTTGCTGATCGGCGGCGTCTCGATGGGCGACCAGATCAAGGCGCTCGAAAAGGGCGTCGACGTGCTGATCGCGACCCCGGGCCGCCTGATGGATCTGTACGATCGCGGCAACATCCTGCTGACCGGCTGCGGCTTGCTCGTCATCGACGAGGCCGACCGGATGCTCGATATGGGTTTCATCCCCGACATCGAGACGATCTGCACCCGGCTTCCCGCCACGCGTCAGACGCTGCTGTTCTCCGCAACGATGCCGCCGCCGATCAAGAAACTGTCGGACCGGTTCCTGACCAGCCCCAAGTACATCGAGGTCGCCCGCCCCGCGAGCGCCAATGCCTCGATCGAGCAGGGCAAGGTCCGCGTCCAGTCACGCCGCAAGCGCGATACGCTGTTTGCGATGCTCGATGCCGGCGTCCACACCGCGATCATCTTCTGCAACCGCAAGACCACGGTGCGCGACCTCAACAAGGCGCTGCGCCAAGGCGGCTTCGATTCGGGCGAGATCCATGGCGACATGGAACAGCGCGACCGCATCGCCGAGCTCGACAAGTTCAAGGACGGCACGATCAACATCCTGGTCGCATCCGACGTCGCTGCGCGCGGGCTGGACATCAAGGGCGTGAGCCATGTGTTCAACTATGACGCGCCGTGGCATCCGGACGATTATGTCCACCGCATCGGCCGCACGGGCAGGGCAGGGGCGACCGGCAAGGCGTATACCTTCATCACCGAGGAAGACGCCGAAGCGCTCGCCAACATCGAAAAGCTGATCGGGACCACCATTCCCGAAATCACCGTAGCGGATCCGGGCGGCAAGAGCGTAGACGCCAAACCTGCCAAGGCACGTGAACCCGAAGAGCGTGCACCCCGCCGCAGAACCCGCAGCGGCGAAGCCAAAGCGCGTGCTCCGCGCGAAGAGCGTGCGCCGCGCGAAGAGCCAGCGCACGAAGAAGAGGTCATCACCGAAAAGCCGGCTCGCGAGAAGACGCGCGAAGACAAGGCTCGTGATGAACGTCCCCGCGCTGCAAAGCCGAAGGAAGAACGCCCGCGTTCGGCCGATCGCCGCCCGGGCGCCGCGAAACCGCGCCGCTCGCATGAGCGCGACGATGGTCCCGATGACGGCTGGAACGGCCCGATGCCGGACTTCCTCTCGGTGGGCTTTGGCGAGAGCTGAGCCTGCTGCGGAGGTTTCCGCGGTTTCGGAACTCAATTATTTTGGTCCATACTCGTCACCCCCGCGAAGGCGGGGGTCCCGCTTCTACGCCGACCGTGCCAAGGACAGCGGGATTCCCACGTTCGCGAGAATGGCGAAACTGAACTTTTTTGAACAGCCCAACGCCCCCGTTCTCCGGCTTTCGTCGGAGAACGGGGTGTGGGTATCGAAGCTTTAGAAGCTGAACTTCGCCGCGATGCGGAAGTCGCGTCCGGCAAGCGGGGCGAAGTCCTTGGTGAAGCTGGCGGCGCGACGACCCACGACATCGAAGATGTTGTTGGCCGACGCGATCAGCGTCACTCCGCGGGCGGAGCCAAAGGGCTTCCACGACGCGCTGGCGTTGACCAGAGTGAAGCCTTCGGTCTCGGTCTCGAAATTGGCATTGCGGGCCTGATCGTCGAACCACTCGACTTCGGCGCGCAGACTGACCACATCGCTCCGTGCCTCAAGCCCGCCTAGCAAGCGCAGCGGTGGGATGCGCGGGACGGGACCCAAGCCGTCGAGTGAGGCACGAACATAATCGGCGACACCGTCCGCACTGAAGCGGAAGCCGCCAGCCCGGGCGAAGATCACCGAGGCTTCGGCTTCGAATCCGTAATATTTGGCATCGTTCTGGATGTACTGGAACACCGGAAGGTCGTCTTCTTCGAGACCGGTCGGAACGTCGATGATGAAATCGTCGAAGTCGTTGTAGAAGCCGGTGAGCGCGAGGCTCACGTCCGGGGTCGACCAGCGGATATAGGCTTCACCGCCCCAGCTCTTTTCGGTGGTGAAATTGGGGTTGCCGATCTCGAACGCCTGGGTCGCGATGTGCGCGCCGTTGGAAAACAGCTCTTCGGCTGCAGGCGCGCGCTGGGCGCGGTTGAGGTTGACCCCCATCCGCAACCGGTCGTCGGCGATATACGCCATGCCCAGTGCGAACGAGTACGAGTTGAAGTCCCGCTCGACGCCCAGCACCTGCGACTTCACATTGACCTTGTCATAGCGCGCCGCGCCTTCGATTTCGAAGTTGCCGCTGCGCACTTCCTGCAGCGTGAAGATGCCGATCTGGTCGGTGACGTTGGGCGGGAGAAAAGCTTCGGCGCCGACTGCGCTGAAATCGCGGTGGACGTATTGCACGCCGCTCGCGCCGCGCCAGCCGCCGCGTTCGCGCTGCACCAGCTCGAGCCGCGATTCGATGCCCTGGTTGCTGAAAACGGTGCCGACTTCGTCACCTTCGAACTCGGTCTGGCTGAAATCGGCGTAGGCCGCGCGCAGGCGGAGCGATTCGAAAAATCCGGGAAGGAAGACTTCGCCGCGGAAATCGACCTTGATCTGGTCGAGGCCGATGGTGACGGGACCTTCTTCCTCTTCGCCGCCGGCTTCCTCTTCCTCGCCTTCCTCACCGTGGTGATGGCCAGCGCCGGGACGTTCTGGAACGCCATACAGGCTGTTGTAATAGCTGCCCGAGACCCCGAAGCTGCCGCCTTCGCCGATATAGGCCAGGCCGCCTGCGAAGCTGTAGGTTTCGGTGCCGGTGTTGGGGATGCGGCCGCGCAGGCCGGCAAGTTCTTCGGCCTCTTCAGCCTCTCCGATATTGCCTTCCTCGCGCTCCTCCGCCGCTTCTTCGAGCTGCTCGGCACGCAGGCCGGGGGAGAGAACGAAGCCGCCGACCCGCAGGTCATTGGACTTGCGATAGCTGCCGTCGAGATGCAGCACGAGCTTGGAAGTCAGCGGTACATCGAGGCTGGCGCCGATGCTCCGTTCGTCCGCCGCGGTGCCGTAAGTTGCGAGCGCATCGAGATGGAACGGCTCTTCGGGCACCTCGCGCGGAATGCGCTTGTCGATGGCGTTCACCGCGCCGCCAACCGCCTGTCCGCCGAACAGCAGCACGGCGGGGCCGCGCAGCACTTCGATGCGATCAAGCACGATCGGTTCTACCGTGACACCGTGGTCGGGCGAGGTGTTGGAGACGTCGATCGTGCCAATGCCGTCGGTGAGCACGCGGATGCGCTCGCCCTGGAAACCGCGCAGCACGGGGCGCGATGCTCCGGGCGAGAAACTGGTGGCGGAAACGCCGGGCAGCTTGGTCAGCGTGTCCCCGATCTGCGAGCGGGCCTCGAGCGACAGCTCGTCACCAGACAGCTCGGATGTTCCGGCCAGAATGCTGAGATCGCGCACGAAGGGTGCGGTCACGACGATGCCGCGATTGCGATGGAAATCATCACCATCGTCTTCGGCATTCACCGTGGCATCGGCCTGCTGCGCCAGCGCGGGCAGGGGGGCCAGCAGTGCGGTGCCGAGGCTAAGCGAGGAGGAAACGAGCAAAAGCGTGCTGCGCATGATCTAGAGATGCTCCCGTGGACTGTGTTTTTTTCAGGTTGCAGCCGCCAGATGCCATTGGCCTTGGGAACAAGCGGAGAGAGAGACCCCGGACGCGACCCAGGCGGCTGATCGGGTGTCCGCTAGCATCGGTGTAATGTTATATCAATATGAATAATGCAGCCCTGCGACAAGACGCTGCGGGTTGCCGTGCGCGGCCGCTTCCGGCACAAACCATGGCCTGCCAGGCCCTTGTCGGCCACCAATCAATGCAAGGACACGCATCATGACCAGCCCAAGCCAGCAGGATTCCGGAGCCGAGGCGCTGATCGCGCCGCCCAGTGACTCGGAAACCTGGTGCACGCCCGCGCAGTATCGCGAACTCCACGCCGCTTCGGTACGCGACCCTGACGGGTTCTGGGCGCTGCAGGCGGACCGGATCGACTGGGTGGCCAAGCCGACGCGGATTGACGGGTCTTCTTTCGATCCGGTCGATATCCGGTGGTATGAGGATGGCGAACTCAATCTGTGCTTCAACTGTGTCGATCGCCACGTCGCCGCTGGACACGGCGCGGATTGCGCGCTGATCTGGGAGGGCGATGCGCCAGGGGATGTGCGGTCGCTGAGCTATGACGATTTGCTGGGTGAAGTTCAGGCGATGGCCGGTGCGCTCAAGGCGCTGGGCGCGAAGAAAGGCGACCGGATCACGATCTACATGCCGATGGTGCTCGAAGGCGCGATCGCGATGCTGGCCTGCGCGCGGATCGGCGCGGTGCACTCGGTCGTGTTTGGCGGGTTCTCCCCCGAGGCGCTGGCCGGAAGGATCGAGGATTGCGGCAGCCGCTTCGTGGTCACCGCAGATGCGGGGATGCGCGGGGGCAAAACCGTACCGCTGAAGGCCAATGTCGATGCGGCGCTCGAGCAGCACGGGATCGATGTCGATGCGGTTCTGGTGGTGCGGCACACCGGCGCAGGCGTCAGCATGACCGAAGGCCGTGACCACTGGTATCATGACGTCACCGCGACGGTTCCCGAAACGTGCCCGTGCGAGCCGATGAAGGCCGAAGATCCGCTGTTCATCCTCTATACGTCGGGATCGACCGGCAAGCCCAAGGGCGTGCTGCACACCACCGGCGGCTATGCGGTATGGGTGGCGACGACCTTCCACTACGCCTTCGATTACCGTCCGGGCGAGGTCTATTGGTGCACCGCCGATATCGGCTGGGTCACCGGGCACAGCTATTCGGTCTACGGTCCGTTGCTCAACCGCGCGACCAGCCTGCTGTTCGAGGGCGTGCCCAATTATCCCGACCACAGCCGCTTCTGGGACATATGCGAGCGGCACGGGGTCAACATCTTCTATACCGCGCCCACCGCGATCCGCGCGCTGATGCGCGAGGGCGACGCGCCGGTGACGAAGCACGACCTTTCCGCCTTGCGGCTGATCGGGTCGGTCGGAGAGCCGATCAATCCCGAGGCCTGGCGCTGGTATCACCGCGTCGTCGGCAAGGAACAGTTGCCGGTGATCGATACCTGGTGGCAGACCGAGACGGGCGGCATCATGATCACGACGTTGCCTTATGCGCACGCGATGCGCCCGGGGAGTGCGGGCCTGCCGTTCTTCGGCATCGACCCCGAACTGGTCGATGCGGACGGCAACGTTCTCGACGGTGCGACCGAGGGCAATCTGTGCATCGCCGGATCATGGCCGGGCCAGGCGCGCACGGTCTATGGCGACCATGACCGCTTCGTGCAGACCTATTTCAGCACCTACAAGGGCAAGTACTTCACCGGCGACGGCTGCAAGCGCGACGAGGACGGCTATTACCGGATCACGGGCCGGGTCGACGATGTCATCAATGTGTCGGGCCACCGCATGGGCACAGCCGAGGTCGAAAGCGCGCTGGTGCTGCACCCCCGAGTCGCGGAAGCCGCGGTTGTCGGCTTTCCACACGACATCAAGGGGCAGGGGATCTATTGCTATATCACGCTCAACGCCGATGAGATCTTCGACGATGCGCTGGTGGCCGAGTTGCGAGCGCTGGTGCGCAAGGAGATCGGACCGATCGCGACCCCCGATCACCTGCACTTCACCCCGGCACTGCCCAAGACCCGCAGTGGAAAAATCATGCGGCGCATCCTGCGCAAGATCGCCGAAAATGACGTCGGGGCATTGGGCGATACCAGCACTCTGGCCGACCCATCGGTGGTCGATGCGCTGATCGCCGGGCGGCAGGGGGGCTGAATTATCTGTTAGATTGCGCAGAAATCTGCCACAATCGGGCATCGGCTTGGCTATCGTGTCGTTCGATTCCTGCGCATTCGCAGCTTAGCCGGAAGATCCCCGCCATGTTCAATACACTTCAATCCACGCTCGTCGTCGCCGGTCTGTTCGGGCTCGTTGCTGCGCCCTTTGTCGGCGTGATGCTGATCCTGCTCGCGATCGGCGCAACGTCGGGCCTCATCGTAGGACTGGGCTTCCTGGCGTTTCTGGCCAGCATCACCTTTGCGGTGTCCAAGGCCGGACGCAATTTTCTGGCGCCCCGCCTGGACAAAGCCGCACGTCGCAGCTGATGGCTGTGATGGGCTGGCCCGTCAGAGCGACGGAGCGAGCAGAGCAACTAGCCACGCCGCCGCTGCCATCAGCGTGCCGAGCGGAAACCGGGTGGCGCTGGACAGCGCCACGCCGCGCCGTTGCAAGACAAGCGCAACCGCCAGCCCTGCACCGCTGGCGATCATGAGCACCAGCGGCAGCAGCTGCCAGCCCAGCCACAGACCGATGGCGCCCAGCAACAGCGGATCGCCGCCACCCAGCCCCTCGCGTCCGCGCAGGGTTTGATAGGCAAATGCGATAGTCCACAGCATCGCGAAGCCTGTAACGGCTCCGATCAGGCGGCTCGACCAGTCGGGAGGAATGCCTGCGAAGGCCGCGATCAGGCCTGCGATCGCCAAGGCGAGGGTCAGCGGATGCGGCAGCCAATAGTGCCGAAAATCGAGCCACGCCAGAGGGAGCAGCAGCCAACCGAACACCGCCACGGCTACGCCGGTCCAGCCCGGATGTAGCGCCAAAGCCAGCACACCGATTGCTGCAGCCATCAGTTCGATGATCAGGCTGTCACGCCCGATTGCAGCGCCGCATGATGCGCATCTGCCGCGCAAGCCGAGGTACGAAACGATCGGCACAAGCTGCCACGGACGCAGCCCGGCACCGCACGAATCGCAGGCCGATCGGCCTGCAAGAACCGACCGTCCCTGCGGCCAGCGGCTGACCAGGGCTGCCATGAAACTCCCCAGAATGGCACCGAGGATCGCAGCGAGCACCGGCCCAAGGATCGAATGGTGGACCAACTGCGCGAGCATTGTCTGACAGGCCTCTTGCGGGATCGGGAAACTTGCTTGCGCCATAGCGGGCTTGGCTGCGGCGTGGAAAGCGCATTCGCGATGCCCCTGCTGGGCATTTGAAATGGCGGACGGGTTGCTCTAGGGGAACGGCATCGTGAAACACGCTGAAGGACCCAACGTCATGACCGCATTTTCCGCCGCCGACCCCGTCGTCATCGTATCGTATGCGCGCACCCCGATGGGCAGCTTTCAGGGCAGCCTCTCCGGCGCGAGCGCAACCGAACTGGGCGCTACCGCGGTCAAGGCTGCGGTCGAGCGGGCAGGGGTTTCGAGCGATGCGATCGAGCGCATCTATATGGGCTGCGTGCTTCCGGCCGGCCTTGGACAGGCCCCCGCGCGCCAGGCGGCGTTGAAGGCCGGGCTGCCAACCTCGGTCGAGGCGACCACGGTCAACAAGATGTGCGGCAGCGGCATGCAGGCTGCGATCATGGGGGCCGAAGCATTGGCATCGGGTTCGGTCGATCTGCTGATTGCCGGTGGCATGGAAAGCATGACCAACGCGCCGTACCTGCTGACCAGGCATCGCGGCGGTGCGCGGATCGGCCATGATCGGGTTATGGACCACATGTTCCTCGATGGCCTTGAGGACGCGTATGAGCCGGGCCGCGCGATGGGCAGCTTTGCGGAAGAAACCGCCGGCGAATATCAGTTCACCCGCGAGGCGCAGGACGAATATGCCATGACCTCGCTGACCCGCGCGCAGCACGCGCAGACTTCGGGCGCGTTCGATCGCGAGATCGTCGCGGTCGAGATCGCAGGCCGCAAGGGCAACGTCACCGTCGACAAGGACGAGCAGCCGCTCAAGGGCGACGCCAGCAAGATACCGACCCTCAAGCCCGCCTTCGCCAAGGATGGCACAATCACCGCAGCCAACGCCTCTTCGATCTCGGACGGTGCGGCGGCCTTGGTGCTCACCCGTCAAAGCGTTGCCGACAAGCTCGGCCTCAAGCCGGTCGCGCGGATCGTCGCGCACGCGGCGCATGCCCATGCTCCCGCCAAGTTCACCACCGCGCCGGTTGATGCCAGCCGCAAGGCAATGGAAAAGGCGGGCTGGAGCGTCGATGATGTCGATCTGTTCGAGGTCAACGAAGCGTTCGCCTGCGTCTCGATGATCGCGATGCGCGATCTGGGCATTCCGCACGACAAGGTCAATGTCCACGGCGGCGCGACCGCGCTCGGCCACCCGATCGGCGCCAGCGGCGCGCGGATCATCGCGACGCTGATCTCGGCGCTGCAGACGCATGGCGGTACGCGCGGCGTAGCATCGCTGTGCATCGGCGGCGGCGAAGCGACCGCGGTTGCGCTCGAGCTGATCTGAGCGAAGAGGGGGAGAAACGCCCCCTCTTCAGGCTCCTATTCTCGTCACCTCCGCGAAAGCGGGGGTCCCGCTTCTGCGCTGACGTTTCGACCGAAGCGGGGCTCCCGCGTTCGCGGAATGACGAGGGTCAGTCCTTCGGCGCGTAGGTCTGGTCGGCGCTGGGGAAGCTGCGCGCGGTGACCTCGGCCGAATAGCTCTTCACCGCGGTCTCGATCACGCCCGCAAGGTTTTCGTATTTCTTCACGAACCGCGCGGTGCGTTCGAACAGGCCGAGCATGTCTTCGGTGACCAGCACCTGGCCGTCACACCGCGCCGATGCGCCGATGCCGATCACGATCGCGGCCACCGCCTCGGTCACCGCGATCGCGATCGGCTCGACCACGCCTTCGACGACGATGGCAAACGCACCCGCCGTGTCGAGCGCGACCGCATCGCTGACGATCTTGTCGGCTTCGGCGCCCGAGCGCCCGCGTGCGGCATAGCTGCCCAGGATGTTGATCGCCTGCGGGGTCAGTCCGACATGGCCGACAACCGGGATCCCGCGTTCGGTGAGGAAACGGACGGTCGGGGCCATCGCCGCGCCGCCTTCAAGCTTCACCGCTGCCGCACCGGTTTCCTTGAGCAGCCGCGCGGCGCTGGCAAACGCCTGTTCGGGCGAGGCTTCGTAACTGCCGAACGGCATGTCGATGACAACGATGCTGTGATAGCTGCCGCGCACCACCGCGGCGCCATGCGCGGCCATCATTTCGAGGGTCACGGGCACCGTACTGGGCAGCCCATAGATAACCTGGCCCAGCGAATCGCCGACCAGCAGCATGTCGCAATGCGGATCGAGCAGCTGCGCCATCCGCGCGGTGTAGGCGGTGAGCATCACCACCGGATTGTCTGTCACGCCGTCCACCTTGCGCCGCTGGATCGCGGGCACGGTCAGGCGTTTCATGGGAGCAGGCGTCGGGTTGGCGCGGCTGGTCGAGGTGTCGAGCGTATAGGTTGTGGACATGGGGGCGGGTGTAGCGGGGCAGGCGATGCACTGCAAACAGAACGGCATGGTGTCGAGAACCCGCGCTTGCCTAATGGTGCGCAGCACGCGACAAGGGCCGCTGCCACTCCTCCACCACGGATATGATTCAGGATGCTGCGAACCCTTGTTATTGTGCTGGCTGCGATCGCCGCGACCGGAACAACGTTAAGCTTGCTGACCAGCTATCGCTGGTACATCCGCATGTGGGACTTTCCGCGTGTCGCGCTGATCGTGTTCGCCGCCTTAGCGCTCGTGCTCGCCATTCCGGTGCTGGCCGGCTGGACCCGCTCGCTCGTGGTGGTGGCGATGCTGCTGGTTATCGGATGGCAGGGCTTGCGCATATACCCCTACACTCCGCTCGCCAAACCCGAGGTGGCTCAGGCGGTTATCAGCAAAGAGAACTGCATTTCCGCGTTCTCGTTCAATGTGTTGCAGACCAACCGCGATTATGCGCGGACCATCTCGCTGATCGACCGCGAAGACCCCGATATCGTGCTGCTGCTGGAAACCGACGGTCCGTGGGAAGCCGCGCTCAAACCAGTGATCGACCGCTATCCACACCGTTTTTCCGCGCCGCTCGACAATCTTTACGGACTGATCATGCTGTCGCGGTTGCCGGTTGAGGACGCCGAGATCACTTGGTTGATCGACAAGGAAACCCCGTCGGTGTTTGCGACCCTGCAGACGAATGGGGGATCGCGGTTCCGCTACATCGGCCTGCATCCCCGCCCACCACAGCCGGGAGAAGACACCGAGAAGCGCGATGGCGAAATCGCGATTGCTGCCCGCCACGCCAAGCTCACCAAGCTTCCCGTGCTGGCGATGGGCGATTTCAACGACGTCGCATGGTCGCGCACCTCGCAGATGTTCAAGCGGATCGGCGGCTATCTCGATCCGCGCGTTGGTCGCGGGCTGTACGCCACCTTCCCAGCAAACCTGCCCGGGCTGCGCTGGCCGCTCGACCATATCTTCATGTCGCCCGACTTCACACTTCTTGATATGAAGGTGCTGGAAAATGTCGGTTCGGACCACCTGCCGGTAATCGCGAAGGTCTGCCTGGCCCCGCGCGCCGCCAAGGTGCTCAACGACGAGCCGGAAACGCCCGATGCCGACGACCACAAGGATATGCACGATGCCATTCGCGATGGCAAAGAGGCCGCACAGAAGGAGGGCACCGCATCGGGCGGGGCGCCACCACCACCCTGATCAATGCGCGGCAGCGACACCTTCTGCGACATTGTCGGTGAAAAAGCCATCGATCCCCGCCGCAAGATAGGCGCGGATTTCGGTGGTCACATTCCCGGTTGCGGTGGGGTCGGCGCCTGCTCGAAGATCAAGCGGAAGAAAATAGTTCTCGCGCCGAAACGTCCAGACATGGACCTTCAAACCTGCCGCATGGGCATCGCGCACCAACGTCGTGGGCTCGGCCAGATTGCCCGCTGCGTCGCGCGGGATGACCATCGCTTTTTCCGCGCCGATGGCGTTGGCGTACCGGGCGATGTCGGCCAGCCCCTGCGGCGTGCTCATTTGGGCGTACGTGACGCCGGGCAGGTCCGGCGGGCCGAACGATCCCGCCATCAATTGCACCAGCGGCAATTGCGTCATGCTGCGGAGGCGCTTGAGGTTCTGGACCTCGAAGCTCTGGATGAACACCGGATCGTCCACGTCGCTCAAGCCTGCCGCCTCAAGCATTTCGACCAAAGGTTCTTCCAGCGGCAGTCCGATTGACCGGAAGTAGCTCGGGTGCTTGGTTTCCGGATACAGGCCGATCGTCCGTCCGGTCTCGCCCTGCCGCTGCTGCACCAGCGCGATGATCTGGGATAGCGTCGGCACCTCGAACTGGCCGTCAAACGCGGTGTTCGCCCTGCGCAACTGGGGCAGTCGCTCCTTCGCGCGCAGCGTCTTGATCTCGGCGAGCGTGAAATCCTCGGTGAACCAGCCGGTCAGGCTCTGGCCGTCGATCAGCTTGGTGGTCTTGCGATCGGCGAATTCGGGCCGGTCGGCAACGTCGGTGGTTTCCGATATCTCGTTCTCGTGCCGCGCCACGAGGACCCCGTCGCGGGTGCTGACCAGATCTGGCTCGATATAGTCCGCACCCTGGTCGATCGCGTGCGAATACGCCTCCAGCGTGTGCTCGGGCCGTTCCCCGCTCGCCCCGCGATGCGCGATGACGAGCGGGCTTGCGGTGCTGGCGAGCAGCATCAGTCCGGTCAGGATCACGCGGTGACCTCGACGCCCTTCCAGAATGCCATGCGATCGGCGATCTCCTTCGCCGCATCCTTGGGCTCGGGGTAATACCAGACTGCATCGGCATTGGTCTTGCCGTCGACCTCTAGCGAGTAATAGGACGCGGTGCCCTTCCAGCCGCACACGCTGGTGGTGGCGCTGGGCTTCAAGAAATCGGCGCGGACGCTGTCCCGCGGGAAATAATGGTTGCGTTCGACGACAACCGTATCGTCGCTCTCGGCGATGACGGTGCCGTTCCAGATAGCCTTGGGCATTTTCACATTCTCCTGTCAGTGGCCCCTGATAGATGGGGATGCTGACAGCGATATGACACCGCCTCAGCCAAACGCCTCGGCATAAAGGTCAGGCTTGAATCCGACCAATACGCCCCCGGAATACTCGAGCACCGGGCGCTTGATCAGCGAGGGCTGCTCGACCATCAGCGCGATCGCCTTGTCACGGGTGATGTCATGCTTGTCGCTATCGGGAAGCTTGCGGAACGTGGTGCCCGCCTTGTTGAGCAGCACCTCCCAGCTGACGATATCGGCCCAGGCGTTGAGCTTGTCAGGGGTGATCCCGGACTTTTTATAGTCGTGGAAATCATAATCCATCCCCTGCGCTTCGAGCCACACACGGGCCTTTTTCATCGTGTCGCAATTGGGGATGCCATATATCGAAAGCTTGCTCATTGACCCTCTTCCTCAGATGCGCCGATCACAAACTTGACCCGGTCTGTGCAGCCCACAAAACCCTGGGTGGTGACAGCTTTTCCGCCACGCACCACGATGACAGCCTGGTTGCCGAAGTCTTCGGTGGGCTGGCTGGCAACTGTCTGGATGTTCGAAACCTCACCCCACGGCGCGACATCGTAGGTGACGATCGCCCAGCCTTCGATCGCGCGCCGACGATACGGCTCCGGGAAGCGAAGCGCGGGCTGGACGGCCCATTCGTGGCGGGCGGGACAGGTCGCGCCGGCGGGGCGGAATTGATTTTCGTCGGGTATGGGTGGGGCGGGAAGTGTCGCTGGGCCGCGCCAATAGGGGTAACGGCAGCCCTTGCGTCCGCCACGGTAATAGCGCGTTTCCTCAACGGCCTTCCTGCTCGCCAGATCGAGCGCGGCATTTTTGGTTCCCTCCACCGTCTGGATGTTCGCGGTCGCCCCATCCTCGCTAATGTCGTAGCCGACCATCGACCACTCCCGCACGCCGGGATTTGCAACTATGGCCTTGAAGTTGGGGAATACGCGCGCCTGAAGGCCAAGGGCTCGTTCGTCGCGACAGTCACCCTCGGCATAAATCCGCTCCCAAGCTTCCTTTGGCAATGGTCCGGCTATCGCGTTCACAGAGTAAGCGGCAAGGTCGGCCACCGGCGCGGCATCTAGGCCCGTCTGGCGCGGGACATACACGATGGTGCAACTCGATTGCCCGCTTCCGCCGGCAAAACGGGTGGCCGCGAGCGAAGGCGCGATGTCATCTGATCCGGTAGCGCGCGCATCTTTCCCAACTTTGCGGATTCCCATGGTCCGGCCGCTGGGATCGATATCGAACGTATAGGTAACCGCACTGGCGGGGCTCTGGCTTGCCCAGGACAGGCTGGACAAAGGGCGTTCCAAAAACGCGGGAACCACGATAGCGCCACCGCAGCGGACCTCTCCTGGGAGCCAGGTAACCAGTGTGCGCTCTGCCTTGCCCGAACCGACCGAAATCACCGGAGGGGTGTAAACAGGCACGGGCAAGAGTAGCATCGCGAAGAGAGTTTCGATCATGGCGGTATTCATGCCCAGAAATGATGACGATTACGAGACGCGGAACACTGGCTACATTCCTCGGACCGTCAACGCCGGGCGATAAAGCCGCGGATGTCGCGCGACAATTTGGAAAGATCGGTCTCGTTGACGTACATCATGTGCCCTGCGTCATAGCTGGTATACTCGATGCGGTCGGCAGGTATGCCGGTGCGGGTCAGCGAATATTCGGCGCCGAAGAAGGGGGTGGCGAAGTCATACCAGCCCTGCGCCACGAGCACGCGAAGGCCGCTGTTCTCGCGCAGCGCGCGCCCGATATAGGGTGCGACGTTCTTGTAATACCGGTTCTCTCCGCCTCTGCCGGGAAGGTCCCAATCCCAGCTCCCGACCCCACCAATCGTGACGTATTGACGTTCGGGATTGAACTTCAGCTCCTGCCGCACAAAGGCGTTGAACGCCGCGGTATAGCTGCCATCGATGCCATAGAAGCTCGGGTCGTTGTCAGGGGTTTCACCGGCGTTGTCAAAGTCCTTGCCGGTGTACCGCGCGTCGAGCCGGCCGACCACCAGCCCGCGATCACGCAGCAATTCCTTGTAGAACCGGCTCGGTACGACCCGCAGATCGGCGCTCTCGAGATACTGTTCGGTAAGGCCGGTGTAGCGCGCGAGCTTGGTGCGGATGGCAGCGCGTTCCTCGCCGACCAGAGCGGTGCCCTTCATCAATGCGGGAAGGTACTCATCGGTCGCAAATACCTTGGCTTCCGCCGCCAGTTCCGCAGCGCCCCCGCCCGCAGCGGCCGGCGTGGTCTTGCCGTGGTAGAGCGCGGTCACCGCCATGCTGGGCACCATCAGCACATAGGGCATTTCATTGCCGGGCACTTCTGCCTGCGCACCGAAATCGAGAATCGTCGAGATCAGCAGCAGGCCGTTGAACGCAACGTCATTGTACGTGCCTTCGAGCTCGTTGACGACCGCGGCGGTGCGGGTGGTGCCATAGCTTTCCCCGCCCAGATATTTGGGCGCGTTCCAGCGGTTGTTCTGCGACAGCCAGATCCGGATGAACTCGGCAATCGACTTGGCGTCCTTGGTGACGCCCCAGAATTCCTTGGGGTCGGTATCGCCCAAAGCGGTCGAGAACGCGGTGCCGACCGGATCGATGAACACGATGTCGGTGACATCGAGCAGGCTGTCGGGATTGTCGACGATGCGATAGGGTGGGGCGCCGTCGTCGCGGCCGTCATTGGGGATCGCGACGCGCTTGGGTCCGAATGCACCCATATGCAGCCAGAGCGAGCCTGAGCCCGGGCCGCCGTTGAACAGGAACGTCACAGGCCGGTTCGAGTCCGCGCCATCCTTGACATAGCTGACCGAGAAGATTCGCGCTCGCGGGTTGCCCTTGTCGTCTTTCAGAAAGGTATCGCTTGCGGTCGCGGTGAAGGCGACCCGCTGACCGCCAAAGGTGCCGCTGTGCCGGGTCACAGATACCATGGGTTCGGTGATCGCCGGTGCCGGCTTCTCGCCCTTGGGGGCGTCCGGCTTTCCGCCATCCTGCGCCAGCAGGGGCGACGTTGCCAGACAAAGCGCGATCGCCGCAGAACCAATCAAGCTGCGCATTCAGTCATCCTTCTTGTGTCGAAAACCCGTATACCATTTGCAGCTTGGCACGGCACACCGCCAGTTTGCAACCCGGCTGCGCCGGAATGCTGACGATCAGGCAGGTTGCAGCGGACGCTGGCCAACTTCGGTGAAGCGCCGAGGGCCAAGGTCGAGCCTGAGCGGCCCGACACGCGCGCCGGGGGGTGAACTTTCCTCGCCCAGCACGAACGACTGGGTCACGGCGTAGCGCGTTCCATCCGGCCCCGAATAACCGATCCAGATATGGACGACCGGCACGAACAGCAGGCGGCCCTGCATCTCGATCGGTTCGATCTGCTCCAGCGGCAGACGGATCTGGCCCTCGCACCGGCGGGTGCCATCAGGCGCGATGTCTTCAAGCTTCTGCAGCATTGGCAGCAGGGTGTCGCCCTGCATCGGATCGATTGTCGGCGGCATGCCACGCCGGGCCTGGACCACTGCCCCGTGGAGCACCACGTCGCTGACCGCGATTTCGGCCATGTTGGTGATCCCAAGGTGATACCGCGCAATGGCGTTGACCAACGTGACATCGACCCCAAGCGTCGTAAAATCTAGCAGCAGCCTCGGAGGCTGAGGGCCAGCACTGGCAGCGGCTTGCGGGGCGGCAGGTTGCGGCGCAGGTGTCGGCTGCGGGGCAGGCGGGGGTGCGGGGGCCGGGGTTGGCGCTGTCGCGGGCGATGGGGCAGGTGCCGGACTCGCGGCCGGTTTGAAGGACAGGCCAGTGGCCTGGATTGTTCCAAACGGGATCGACGAGGCAGGACCTGCGGCAGCATTGGCAGCATTGGCAGCAGCGGCAGGCGGTGCGGCCGGCGGTGCAGGTGGGGCAGCCTGGGGGACAGCAGGCGGCTTGCGCAGCGGCGGTGTCGGCACGGTTTGGGTGGAGACCTGCGGCGCGGGCGCGGGTGCGCTCCGGCTTTGCCGCGCGGATCGCTGCCGCAGCCCCATCACGATCAGGCTGATGAGTGCCACCAGACCTGCGCCAAGCCACCACCATATCGAGCTGTCGGTTTCGCCGTCCGGGGCTTCGGCCTCGGTGGTCGGTGCAGGCACCGCGGATGTATCGGGCAGCGGCAGCGGCGGCGGCGTGACGGGCGGGAGTACGGGCGCGGCATCGGCAGACGGCTCCTGCTCGGCTGGAGCGGGTTCGGTCTGCGAACCCGGCTGCTGCTGGGCACGCGACGGCGCCTGCCGCTCGGTGCGCTGTTGTTCGGAGGTCGACGGCTGGCGCGGCGGCGGCTCCTGGCGCGGCTGGGGAACGGGCACCGGCACCGGCGCAATGCTCGGCACCACAGGCTCGGGCGCCGGTTCGGCAGGCTGCTCGGCGCGGCGCGGCGGGGTGGACTCGCTGTCGACCGGCCCTTGGACATCGCTGGGGGGTTGCGGTTCGGCCTGGGGCCCGGGGGGCAGCGAAAAGCTGCCGGGCGATCCTTGCTGCGCATGACTGGATGCGGGCAGGACGAGCACCAGTGCAAGGACAGCAGGCACCGCGCGGCGATACCGTTTCATCAAGGCTTCCATGCTGTCGATCTTCCCCATTCTGCCCAGAACCATGCCATGCCCCGTCGGCATGGGGCTGTGTCGCTCCCAGCAACGCCGCGCCGGCGCTTAATCGGCGCTGAATGCAATGCGGGAGATGACATCAGCCGTGTGCCGCATTAGATGAGGCGCATGTCCGATCAACCCCAAACACGCTTTCTGGGCAAAGACAGCCCGATACCGACCTCACCCGAGACCGCGGTGCTGGACTATGTTCCCAATCCGCGACCCGGCAAACCCTATCTGGTGCGCTTTGCCGTTCCCGAGTTCACCTCGCTGTGCCCGGTGACCGGCCAGCCCGATTTCGCGCATCTGGTGATCGATTATGCGCCCGACGCGGTGATGGTCGAATCCAAGTCGCTCAAGCTGTTTCTGGGCAGCTTCCGCAACCATCAGGCGTTCCACGAGGATTGCACGGTGGGCATCGGCGAGCGGCTGTTCGACGAGATGCAGCCGCACTGGCTGCGCATCGGCGGATACTGGTATCCGCGCGGCGGCATTCCGATCGACGTGTTCTGGCAATCGGGCGAACCGCCTGCGGGGCTATGGCTGCCGCCGCAGGAGGTTCCAGGCTACCGCGGTCGGGGCTAATCCTTGACCGAGGCGGTGCAGGGTGCGCCGTCCGGTCCCACAGCGCCCTTACAGGCGCGCAGCGGCAAAAGCCCTTCGGTCTGCTCGACCAGCCTTTTCTTGCCGTCGGCCGTGCGCGTCAGGTCGAAACTGTCATAGAGCTTGCCCGACGCCGTGTACGCCCGAAATCCGATGGTCTGCGGGGTGACGGTGAACACCTGATAGAGCTCGGTGTCTTCGGCCACTTTGTCAGGCTGGATCATTGCCCGGTCGTTGAGCCCGTACATCTTCTTGCCGACCACCGACACCAGATAGACCGGCCCCTGCGCCGCGCCGGATGCGCGCCTGGCTCGGCCATCGCTCGCGCCCTGCTCGGCGGTCAGACGGCTGTAGCAATGATCATGGCCCTGAAGCACAAGATCGACGTCGTGCTTGTCGAATATCGGCTTCCAGGCCGCCTTGAGTTCGGCAGTGTCGTTGGGCCGGGCACAGGTGAAAATCGGCTGGTGGAACAGTACGACGTTCCAGTCTGCCGTACTGGCAGCGAGCGTCGCATCGAGCCACTGCGTCTGGCGATCAAGCGTGCCCAGGTCGAGTGCCGAGGTTCCATCGAGGACGATGAACCGCACCCCCTGATAATCGGTGAAATAGGTGGTGGTTTCGGCACCGGGCGCGCCATTGCCAGGCAAGGAGAAGCTTGCCGCCCAGTGCGGGCCCAACCGCCGCAATTCGCTGCCGTCGGGTTGAACATCGTCGACATATTCATGATTGCCGGTGGCAGGAAGCTGCGGGATCATCGAAAAGGCATAGCCGCCCGCCTGGTTCCACTCGCCCCATTCGTCATCATGGATAAGATCGTCGCGTTGCGCGACAAGATCACCTGCATGCACCGCCAATGCCGGTGCAGCGGTGTTGAGAAAAGCCTGACGGATCACGCGTGAGCCAATCGGGAGGATGCCGTTCTGGGTGTCGCCGAAATACAGGAAGGTGAACGGCTTTGCCGCAGACGCCGCGGTACGGAACTGCAGCCATTCGCTCCAACCCTCCGCGCCCTTGACCCGATAGAGATACGCAGTGTCGGGGGTCAGGCCTTCAAACCGGGCATGATGATAGCGCGAAGGGCCGTTGTCGGTTGCCAGATCGAGCGACCGTCCCACGACTGGCTTGGCGAAATAGGCAATGCTGGGCCCATCGACCGCCGGTGCGATCTCGGCGACGGCTTCGGTCTGGCGAACATCGGTGCGCCAGGCCACCGCCATCGAAGTTGCGGGATCTGCGCCTGCCGTCAGCACCACCCGGTCCGGTATGCCCTTGGCGGCATAGGGCTTGCCCGGGGAATGCGGAACGGCGGCGGGCTGTTGCGCAACGGCGTTGGCAGAGGTGACAATCGAGATTGCCGCCGCGAAAAACGTCAAGGATAAAGGAAATGCTGTCATCAGAATGCTGCACTTATGCCAAATTTGAGCGTGAAGCTGTACTCTTCATACTGTAGCAGCCGGCGACGGTTGTTGAAGTTCTGATAGGCGAAGAACGGCCGATCGCCGATGTTGATCGCCTCTGCGAACAACCGCACGCCCTTGAGAAGTTCGTAGCGAGCGCTCAGGTCGACCTGGAAATGCTCGTCGACGATCCGGTCTTCGTCTGCGGCGCCGCCGATCTCGTCGAGATAGCGATCACGATAGGTCCCTGCAGCACGCAGGCTGAGCGGACCCTTTTCATAGCCGATCACCGCGTTGAACGTGTTCTTCGAGGCGGCAGGAAGCGAGATCTCGCGGCCATCGAACAACGTGCCCTTGGCGTCGGTGTAGGTGTAGTTCAGGTTGACGAGAATGCTATCCAGCGGCGAGGGCAGGAAGTCGAGCACCTGCTGATAGCTGAACTCCAGACCACGGATCGTGGCCTTGTCACCGTTGAGCGGGATGCTGGCTTCATCGTAGCGGATGCCGTTGATGACCCCGCCGAAAGGATCGGTTGCCGGGTCGGTAAAGGTCGCCGAAACGATGAAATCGTTGATGTCCTTGTAAAAGAAGCCTGCCGAAATCGCGCCGTTGCGCGAGAAATAATATTCCGCCGACAGATCCAGGTTCCATGCCTTGTAGGGGCGCAGCGCGGGGTTCCCGAACGAGCCTTCGCGCTCGTTGCCGTCATTTTCCTCGACCACGAACCGCGGGGCAAGATCGGCAAGGTTGGGCCGGACGAGGCTGCGGAAGCCGCCTGCGCGGAGAACCAGATTGGGGATGGGTTCAAATCTGGCGGTCAGGCTGGGCAGCCAGGTCGTGTAGTTGCGACGGAAATTGTTGGGCGTGACGAACACCGTGTCGTCGTCAAGTTCGACCCCGTCCCGGATGGCCCCGCCTTCGACCAGTTCGACCAGATTGGCCGAGATGTCGTTACGGGTCCGCTCAAACCGGACGCCGCCGATCACGCGGACCGTCGTGCTGTCATAGCGTCCAAGCAGATAGCCCGCGAGAATGTCCTCATCGACCGTGTAGTTCTCAACCGCCGAGCCGAACTGGCTTTCGAGCGGATTGCGTTCGAAGCGGCCGACGTTCTGGCGGAAGAAGCGGGAGAACAAACGCTTGTCCACTGCCGGCGAGATATCGGCCAGGCCGTAGGTCTGCGGGCCCACAAAATCGCTCAGCAGGAGATCCGGCCCATCGAAGCCGTCGTAGAAGTCGAGCTGGAAGTTGAGCGATTTCTCACGCCAGCGCGATTTCACTCCGCCCTGCACCGTCAGCTCTCCCGACGCCAGGCCGAAGCGATGGGCAAGATCGGCGCGCACCGCGAACTCTTCGTCCTGGGCGTCCGCCAGTGCCGAGATCTCCGCGCGGTTGAACTCGTAATTCGCCGGATTGATGAAATCGGCATTGCCGGTCGGGATCGTGAAGCGCGGGATCATGTCGTCGGTATAGTCGAAATCGACGCTGACGCCGTCGCCATCGAAGCGCGAGCGGAACCGGACCGGATCGATCGATCCGTTTTCGCGCTCGCTCGATTTCGCCCAGCTGCCCGAATAGGTGAACTTCCATGGACCGGTATCGGTCTCACCGCCGAACGACACGGTACGGATCTTCTGGCTTTCGAAGCGGTCCTTGTTGTCGCGGCGCACCTCGATCCGGCCATCGGCATCGTCGAACAATGCGCCGTTGGCCGAACCGCTGCGCGGATCTTCGTCGAACACGAACACCAGGCGGCGACGGAACTCCTGATCGTCGAACTGGCTGTACAGGCCGCGCAGGTAGAGCTTGGTGGTGTCGCTCAGGCGTGCGTCGAAGTTCAGAGTCGCGCTGATCCGCTCGCGCTCGACGTCATAATCGCGAAAGTCGATTTCATCGGTAAAGTCGATCCCGGCATCCGACGTGCTCCAACCAGAAGTCTCGACGTTGTCCGATGCGAACTTGCGGTTGTAGTAGGACACGCCGCCGGCCACGCCGAAATTGTCGCCCAACTTTTTGGAAAAATCGAAGCTGGCCTTGGGGGTGAGCGTATCGGCGAGGTCGTTGTAACTGCCCTCGAGCTTGACCGAGAAAAGGTCCTTCTTGCGATCGAACGCGCTGGTGGTGTTGATTTCGATCGATGCACCGATGGTGTCGCCATCCATATCGGGGGTGAGCGACTTTTTCACTTCGATCGATTCGATGATGTCGCTGGAAATCACATCCAGCGCGACCGAGCGGACGTCGCCTTCCGGGGACGGGATGCGCACGCCGTTGACCGAAGTGGAGTTCAGATTGGGATCGAGGCCACGCACCGCCACAAAGCGGCCTTCGCCCTGATCGTTCAGGATGTTGAGGCCGGGCAGGCGGCGCAGCGATTCGGCGACGTTCTGATCGGGGAACTGGCCGATGGCATCGCGGGTCAGGACGCTGCTGACCCCATCGGCAGCACGTTGACGGGTCAGGGCACTTGCCTGGCTGGCCGCCTGGCCGATGACCAGAATGTCGTTGCCGTCGCTGATCCCCAATCGGACGGGGACCTGGACCGATCCGCTCTCGGTGACCGTGATGGCGGTGGTGAAAGCAGGCGCACCGACATACTTCGCTTCGAGCGTATAAGTGCCCGCCGGAACATCGGGAAACCTGAAAGTACCGTCGCGATCGGTGGTGATGCTGCGGCCAAGTTCGACGATTCGGACTTCGGCCGCCTGCAGCGCGCGGGTTTCGCCGATGTCCGTGACCGTCCCTGTGACGTCTCCGGCAAAAGCGGCTGCCGGGATCATTCCCACGCTCAGAACAAGCGCTGCGGCCAAGGCGCGCTGGCAGCCGACGCCGGCGGAAACTTTGAAGATACGCTGTGAAATTGCCACTGTGGCCCCCCGATCTGCATTTGCTAACTGAGCAGCCCGCTAGGAGGTGGATGTTACGGCAGCACGATGCAGGGGTGACGTTGGCGAGACTCTATTGCGTCATCTGGAAGACGGCATGGGATGCGGAACCTTGCCATGAGCAAAAATAGCAGATCACGGGAACTTTCAATGATGTCAGCAACTTTCGTTTCTGGATCCCGCATGCTATGGACAGCCCCATGACAAACCCCGCCGCCATCCGCCATGACCATCCGATCTCGGTCGACCCGTCCGAGATTGATTTCATGGGCCATGTG
Organism: Blastomonas sp.; assembly: GCF_030373265.1. GTDB lineage: Bacteria > Pseudomonadota > Alphaproteobacteria > Sphingomonadales > Sphingomonadaceae > Blastomonas. Next base: position 78,574 of record NZ_JAUCZC010000014.1, read on the forward strand.
AACAACGCCCATTATCTAAAATGGGTTCAGGATGCGGTGGTCGCGCATTGGCAGAACATTGCGCCTCCCCAGGCGGTGGCCGAGCATCTGTGGGTCGCGCTCAAGCACGAGATTACGTATCGCAAGCCAGCGTTTCTGGACGATCAGGTGATCGCGACGGTCGTGCTGGAAAAGGTTCACGGCGCGCGCGCGTTCTATGAGACGATCATCCGCCGCGGCGAGGATGTGCTGGCCGAGGTGAAGTCGAGCTGGTGCTGCCTGGATGCCGAAACGCTCCGTCCCGCCCGGCTGGCCGAGGACATCAAGCGCCGCTTCTTCGGTAACTGAACGCCTAGCCGATCAGCCCCAGGCTGATCAGAATCGTCAGGAATCCGGTCACCACGAAAACGGTGCAGGTCAGCAGTAGGCCGAGCCGGAAAACGCCGCCAAGGCGCGAGGTGCCATAGGCATGGCGCAACTGCCGGTACATGTGGAATGGCGCATAAAACAACGCTGCGGGAATGATCAGCCCCGGCAGGATGTTGAACTTGACCGACAGCGTCACGACAATGAACAGCAAGGACATGAACGCGATCGAATAGGTCGTGAACACGGCGTGATCGTAGAAGCGGTGCCCGCGCTTGCCCAGCGTCGACAGCCAGACGAACGGGATCGACAGCGGGATCAGCAGCCAGGCGAATTTGTATCCGTTCGATTGAATCTTGTAGAGCAGCAGCTCGGGGTTCTTTTTCGCCTTGGCCGCGATTTTATTGATCCAGGCGTCAAACGCTTTCACACCGGTGTTCACGTCGGTGTTGAACTGGAACATGTCGGCCGCTGCCGCATCATCGGGGCTGAGTGCTTCGGGATAGCGCGCCTTGCCCTCGGTGGCGTAGGAAAGCCCGTTGACCTCGTTCTTGAGATCTTTGGTCTTCTCCTCCAGCGCCGCGCGGGCAGGATCATCGGCAGGCAGTTTCTCGAGTTCTGCTGTGCTGCCGGCGATCCTGGGTTCGAGCTTGGCGATCTCTGCGCGCATTTCCGTCCGCCAATCGCCGCTGAAGACCTTGGTGCCGTCGGCCGTCTGCGCGGTCGAGTCACCGGTAAAGTTGGGCGACCCGACATACGAGAAAATCGCGAACATCATGAAGATCGAGAACAGGAACAGCGCCATCGGGCTGATGAACTTGGCGCGCTCGCCGTGGATATAGCGGCGGGTGAGGTGGCCCGGTTTCCAAGCGAGCAGCGGCAGCGTGTTCCAGAACTTGCCGTCGAAATGCAGCACGCCGTGCAGGATGTCGTGCCAGAACGCCGAAATCGACCGATGGACATGCGCTGCCTAGCCGCATTGGTGGCAGTGCGGGCCGGTGAGCACGGTGCCGCAATTGAGGCATTTGCCATGCCGTGCATGCGCGGCATCACCCGCGTGAGGCTCGGATGCGCGCGCCCAGAGGGCCCCTTCAGCGATCGCGCCTGCCGCTTCCAATTCGCCGCTCATGCCCGTTGCCGCCCCGCATCCGTTTATCCGCACCGTGTCTACAATCGGGCGAGCGGGGGGCCAAGCGATTTGTCGGGGCCGCGTGTCGCGGCGCCATTAGCCATTGCCTTTGATCTTCGCCTGCGGTTAACCGGACCGCATGGCCCATTTCGATCCCAAGACCTATCGCAACGCATTGGGGCAGTTCGCTACCGGTGTCACCATCGTCACCACGCGCGATGCCGATGGCCATGCGGTGGGTGTGACCGCCAACAGCTTCAACTCGGTTTCGCTGGATCCTCCGCTTGTGCTGTGGTCGCTGGCTCGGTCAGCCAGGTCGATGGCCGCGTTCGAACAGGCAACCGACTTTGCGGTGCATATTCTCGCCAGCGATCAGGAACACCTGTCCAACCTGTTTGCTTCGCGGGTCGAGGACAAGTTTGCCGGCATGGAAGTCGGCAGCGAAGGACCGCCATTAATCGAGGGCTGCTCGGCGCGGTTGGTGTGCTCCACCCGGCACATGTACGAGGGCGGCGACCATGTGATCATGGTCGGCGAGGTGATCGACTATGAGAGCGATGGCAAGCCTCCCTTGGTGTTCCACGGCGGGGCTTATGCCGACCGGATCGCGCGCGAGGCAGGCTCGGAATCCCCCCCAGTCGTGTACGCTGTCGCAGGTCGTATCGCGACCATCACCCTCAACCGTCCCGAGACCCGCAATGCGCTGTCCGAAGAGGTGATCGGTGCGCTGGTTTCGGCGCTGGAAGCCGCCGATGCCGACAGCGATATCGATTGCGTGATCCTGACGGGGGAAGGGCCCAGCTTCTGCTCGGGCGGTAACATCAAGCAGATCAAGGCGCTGACCGCCGAACAGCATATGACGCCTATCGAGCTGGAGAACTGGTACAAGACCCAGATCCAGCGCATTCCACTGACGATGGATCGGCTCTCGGTGCCAGTGATCGCAGCCGTCCGCGGGCACGCCATCGGTGCGGGGTGTGACCTGGCCAGCATGGCGGATATCCGGATAGCTGCCGAAGATGCGATATTTGCCGAGAGCTTCCTGCGGGTCGGCATCATTCCCGGCGACGGCGGCGCGTGGCTGCTTCCACGTATCATCGGCCTCGCCAAAGCCAGCCAGATGATGCTGACCGGCGAGTTCATCGATGCGCGCAAGGCCGAGCATTACGGACTGGTGTCGGAGGTGGTACCGGTCGACGCGCTCGCCGGCCGTGCGATGGAACTTGCCGCCATGGTGGCACAATTTCCGCCATCGGCCATCCGCAAGACCAAACGCCTGATCAAGGATGCACGGGACGTGTCGCTGGCCGAACATCTGGACCAGGCTGCGATCTGGCAGGGTGTCTTGCAGCAGATGGACGATCATCGCGAGGCGATCGACGCCATTCTCGAGAAGCGCGCGCCGAATTTCCAGGGAAAATAATCATTCGGGTGCATTTGCTAGAGCAACAGCCCTGCGGTTATTAACCTTTGCGCGCCATTTTTGTTAACCATTTCGAATCAGTTCTAATGGTCGTCTGCTTCTGGGCTCATCTGGCTGGGCGCAAACGGTGGATGGCTCTTGAGCGATACCTTCCGAATACAAAATGACCCCGGCTTTTGGCCGGGGTCAAATGCTTGAAAAGCCGATATTTTCAGCTTAGTTCCAGCCGCCGCCCAGGACCCAATCCCAGAAACCGCGAACAGGCTGCTTGGTACGCTTTGCCATTTTTAGCACTCCTTATTCGGACGCGAATTTCGAGCCACGTCCAGTTCCGGAAGCTAACAGAATGTAAATTGGTCAACAAGATGTTAACTATGTTTGGCAACCGGTCGATCGCGTTCGGGCCGGGATCGCGGTCCCGGCGCGACGCGATGACAAATCAGTTGCTAAAGGATTTCGGAGCGGGCGATGCCACGGTAAGCTGCCCGGGCCCGACCTGCTGCACCTCCAGCAGGCGTTCCGCCACACCGCTGCGACCGAAGCGGAAGGCGCCATCGAGCCCGATAAAGCCACCATCATCGCGCAGGCGGTCCATCGGAAACACACTGCCGGGTTTCCAGTCGCGTGCGATTCGGGTGGTCAGCAAGACGCTGTCATAGCCCAGGGTCGACAGACGGAAAGGGTCGCTGCCGAACTGAGCGCGGTACTTCGTTGCATATTGCCGGTACAGTCCATCCGAAACGCTGGCGAACCACGCGCCACGCATCGCCGCCGATGCGGGAAGCGCGCGTTCCGTGTTCCACAATTCGGTGCCCAGAACGCGCGCATCGGTGCCGCCATGGGCGCGGATCAACGGCACGATGCGGATCGCTGCGGCGCCGCTGTCGGCGATCAGGATCGCTTCATAGGCGCTATCCTGTTGCATCTTCTTGAGCGCGGCGGTGATCGCGGCGTTGCCGGCGCCATAGCTCTGCATCGAGACAACGGTGCCGCCCGCTGCCTTGACCGACCCGAGGATCGCAGAAGATGCGCGCTGGCCATAGGTGCCTGCCGGAACAAGCGCGGCAAAGCGGGTGATCCCCTGTCCCTTGGCATGGCGCACGACCCGGTCGATCGACTGGGCGGGCACATAGCCCATGATGAAGACGTTATCGCCGGCGACGCCGACATCGTTCGAATAGCTGATAATCGGGACATTGGCCGCTCTGGCGGTCGCAGCGATGGCGACGACATCATCGCCCAGCAACGGGCCGAGGATCAGGCGGTTGCCGTCGGCGATGGCGCGCTGCGCCGCGGGCAGGGCACCGCGGGCGGTGTCATAGCTGGTGATACGGATATTGCTTGCCTTGGTGTCCATCAGCGCGAGTGTGGTGGCATTGGCGAGCGATTGACCGACGGCGGCATCCTTGCCCGAAAGGGGCAGCAGAAGTGCGATACGGTGCCGCGCGGCGTCACTGGGAAGCACACCGGTAATCGGGCCGTCATCGGGCCGGGTCGAGGGCTGATCGGGCTGCTGGCTTGGGGTCGATGGCGGCGCTGTCTTGGGAACCATGGTCTGGCAGGCCGCCAGGAACATGGTGCCCAGCACCAGCATGAGGATGGTCTGCCATTTTCGATAGAGGTGTTTCACAGCTTGTCGCTCCCGCCATGCCGGTCCATGAACATCCGCGTGAATCATGATCCCGAACCCGGCCTGTATATCGTGGCAACGCCAATCGGCAACCTTGGTGATCTGTCGACACGCGCCCGACAGGTGCTGGAACAGGCCGATATGATCGCGTGCGAGGACAGCCGGGTGACGGGTGGCCTGCTGCATCACCTCGGTTTCAAGCGGCCGCTGGTGCGCTATGACGACCATGCCAAACCGGCGGACCGCGAGCGGCTGATTCATGCAGCTTTGCAAGGGCCTGTGGCTCTGGTCAGCGACGCTGGCACACCGCTGATCTCCGATCCCGGCTACAGGCTGGTGCGGGAAGCACGCGCGGCAGGTGTGGCAATCCACTCTGTGCCGGGGCCATCGGCGTTGATCGTGGCGCTCACACTGGCGGGGCTGCCGACAGACAGATTTTACTTCCACGGATTCCTGCCCAACAAGGCCGGTGCGCGCGACAAGGACATTGCAGCATTGGCTGCGATCCCGGCAACCCTGGTGTTCTATGAAAGCGCCAAGCGCATCGCGGCGTGCCTCTCCGCGCTGCATCTTGGCCTTGGCGATCGCGAGGCAGCGGTGGTCCGCGAAATCAGCAAGAAGTTCGAGGAAACCCGCACGGGGACATTGAGCGAGCTGGCTTCGTTCTACGCCGAGTCCACGCCCAAAGGCGAAATCGTGCTGGTCATCGGGCCGCCGCTAGCAGACACCGGAGAGGCGGATGAGGCCGCCGTCGCGGCAGCGCTGGCCGAGGCCTTGGCGACGATGCCGCCGGGCAAGGCTGCTGGTGAGGTCGCCAAGCGCTTCGGCCTCGACCGCAAGGCGCTCTATGCGCGCATTATGGCAGAGCGGGCGAACGATGGCTGACGCCAGGCGCAGGCAGGCGGAAGCGTCCGGACGCCGGGCCGAGACGCTGGCAGCATGGTGGTTGCGCCTCAAGGGCTGGCGAATATTGGCAATGCGGGTGCGTACACCCTTTGGCGAGGTGGACATCGTGGCGCGGCGTGGCCGGATGGTCGCGTTCGTCGAGGTGAAGCACCGTGCGACCGCGCGCGAACTTGATGATGCCATCGATCATCACCGGCTGCGCCGCGTCTCGGCTGCGGCCGAGGCGCTCATGCCGCGCTTCGTTCGCGCGCAGGACGATGCACGCATCGATGTGATCCTGCTTGCACCGCGCCGCCTGCCACGCCATCTGACGCACGTCTGGCAGGGCGACTGAACGTCCCGCGCTATTTTATGCCCACCCAAACAAAGGCCATTTCATGAAGATCGCGGTACAGATGGATCCGATGCCCGGCATCAACATCAAGGGCGATTCGAGTTTCGCACTGATGCTTTCGGCGCAGGCGCGCGGCTATACGCTCTATCATTACGACGTCGAGACGCTGACCTATGAGGCGGGACAGGTCACGGCGCATGCTCACCCGGTGACGGTGCGCGCCGTCCAAGGCGACCATTTCACATTTGGTGATCCGGTGCGGCTCGATCTGGGCGAGGATGTCGATGTCGTGCTGATGCGGCAGGACCCGCCGTTCGATGTCGGCTACATCACCGCCACGCATATTCTGGAGCGGCTGAAAGGCCGCACCCTGGTGGTCAACGATCCCGCCTCGGTGCGCAATGCCCCCGAGAAAGTCTACGTGCTCGACTTCGAGCGGTTCATGCCGCCGACCCTCGTCACCCGCTCGCTCGACGAGGTGAAGCGCTTTCAGGCACAGCACGGCGCGATCGTGGTCAAGCCATTGCATGGCAACGGCGGCAAGGCGGTGTTCCTGGTGGGCGAGGACGGCGCGAACCTGTCCGCTTTGGTCGAGCTGTTCGGCCAGATCTGGCGCGAGCCATTCATGGTGCAGCCGTTCCTCCCTGAGGTCGCGCAAGGGGACAAGCGCATCGTGCTGGTCGACGGCAAGGTGGCAGGCGCGATCAACCGCAAGCCGGGCGAGGGGGAGTTCCGCTCCAATCTCGCGGTTGGCGGCTATGCCGAATCCGCGACGCTCACCGAGCGCGAGCAGGAAATCTGCGACGCGATGGGCCCCGAACTCAAGGAACGCGGACTGGTGTTCGTGGGTATTGATGTGATCGGCGGCAAGTGGCTGACCGAGATCAACGTCACGTCGCCCACCGGCATCGTTGCAATCGGCGCGTTCAACAACTCCGATGTCGCTGGCATGATCTGGGACGCAATCGAGGCTCGCCTGAAGACCTGAACATGAATGATCTGATCATCGATCTGGTAGCCCAAGGCGGATATTGGGGCGTCGCGCTGCTGATGGCGCTCGAGAACGTCTTCCCACCGATCCCGTCCGAGCTGATCATGGGGCTGGCGGGGATCGAGGCGGGCAAGGGCCATTTCAACCTGTGGTTGATGATCCTGGCCGGTACCATCGGATCGGTTGCGGGCAACTATTTCTGGTATGCGATCGGCCGTTCGTTTGGTCCCAAGCGGCTCGAGCATTTCGTCGCGCGCTGGGGGCGGTGGCTGACACTCGACCGGCGCGAGATCGACCGGTTCAATCGACTGTTCCATCGTCATGGTGCCTCGACCATCTTCTTTGCGCGCATGATCCCGACGGTGCGAACGCTGATCTCGCTGCCTGCAGGGATCTTCGAGATGAGCCGTACGAAATTCCTGCTGTGGACCTTTGCCGGGGCGGGGCTTTGGAATATCGTCTTCGCGGGGATCGGGTTTCAATTGGGCTCGCGGTTTGACGAGATCGACAAGTACACCGGCCCGATATCGACCGGGGTGATCGGTCTGATCATCCTTGTGTATCTGGTGCGGGTGACCTTCTGGCGGCCGGTCAAGAGCGATCAGGGGCCGACGTAGCGCTCAACGTCCCTCGACTTCGCTCGGGAACTCGGAGAGGGGCTGCATTAGGCTCTGATGTCCCAGTCCCGTCTGTCCCGAGCGTAGTCGAGGGACGTGCGCACCCGCTTTCGACTGCATTTCAAGCCCGCGGATGCGCATTCTCGTAGACATCCAGAAGATGCGCGGCATCGACCTGGGTATAGATTTGGGTCGACGACAGGCTGGCATGACCCAGCAACTCCTGCAGTGAGCGAAGATCGGCGCCGCCCGCCAGCAGGTGCGTCGCAAAGCTGTGGCGCAGCGCGTGCGGGGTGGCATCCTCGGCGAGCCCGAGCAGCCGCCGCGCATGCATCATCGCGCGCCGCACCAGGGCAGGCGATAGCGGACCGCCACGTGTTCCCCGGAACAGCGGCTCCTGTGCAGCGAATTCGAACGGGGCGAGCGCGACATACTGGCTGATCGCCTCGCGCAGTTGCGGTAGCACCGGCACCACGCGCTGCTTGTTGCCCTTGCCGGTAATCCGCATCGTTTCGCCTAGGGGGAGGACCGATCCGGTCAACCCCGTCGCTTCGCTGATCCGCAAGCCAGCGCCATAGAGCAGCAACAGCACCGCCCAATCGCGCGCCTGCACCCAGCCGGGCGCATCGCGCGAAGCCATGGCGTCGCCCAGCGCCATGATGTCGTCCGGCGCGATCGGGCGTGGCAGGCTACGCTTGATCCTGGGCCCCTTGATGCGCGGGGCGCTGCTGTCCGAGCCGCTCTGTTCGCCAGCAAACGTGAGGAAGGCGCGGATCGCCGAAAGCTCGCGTGCGGTGCTGCGGTTGGCGAGGCCATCGCCGCGCCGCGCTGCCAGAAACGCGCGCAGATCGGCCTGAGTCACGCCGCCAAGCCGCGCCGCATCGGGGCGCTCGCCCCAATGCTCGGAGAGGAATTCGGTCAGCCGCTCGGCAGTCGCGACATAGGCGCGCACCGTGTGCTGCGAGCGGCGCCGGTTGTCCGCGAGATGCGCGCGCCACAGTTCAATCAGATCGGGGAGCGGTTCTGCCATGCGAGGCACGGTATCAGGCGGCAGGCTCGATCGCCACCACCTCGGCGAGGATCGCATCAAGCAGCGGCATGCCCTGCGGCGTGACGGTGATGTGCTGGCCGCTGCGCTCGACCAGGCCCAGCGCAACCAGCCTGTCGGTGGCGGCTTCGTCTATGAGACTGGGCTGAGGAACCCCCGAAAGCTGCGCGATTCGCTCCAGATCAATCCCTTCGGCCAGCCGGAGCCCCATCAGCAATGCTTCGGTCGCCTGGGTCTCGGCATCCAGCGGACGTTCGACCGACAGGCCATGACCGTTGCGGGTGATGGCCGACAGATAGTTTTCCGGCTTGCGATGCCGCTCGGTCGCCATTGCGCGGCGGCGGCCATGCGCGCCCGGGCCGATCCCGGCATAATCGCCATAGCGCCAGTAGGTGAGGTTGTGCCGGCTCTGTTGGCCGATGCGGGCGTGGTTGCTGATCTCATAGGCGGGCAGACCGGCGGCGCCGGTCATCTGCCGGGTGAGATCGAACAGATCGGCGCAATGGTCGTCGTCCGCCGGGACAAGCTCGCCGCGCCGCACCAGGGTCTCGAACCGCGTGCCAGGCTCGATGGTGAGTTGATACAGCGAGAGATGCCCGGTGCCAAAGCCAAGCGCACGGGTCAGCTCGCGCTCCCAATCGGCGAGCGACTGGCCCGGGCGCGCATAGATCAGGTCGAACGTGACGCGGGCAAAGCGGTCCTGCGCGATGTCTAGCGCCGCCAGAGCCTCGGTCACGGAATGCGCGCGACCCAGGAATGCGAGTACGTTATCGTCGAGCGCCTGCAGCCCCAGCGAAACGCGGTTTACGCCTGCCAGCGCTAGGTCAGCAAAGCGCGCGGATTCGACCGACGACGGGTTCGCCTCGAGCGTGATCTCGATATCATCGGCAAAGCGCCAGTGCTGTGCGGCTTGCTCGATCAGCGTTTGCACCAAAGCAGGCGGCATCAGCGAAGGCGTGCCGCCACCGAAGAAGATCGATCCCAGCGTCCGGCCTGGCAATAGCGCTGCCTCGTGCGCCATATCGGCGAGTAGCGCGGCCTGCCACTGCGCCACGTCCACACCTTCGCGGACATGGCTGTTGAAATCGCAATAGGGGCATTTGGAAACGCAGAACGGCCAGTGGATATAGAGGGCAAGCGACTCATCTCCCCTGCCGCTTGCGGGAGGGTTGGACGAGGCGGAGCCGAGGCCGGGGTGGGCCTGAGGTCGGCGCGATTCAGGCCCACCCCCGATCATCGGCATACGCCGCTGATCGACCCCTCCCGCTTGCGGGAGGGGAGAAGCGTTTTCACCGCTCAAAAGCAGGCCTCGACCAATTTGGCGAAGGCGGCGGCGCGGTGGCTGATGGCGTGTTTGTGCGCAGGGTCGAGTTCGGCGAAGGTCTGGTCGAAGCCTTGTGCGACGAACACCGGGTCATAGCCAAAACCGAGCGTCCCGCGCGGCGGCCAGGTCAGCGCGCCGTTTACGCGCCCTTCAAACACCTCGGCATGGCCATCGGGCCAGGCGAGCGCGAGGGTGCAGATGAAATAGGCGCTGCGATCCGCATCCGGCCCGAGCTCGGCCAGCCGCCCCTCGACCTTGCCCATTGCCATATACCAGTCGCGGCCCGGATCGCCTTCGAACCACTGCCGTTCGGCCCAATCGGCGGTGTAGACGCCCGGCCTGCCGCCCAAAGCCGCGACACACAGTCCGCTGTCATCGGCCAGCGCGACACACCCCGATGCCTGCGCCGAGGCATGCGCCTTGAGCAATGCGTTCTCGGCGAATGTGGTGCCGGTCTCGTCGGGCTCGGCCAGGCCGAGATCGCCCGCAGACACCGGTTCGATGCCGAACGGCTCGAGCAGCGCGCGAATCTCGCGTACCTTGCCCTGGTTGTGGCTGGCGATCACCAGCCGGCCCGGTTCGAGTTTGCGCGCCGCCATGGCCTCAGGAAACCGCGCGGTCCTGTGCCGCGAAGATTTCGTTGCAGCCCATTCGCGCCAGCCGCAGCAACCGCAGCAGCGCTTCCTCGCCATACGGCGCGCCTTCGGCGGTGGCCTGCGCCTCGGCGATGTTGCCGCCCTCGATCAGCACGAAATTGGCATCGGCATCGGCGTTCGAATCCTCGATATAGTCGAGATCGAGAACCGGCGTTCCCTGATGAATGCCGCAGCTGACTGCCGCGACCTTGGCGGTGATCGGGTCTTCCTTGAGGAGGCCCTTTGCCATCAACCCGTTGACCGCGAGCCGCAGGGCAACCCACGCGCCCGAGATCGCGGCGGTGCGGGTGCCGCCATCGGCCTGGAGCACGTCGCAATCGAGCGTGATCTGGCGTTCGCCAAGCTTCTTGAGATCGACGACCGCGCGCAGCGAACGTCCGATCAGCCGCTGAATTTCCTGCGTCCGGCCCGATTGCTTGCCCTTGGCCGCTTCGCGCTGGCCGCGGGTGTGGGTGGCACGCGGCAGCATCGAATATTCCGCCGTCACCCAGCCTTCACCCTTGCCCTTGAGCCAGGGCGGCAGCCGCTCCTCAATGCTCGCGGTGACCAGCACCTTGGTATCGCCAAAGCCGATCAGGCAGCTGCCTTCGGCATGCTTGGTGAAGCCGGTTTCGATGCTGATCGTGCGCATTTCGTCGGGGGCGCGGCCGGATGGGCGCATAGTGATTCTCCAGGGAATAAACGTCAATGCAGCGCCCCTAGCTGGCGACCGTCCCAATGGAAAGCATCAAGCCACTTGCCATCGGGGATCAAAAATGGCAGTGGCGCAGCCCTCAAGCGATCATGGGCGATTAGCTCAGTTGGTAGAGCATCTCGTTTACACCGAGAGGGTCGGCAGTTCGAGCCTGTCATCGCCCACCATGATCCTGCAGATGTTGCCTGACGGCCACGGCCAGTCGGCGAATCTCCAGATAGCCAGTTTCGTTCAGCTACTGGTCAGCATGCCGCGGACATGAATTGCGTCCATGCCGGGTCGTATGTTTCTCTTACTAGCGTTGAGCTTCGGCGTTCTGGGCGGCGCGGCGACATTGGCGCCAATTGAACGCGCGATACCGGTTCAGGGCGAATGCGCGGGCAAGAAACGCGTGATCGCCGGAACCGTTCGCAACAAACGGATCGAGACGCGCAGACGCTGCCATGTGTTCATGCCGATCCTGATGTAGACCAGGACGGAGGCATCGCCGGTCAGCCCTTGGCCAGGGTCTCTTCCATCAGCGCCGACGCCCGGCTGCCGTTCCAGTCCATGCCACCGATCATGCGCCAGACCTCCTTGCCCTCGGCATCGTACAGCACGGTGGTGGGCATCACGCCGGTCATATAGCTGAAGCCGAGGTTGTTCTCCGGATCCACGAACGGCTCGATCGTCTTGTAGCCCTTTGCCGCGAAGAACGGCTTGATCTTGTCGAGGTTCTGCATGTCCTGCGATACGGTCAGAACCACCAGCCGGTCCTTCTCGCGCGCGGCCAGCGCATCGAGCGTCGGCATCTCCACGACGCAAGGGCCGCACCATGTCGCCCACAGATTGACCAGCACCGGCTTGCCCTTGAACGCGGCGAGGCTGGTGGGCTTGCCATCGGGATCGTTGAAGCTGACATCGGGCGCCGCCTTGCCGCGCTGCGAGATATCGAGCGTTCCCGACAGCGGTACCGAGGGTCCTGCCGCAGCTGCGCTTTTTTCCGTGCCTGCGGGTTGCTCCGACGCAGGGGATTGCTTATCGCACGCGCCAGTTGCCAGCGCGGCAAGGGCCACCACCGGCCAGATGCGCTTGCTGGATAAATGGGCGATACGCATGGGTAACAACTCCAACAGCATGTGGGGCGGACGGTTCGCCGCAGGGCCTTCCGATGTGATGCGGGCCATAAACGCGTCCATCCCGTTCGACAAGGCGCTGTGGCGGCAGGATATCGATGGCTCGCTGGCGCACGTCGCGATGCTGGCCGCGCAGGGGATCATTCCTGCGGACGATGCCGAGGCGATCACCGGCGGGCTCAAGCAGATCGCCGAGGAATATGCCGCGAACGGCGTGACCGAGGACTGGTCGCTTGAAGACATCCACATGCACGTCGAGGCGCGCCTTTCGGAACTGATCGGCCCCGCTGCTGGACGCCTGCACACCGCGCGCTCGCGCAACGATCAGGTCGCCACCGATTTCCGGCTGTGGGTGCGCGATGCCTGCGATGCCGCCGACGCCGCGCTGCAGGCGCTGCAAACCGCGCTGGTCGAACGGGCCGGCGAGCATGCCGATGCGATCATGCCCGGCTTCACCCATCTGCAGATAGCGCAGCCAGTGACTCTGGGCCACCATCTGCTGGCCTATTACGAGATGTTCGCGCGCGACCGCGACCGCTTTGCAGCTGCGCGCGCACGGATGAACCAGTGTCCGCTGGGCTCTGCCGCGCTGGCCGGAACCGGCTTTCCGATCGATCGCGATGCGACCGCTGCAGCGCTGGGGTTCGACAAGCCCACCGCCAACTCGCTCGATGCGGTATCGGACCGCGACTTCGCGCTCGATTACCTGACCGCCGCCTCGCAATGCGCGCTGCATATGTCGCGGCTGGCCGAGGAGTTCATCATCTGGGCGAGCCAGCCGTATGGCTTCGTCAAGCTGCCCGACAGCTTCTCGACCGGATCGTCGATCATGCCGCAGAAACGCAACCCCGATGCCGCCGAACTGGTGCGTGGCCATTCCGGGCGGATCATCGGCTGTCTGACCGCGCTGATGATCACGATGAAGGGCCTGCCGCTTGCGTATTCGAAGGACATGCAGGACGACAAGCCGCCGGTGTTCGAGGCCGAAGGGCTGCTGATGCTGAGCCTCGCCGCAATGACCGGTATGGTCGCCGAGACCACCTTCGAGACCGACGCGATGCGCAAGGCGACCGAACGCGGCTTTGCCACCGCGACCGATCTGGCCGACTGGCTGGTGCGACAGGCGGGCATTCCGTTTCGCGAGGCGCATCACATCACCGGCGCGGTGGTCAAGCTGGCCGAACAGCGCGGCGTCGCGCTCGATACCCTGCCGATCGAGGACCTGCAGGTGATCGACGCCCGGATTACCGAGGCGGTTTACCCCGCCTTGTCGGTCGACGCATCGGTCGCCAGCCGCAACAGCTATGGCGGCACCGCACCCGATCAGGTAAGGCTCCAGGTGGCCCGCGCCCGTGCCGCGTTGGGCGCAAACGCGGGGGCGGGAGAATGACGATGCTGCGTGCCTGTGTTGTGCTGCTGTCCGCGACGGCCCTGCTTGCGTTGCCCGCCTGTGGCAGCCGCCAGAAGCTGACTCCGGTAGAAGGTACGGCGCCAGCGCCCAAAGCCTATGGCGCGCCGATGATCGCGACGCCCGATCAGTTGCTCACGCCGAGCACCCAGTCTCGCCCCGAACGCAACGTCGAGCTTCGCCGCAAATCCGAGGCCCGCGCCGACGATCCGTTCGATCTTCCTCCCGAATAACCACAGAGGTTCCGCTCGATCATGGACCATTTTTCGCTGATTGGCGGGCAGTTGCATGCCGAGCAGGTGCCACTGGCGCGAATTGCCGATGAGGTCGGCTCGCCGGTCTATGTGTATTCGCGTGCCACCTTGGAGCGCCATGCCGATGTGTTCCGCGAAGGCCTGGCCGGGGTTCCGCGCAAGCATCTGGCCTTCGCGGTCAAGTCCAACCCCAATCTTGCGGTGCTCAAGGTGCTGGCCAAGCGCGGCTATGGCGCGGATGTGGTGTCGGGTGGCGAGCTCGATCGCGCGCTGGCCGCGGGCATGGCGCCGGCGGATATCGTGTTTTCCGGGGTCGGCAAGACCGCCGATGAAATCCGTCATGCTCTGGCGACCGGTATCGGCCAGTTCAACATCGAATCCGAAGAAGAGGGCGAGATGCTAGCCGCGATAGCGGATTCCATGGGGCTGACAGCGGCGGCCGTGCTGCGGATCAACCCCGACGTCGATGCGGGCACCCATGCCAAGATCTCGACCGGCAAGGCGGACAACAAGTTTGGCGTCGGGCTGCATGTCGGGCCGGGGATATACGGGCGGCTGTCGCAACTGCCAGGGATCGGCCTGCGCGGGGTGGCGGTGCATATCGGCAGCCAGCTGCTCAGCCTCGATCCGCTCGAAGCAGCCTTTGGCAAGATCGGCCAACTCGTCGCTGATCTGCGCGGAAGCGGACACATCATCACCCATGTCGATCTGGGCGGCGGGCTTGGCGTGCCGTATCAGGCGGACAGCAACCCGCCTTCACCTGCCGAGTACGGCGCGCTGGTGGCAAGGGTCACCCGCGACTGGGATGCGACGATCCAATTCGAACCCGGCCGCGTGATCGCGGGCAACGCGGGCGTGCTGCTCACCCGCGTGATCCGCGTAAAGCCGGGGATCAAGCATCCCTTCGTCGTCGTCGATGCGGCAATGAACGATCTCGCCCGGCCCGCCCTGTATGACGCATGGCACGATTTCGAAGCCGTCGTGCCCGATGGCACGCGGATGACCGCCAACATCGTCGGTCCGGTGTGCGAGAGCGGCGATACCTTCGCGATGAACCGCGATATCGATACCGTTGCCGCCGGGGACCTTGCCGTGTTCCGCACCGCCGGTGCCTATGGGGCGACCATGGCGAGCAGCTATAACAGCCGCGGTATCGTCGCCGAGGTTCTGGTTGACGGCGATCGCTTCGCTGTGGTCGCAAACCGCATCACGCCTGCCGAAATCATGGCGGCAGAGCAGGTGCCCGACTGGCTGTGAACCAGCTGCCGATCTTCCTCAACCTGCGCGGGCGTCCGGTCATCCTGCTGGGGGAAGGCGAGGCGGCGGATGCCAAAAGGCGGTTGATCGAACGATCCGGCGGCATCTGTGTCGGCGAGGATGCTGGCGAGGCGCGGATTGCCATCGTCGCGATCGAGGACGAGGCCGAGGCGGCCGAAGCCGTCGCCCGGCTCAAGGCGCGCGGCTTGATCGTCAACGCGGTCGACCGGCCCGCGCTGTGCGATTTCACGACGCCTGCGATCATCGACCGCGATCCCGTGCTGATCGCCATCGGTACGGGAGGCGCGTCTGCCGGTCTTGCCAAGGCGTTGCGACAAAGGCTCGAAGGCCTGCTTCCGGCGGCATTGGGCACTCTCGCCCGCGCGCTCGATGGGGCGCGCGACGGCATCCGCCGACGCTGGCCAGACGGAGCCGAACGGCGTCGCGCGATCGACGCAGCGCTTGCCCCTGGTGGCGCGCTCGACCCGTTGAGCGACCTCGGCGCAGACGCGGTGGCGCACTGGATTGACGGCAACGGCGTATCGGTCTCGGCAGGATTGTATGAGATCGTGATCGGCTCGCCCGATCCGGATGACCTGACCCTGCGACAGGTGCGGCTGCTGGGCAGCGCCGATCTGGTGCTTCATCCCCACGACATGCCCGCCGCGATCCTGGCGCGCGCCCGCGCGGATGCCGCGATGCGGATCGCAAATGCGGACCAGGGCACGCCCGAAGGCGTAACCGTCAGGCTGGTCTGGGCGCCGACAGCAAAAAGTTCATGAACACCGTCGCGATCGGCTTGGCGGGATCGTCCTGCCACGCCTTGGCCTCAACGTTGGCCACCCGCCGCCCGATACGGGTCACCTCGCCCAGCGCATAGGTTCTGAGCTCGCGACCGCCGCGCATGAAGTTGATGGTGATATTGACCGGCTTGATCTTGAGGTTGCTCTCGTCCTGGCCCAGCGTCACCCGCAGCGCCGCGATCGCCGAAATTTCGAGCAGGCCGCTGAGCGCGCCGCCGTGCAGAAAGCCCGGGCGTCCCATCACCTGCGGGCCATAATCATAGGCGATTACCGGCAGGCCGCCGTGCATGTGATCGACGGTCATTCCCATGGTCGTGGCGAATGGCGGCATGAAGCCCAGAACCGATTGGATGGTGTCGGTGTCGCTCATCGTTCAGCCCAGGAAGTTTTCGACGCGGATGAAGGTGCCCGCGACATGCGCCACGGGATCATCGGGATCGCCATCGTGCGCGACGCCGCGGACGAACGCCATCGAGCGTGTGGTCTTGTAGCATTCCCCGCGGCCGAACACCGTCTTGCCCGGAGTCGCCGGGCGCATGTAGTCGACCCTGAGGTCGAGCGTGACCTGGGGCCGGAACTTGCCGATGGCCGTCCACACCGAGACGCTGGTGGCGTTGTCCATCAGGCTGATGATCGGCCCCGATGCGATCACGCCGCTGTCGACATCGCCGATCAGCGCGTCCGAATACGGCAAGGCGAGCTCGACCCAGTTGTCGCCATGCGCGTGGTAATGGATGCCCAGATGGCCGCTATGGCCGTGGCTCGACATCATGGTCTGGAACATGCTGGGGTCGAAGCCGCTCGACGGCTCGGCAGAGTCAGGGGTTGGATCGGTCATCGCATGGGGTTCGATTCGCAAGAGCTCGGATTAATGGACTATAATTGGCGCAGCACGGTCATGCTCTGCACTCTCCCGGCGGTTCGTCAACCCCAAGGGTTCAAGGAGCGCATTCATGCCCGTTCAACCGTCTGTTCCGGCCATCCCGCTTGCCGATCTTCCGGACTATGACGACCCGGTTGCCCTGCACGGCGCCCGGCTCGATTGCAGCCCATGCACCGGGGTGAATGACGATCTGTGGATCATCGCGGTGATCATGGTGTATGAATCCGCCTGACCTTTGAGGACGCTGGCGGGTGACGATCGAGCAACATCTGCGCGCCTGCGTCGATCGCCTTGCCGACCTCAGCCCGGCAGAGCTCTGCGATGCCCTCGACCCGATCCTTGCCGACGACGAACTTGCGACCACGTGGCTGGCAGACCGAATGGCCGACATGCGCCAGGAAACGCCCCGACTGCCCGCAGGCTTTTCCGATCCCGTCTGCCAATCGCTCGTGATCCTCGATCACGCACGCGTGCATCTGTCGCTAGCCATGATCTCGGCCGCGAACTGGAATGCCGAGCGTACGCTCGCAAAGGATACCCAGGCGATTGTCGGCTTCGCCGATGGCTGGACCATGGTCCGTTTTCTTGTGGCCCCACAAGCGCGCATTGAGCGCCATGTTCTCTCGCCAACGCCGCAAGGCTTGCGCGCTTTTCGGAAGAAGCCGGTTCCGGTGCGAGCCGCGCAATCGATCCGCTTGAACAACGCGACCGAGTCGCTTCGGTTCGTCGAGATGGGTGGGGATGTGGTCATGCTGCGACTGCTCGTTCGCGATCCGAGCGTGGAGCAGGCCTTTGAGTGCGATGCCCGCACCGGCGCTGTTCTGCGCGTCCGGGAGGCGCAGTCGGTCCATGGCCGCACCCGGATCACGGTATCGCTGTTGCGGGCCTTGGGGCGGAGTGATGCGGTTGGCGTCATCGCCCAGGCGATGGCATCCTGGCCCCCACACTTGCGCTGGCATGGCGTCCGGGAGGCGCTGGCGACCGACAGCATAGCCGGTTTCGGCCTGTTGCAGACGATGGCCGAAGGCGATCCGGATGCGCAGCTGCGCGCGCTCGCCCGCCGCACCCGCGCTGACCTGATGACGCGTTACCCGCAACTCGCGGCTTAGGGCGCCGTTCCGTGGCGCTCACGATCACCACCCAGCCGGTCGAAGCGTGCACCCTGGAAGAATGCCTTGCCGCGATCGACGCAGCAGGATTCACACCGCACGACCCGCGCTCGGTCGTGCATGGCGCCGAATGGCTGGCGCGGCTCGCGGCCAACCGAGACTTTCTGGGCGACCTTGCGCTGGCGCGGCTGCAGCAATCGGGAGGCCGCCCCGCCGGACAGGGCTATACGCCGCAGGTGCTGATGCTGGGAACCGCGCGTCCCGGCTGGTTCATGCGCGCCAACATCTGGCCATCGGCGCAGGAGGCGGTGACGCGCGAAAGCGGCGAGACGGCCTTCGTCTATGGACTGGCGCACGATCACAACTTCGATTTCCTGACCGTGGGTTATCATGGACCCGGGTATCGCAGCGATCATTACGAGGTCGACCCGGGATCGATCGTCGGCAGGACTGGTGAAAAGGTTGGTCTGCGTTTTGTCGGAACCAGCGTGCTCCACCCCGGGCGGGTGATGCACTATCGGGCGCGGCGCGATGTGCACTGCCAGTATGCGCCTCAGTCGCTGTCGGTCTCGATCAACCTGATGCACAGCACGCCCGACCAGCGTTGGCGCGACCAGTTCCAGTATGACATCGCGCGCGGGGTGATCACCAGAGTGTTGACCGGATGCACCGGAGAAACGCTCGCCCGACTGGCGCTGGCGCTCGAGCCTTGCGATGGTCGTGACAGACTCGAGGAAATGGCATCTCGTCATCCGCAGGAGCGGCTGCGCTGGTCTGCCATCGTGGCGTTGGCGCAGGCCGCACCTGATGCCGGCACCCGCGCCGAAATTCTGGCCCGGCACGCTGCGCGCTCCACGGACTGGCTGGCCCGGAGGTGTTTGGCCGAGATTGGCGATTGATGGCGCAGGTGTGGCAGCTATAGTCGCGTCCAATCATTATGGGGGCGCACCACACACATGTTCATCGCAGACCTGGATATCGGACAGATCGGACGCCTGATCCAGTTTGCGATGGCTCCCGCTTTCCTGCTGATGGCGACGGGTAACATGCTTCAACTGTTTGCGGGGCGGCTGGCCCGAGTGATCGACCGTGAGCGCGTGCAGCTTGCAGAGTTCAGCCGGACGGAGGGTGAAGACCATGTCCGCGTCGTCCGCGAACTGAGGATTCTCGATCGGCGGGCCTCGATCGTCAATAAGGCGATCCTGATGGCGACGCTGAGCGCCTCGACCGTCAGCCTACTGATCGCGGCCATGTTCGTGCTGTCGTTGACGGGGTACAAATTCGGTCATGTCGTCGCAGGCGGGTTCATTCTCGCGATGGTATTTCTGATCGCCGGGCTTGGTCTGTTCATCGCCGAAATCCGGCTTGCAACCCGCAACATCCGGATTGAGGAACGCCTGCTGGTGCTCGACGACGACTGATCGCGCTCGGCACAGAAAAAGGGGCTCCGCGAATGCTCGCGAAGCCCCTTTTAAAATCTGATCTAAATCTGAGAAGGCTCAGCCGGCAGCTGGTGCCGCAGCAGCGGCGGGTGCTGCATCGCCCTCGGCAGGAGCGGCTTCGCCTTCAGCGGCTGGGGCGGCGTCGCCTTCGGCCGCAGGCGCTTCTTCTGCAGCGGGGGCTGCCGGCAGCGGCAACGGGCTGCCCGACTGGGTGTTCATCCACGCCATCAGGTTGGCGCGCTCTTCGGGCTTGCCAAGACCGGCGAAGCTCATCTTGGTGCCGGGCGCATAGGCCTTGGGCGAGGTGAGCCAGGCGTTCATCTCTTCAAAGGTCCAGGGACCCGACTTTTCCTTCAGCGCATCGGAATACGCAAATCCGGGAACGGCTGCGTGCGGCTCGCCCATGATGCCGTAAAGATTGGGGCCAATGCCGTTGGCGCCGCCATTGGTGATCGTGTGGCAAGATCCGCACTTGGCGAAGGCCTTCTCGCCCGCAGCGATGTCGGCGCTGGCGAGCAACGTGGCGACGGGTACTTCTGCGGCGGCTTCGCCTTCGGACGACACGACGCCTTCGATCACGAAGCCAAGCTGTTCAGGACGTTCCGGCTTGTCAGCATGGAACACCTTGCCGCTGATGATCGAAAGGCCGAGGGCGGCGATGCCCCCTGCAAGAACCCAACCTGCAATCGTGTTTTTGCTGTCCTGCATTGCCCTGTAGCCTCGTCTTTTGCTGCAGGCGCCATGATGGCACGGCGCCCTGAAAGGTCGTGATCCGATGAAACCGACAAGAATGCCGGATGTTTCGGTGTTTCGAAAGGCATGTTGCCGCGTCGCAACAAGGCCGGTTCGCCGCTCCCTCTAATCATGGAGAAGGCGCACTGCAAGCCCCGAGACACCCGTTTTCGCCTTGTCGTCGTGGCATTGGGTGCCTATTCGCCGTGGCCATGCAAAGCTACCCCCAGATCGCCCGCCTGCTGGTCGAAGACATGGCACGGATTGCTGCCGATGCGCCAGAGCGCACAATCGCCTTTCAGGGCGCGCCCGGGGCCTATTCGCATATCGCCGCCCGCCAGTTCGCTCCCGACTGGCATCCATTGCCGTGCTATTCGTTCGAGGATGCTATGGATGCGGTCAAGGATGGCCGCGCTGCCAAGGCGATCATTCCCATCGAGAACTCTCAGCATGGCCGGGTGGCGGACATCCATTTCCTGCTTCCCGAAAGCGGCCTGACCATCGTCGCCGAATATTTCCTGCCAGTCCATCACTGCCTGCTCGCCAAGAGCCAGGGGCCGTTCCGCGCTGCGGTCAGCCATCCCCAGGCGCTGGGCCAGACCCGGCATTACCTGCGTGCGCACGCCATCCAGCCGACCACCTATGCGGATACAGCAGGCGCCGCCGCGTTCGTTGCCGAATCGGATGACCCTGGTCTGTGCGCGGTGGCGTCCCGGCTGGCAGGCGAGGTGTTCGGGCTGACCGTGATCGCCGAGGGTATCGAGGATGCCGACCACAACATGACCCGCTTCGTGGTGCTGGCCGCGCATCGCGATGACCCGCTGCCGGGCTCGGATACGGTGATGACCAGCATGATCTTCGAGGTGAAGAACATTCCGGCGGCGCTGTTCATGGCGCTTTCGGGTTTCGCCACCAACGGCATCAACATGACCAAGCTGGAAAGCTATATTCGCGGCGGCAGTTTTGCCGCAGCCGAATTCTACGCGGATATCGAAGGCATGCCAGGCGATCCGGCGGTGGATCGCGCGTTGGAAGTGCTCGGCCATCACAGCAAATGGGTGCGGATATTGGGCAGCTATCCGCAGGCGCTGGCGAGAGTGTGAGCGGGCTTTAGCCAGCAGATGTATCGGCCCGGTTGAGCTTCCGCATCAACGGGGTCACGGACAATCCGTGCAACACGATCGAGCCCAGGATGATCAGTCCCACGGTTTCCCAGAGGGCATGCTGGTCAGCGAAATTGCCGTGGTTGAGCGCGAAGGCGAGGTAGTAGACCGACCCAAGCCCGCGAATGCCGAAAAAGGCGATGATGAACCTCTCCAGCGCGGGGCGCGGCAGATCGATCAACGCCAGCCAGCCAATCACAGGCCGGATTACCAGCAGAACGAGCGCCGCGACCGCAACGTTGTTCCAGCCGACGTTCGCCAGCAGCTCGCCGCCTGTCAGCATGCCACCGAAAAGCACCAGCAGCACCATCATCACCAGCCGCTCGGTCTCATCGGCGAAGTCATGCAATTCCGAATTGAAGGCGTCGCCCTTGGCCGATCGGTTCAACATCACGCCCGCCACGAACACCGCCAGAAAGCCATAGCCATATGCGAACTCGGTGGTGGCATAGATGGCCAGCGTTGCCCCAAGGGCGATAAAGCCGTCTCCGGTGCGTGACAGCCGGGTATCTTCGGGCAGGCGGTAGATGATCTGTCCCAGCAGCCAGCCGCCCAGAGCCCCCATCGCAGCACCGACGCTGAGCCGCCAGACGACATCGTGCCATAGCCAGGTTCCGAGCGAGGCGAGGCCCAGACCGCCGGCGCTCGCGACCAGCGCGAGATGGACGAATGGAAACGCCAGCGCATCGTTGAGCCCGGCTTCCGATGTCAGCGCGAATCTGGCTTCGTCGGTATCGTCGCCGCTCGGCCGCTCGATCTGGACGTCGGACGCCAGCACCGGGTCTGTCGGCGCGAGGCACGCGCCAAGCAGCAGCGCCGATGCGAGCGGCAGCCCGAGAATCCAGTGACCCGACAGCGCAATCGCGCCAATCGTCAAGGGCATGACCACGGCCAGCAGCCGGATCGTGATGTTCCAGTTTGTGATCGTGAATGGTCGTCCGATCTTCAGGCCTGCGCCCATCAACGAGATGATCACGATGAACTCGGTTGCTTTCTCGATCAGAACAGGGGCTTCCACCGGGTGGGGCGAGAACGTCCCCAGCGGCGTGAGCGCGAAGATGGCCATGCCCAGCCCGACAAAGATGATCGGCAGCGACAGGGGCAGTTTCTTGAGCAGCAGCGGCAACCACGCGACGAGCAGCACCACCACGCCGATGGCGAGCAGCCACAAGGTGTAGTTGTGCATCAGAAACTTGCCGATCGCACTGGTGAACAGCGGGTCGGCAAAAGCCGTGACATCCAGCGTCGGCGATTGGGGGATCAGGGATTGCCCGCCAAGCCGTGTCATCAGTGCGCAGCACCCCAACTAGGGCCCGTGCCGATCTCGACGCCCAGAGGCACGCTCAGCGTGACCGCTGGCTCGGCTGAGCTCTCCATAACGCGTCGGATCACCGCCGATGCCGCCTCCACCTGCTCTGCGGGCAGTTCGAACACAAGCTCATCGTGCACCTGCAACAGCATGCGCACCTCGTGCAGCCCGGCAGCCTGCAGCGCGGGCACCATCCGCACCATCGCCCGCTTGATGATATCGGCGCTGGTGCCCTGGATCGGCGCGTTGATCGCGGCGCGCTCGCTGCCCTGACGCTCGGCCTGGTTCTTGGAGTTGATCCGCGGAAAATGCGTCTTGCGGCCAAAAAGGGTCTCGGTGAAGCCGCATTCGCGCGCTTTTTCCATCGTCTCGGCGATATAGCGGTTGATGCCGGGGAAGCGCTGGAAATAGGTGTCGATCATGGCCTGCGCTTCGTCTGCGCTGACCTCGAGCCGCCCGGCCAGACCCCAGCGCGATATGCCGTAGAGGATCGCGAAGTTGATCGTCTTGGCACGCCCGCGGGTGTCCCGGTTGACCTCGCCGAACAGTTCGAGCGCCGTGCGGTTGTGGATGTCCTCGCCCTTCGCAAAGGCATCGCGCAACGTTTCGACATCGGCCATGTGCGCGGCCAGCCGCAGCTCGATCTGGCTGTAATCCGCAGCCAGAATGACATTGCCGGGCTCCGCGACGAAGGCATGCCGGATCTGCCGCCCGATCTCGGTACGGATCGGGATGTTCTGGAGATTGGGCTCGGTCGAGGACAGCCGCCCGGTCTGTGCGCCGACCAGGCTGTAGCTGGTGTGGACGCGGCCCGTCACCGGGTTGATCTGCTCCTGCAGCGCGTCGGTGTAGGTCGACTTCAGCTTGGCGAGCTGCCGCCAGTCGAGCACCTTGCGAGAGATGTCAGACCCTTCGCCGGCCAGCTTCTCCAGCACGGTGACATCGGTCGAATACTGGCCGGTCTTGCCTTTCTTGCCACCCTTGAGGCCCATCTTGTCGAACAGGATCTCGCCCAGCTGCTTGGGGCTGCCGATGGCGAAGGTCTGGCCTGCAAGCGCATGGATTTCGAGCTCGAGTGCCGCCATGCGGGTGGCAAAATCATGGCTGAGCGCGGCCAATTGCTCGCGATCGACCTTGATGCCGTTGCGCTCCATCGCCGCGACCACCGGAACCAGCGGGCGGTCGACCATCTCGTACACGCGGGTCGCGCCCTCCGCGGGCAAGCGGGGGCGCAGCACGTGCCACAAGCGAAGTGTCACGTCGGCATCTTCTGCGGCATAGCGGGTGGCATCGCTCAGCGGCACTTCGTTGAAACCGATCTGCTTCTTGCCGGTCCCCGTGAGCGACTTGAAGCTGATGCACTCGTGCTGCAAGTGCCGCTGCGCCAGCGCATCCATGCCGTGACCGCCACTGCCGAATTCATGCCCCGCATCGAGATCGAAGCTCATCACCATGGTGTCATCGATGGGAGCGACCGCAATGCCATGACGCGCGAGCACGTTGATGTCGTATTTGAGGTTCTGGCCGATCTTGAGAACGCTGTCGGCCTCGAGCAGCGGCTTCAGCCTGGCGATGGCGATGTCCATCGGGATCTGCGCGGGCTTTTCGGCGAACATGTCGCTGCCGCCATGCCCGAGCGGGATATAGCAGGCCTCACCCGGCGACAACGCCAGACTGACCCCGACCAGGCGTGCCTGCATCGAATCCAGCGAATCGGTTTCGGTATCGACTGCGATGGTCCCAGCAGCGAAAGCCCGGCTGATCCAGTCATCCAAGGCTTCGATATCCTGCACGCAGACATACGCGGCGGTATCGATCGGCGACATCCCGATCGGCTGTGGCGCGATGGCGTTGTTGCTGCGCGGGGCGGTATCACCCGACGGAGCAGACGATGATGGCGGCGAATCCGCGGGCCCGCTCGCACCCAGCTTGCGCAGCAGGCTGGTGAAACCGTGGAATTTCAGGAATTCGGCCAGCGGTTCGGGCGGGATGTCCTTGAGGAGAAAGTCCTCCAGCTCGTTGGGCAGCGGGCAATTGTCTCTCAGGGTCACCAAAACCTTGCTCAACCGCGCCATCTCCGCCTGCTCGATCAGGCTGTCGCGCATCTTGGACGGTTTCATTGCGGGAGCTGCAGCCAGCACGCTTTCCAGATCACCATGTTCGACGATCAGCTTCGACGCGGTCTTCGGGCCGATGCCGCGGATGCCGGGCACGTTGTCCACCGCATCGCCCATCAGCGCAAGAACGTCGCCGAGCTGTTCGGGTGTGACGCCGAATTTTTCCATGACCGCTTCGGGGCCCATGCGCACGTTCTTCATCGTGTCGAGCATGTCGAGCCCGGGCTGGATCAGCTGCATCAGATCCTTGTCCGAGGAAACGATGGTGACCTTCCAGCCCTTGGCGAGCGCGTCCACCGCATAACTCGCGATGATGTCGTCCGCCTCGACATTGTCTTCCTCGATGCAGGGCATCGAAAACGCCCGGGTGGCATCCCGGATCAACGGGAACTGGGGGACCAGATCTTCGGGCGGGGCAGGGCGGTGCGCCTTATACTGATCATACAGCTCGTTGCGGAAACTCTGCGAGCTCTTGTCCAGAATCACGGCCATATGCGTCGGCCCGTCGGCCTTGTGCAGATCATCCGCCAGCTTCCACAGCATGGTGGTATACCCGTAGACAGCGCCCACAGGCGTGCCTTCCGGATTGGTCAGCGGTGGCAACCGGTGGTAGGCGCGGAAGATGTAGGACGATCCGTCGACGAGGTAGAGATGGTTCTGTTGTGACATGGCAAATCCGATAGCAGCGGGTTCCGGCACGGTCATGCAGTTTCGGAACCTCGAGCGCAGCCAGAGCGTTCCTTTGTGACGCTGAAGGCGTATACCTCGCGCACCACAAAAGGAGCACTTTTCATGCGAAATCTTGCAATCATCGGCCTCGCAGCCCTCACCCTTGGCGTTTCAGCCTGCTCGGCGGAAACCGAGGACCGCGCCAGCGCAGCGGCCGAATCTGCCGGTGACGACATTGAAGCCAATCTCGATACCGCTGGCGAGGCGATCGACAACACGATGGATGATGTCGAGGCCGGAGTCGACAGAACCGCCAAGGACCTCGATGCGAAGGCCGACAGGGCCGGCAACGAAATTGAGCAGGAATGGGACGAAGCAGAACGCGAAGCGGCGCGGGAAACGAACTGACCGCTGGCTATAACAGGTCTGCCTGCTCGATCCTGCTGGACCGGGCGGGCAGGCTGATCAGCGTTCCATCCTCCCCCATCACCACCGTTCCGGAATAGGCTTCGGCCACACCCTTGAGAAAATAGGGATGCAGCAGCCTGGTCGGCATGCGCGGCACGATATGCGTCAACACGAGCATCCGCGCCTTGCCCTTTTGCGCGCTGCCCGCAACGGCCACGGGCGAGCTGTGATAGTTGGTGATATCCGCCATGATCTTGGCGACCCTCGCATCGCCGCGGGCCTTGGCGGTAGCGGAGATCTGCCTGACCATGTCGATATTGAGCACTTCGTGGACCAGCACGTCGCACCCGTTGCACATCTTAGATACCGATGCCGTTGGCGCGGTATCGCCGCTGATCACCACCGAGCGACCCTTGTAATCGAAGCGATAGCCCAGCGCCGGTTCGATCGGACTGTGATCGACCAGAAACGCGGTGACGCGCACGCCCGATGCTGCATAGACCACCGAAGGGGCATCCTTGCCGCCGAGCGAGATGGTTTTGGCGCGCGCGCCAGCACCGCTGCGCGGCATGATGTCTGCCCCATGATGCGCGATGCGATAGCCATAGTCGGCCGTGTACGCGGTGTCGAAGCCCGAGACGATGCGATCGACGCCTTGCGGACCATAGACCGGCAAGGGCGATGAGCGACCGCTGCTGGCCCAGCGCAGCATCAGGACCTCACCCAGACCATCGATATGGTCCGAGTGGAAATGCGTCAGAAAGGCAGCGTCGATCTTGCCGAGCGAGACCCCGATCTGCCCGATCCTGCGGCCAGCGCCCGAGCCTGAATCGACGAGGAAGACCTGCTTGCCCGCGATCACCAGGGTACAAGGGCCAGCGCGCGCCGGATCGGGAAGGGGAGAGCCGGTTCCGCACAGGATGACATGCAACCCATCGTCGAGGCCGACGGTGGCATCTTTGCCGTAAGAGGCTTCGAGCGCCCGCGCGAACACGATTTCGCCGAGCGGCTCGCGCGCCAACCAGCCAATCACGGCCAGAACAGCAAGCAATATGACCGCAACGGTCAACAGGCGGCGCATAGGCTATCCCCTCAATATTATGTCACTCCATATGCCATAATATTGAGGGGATAGCCAGCCGCGATCGGCGATCGAAGATTTCCGATTGCGACCGAGTTATGGCGCGTTGCGGTATCGCAAAGTCGTCGTCAGGCCGCAGGATGGTGTCGATCCAGCTTTGCGGACCGGTGCGCGAGACCCAATGCCACCACCAGCTTCGATTGTCGCCGCGCCGCTGCCGTGCCTCCCGGCAGCATCCGAATGAAGCAGTTGTCGACCCCCATTGATGTCGGAGCCGAAATCGACCCGCAAGAATTGTTCCGCAGGGCTTGGATGAGGTTCGGCCAGTCGTCGACCACAAACCGTCTGCATCGGCTGGAAAAGGCGGCTTGGCAGCGCCGCTCGCGCGCCATACACTGACTATGCCCGCAACTGGCGCATCAAGATGGATCACCATCGGGGAGCGGGTGATATCATTCGTGTCGCGCGCCTGGGCAACCTTCCGGAAGAAAGGCATGCCCATGACCGACGCCAATCCACCCTTCACCGTTGTCTTCGTTCTGTTCGATAACGTCACCCAGCTCGACTTCACCGGACCAGCGCAGTTCCTGTGCCGGATGCCGGGGGCGAAGGTTCATGTGGCGGCTGCCGATATGTCTCCGGTGATGACCGATGTCGGCTTCGGCATCATGCCGACGGTGACGTTTGCCGATTGCCCGCAGGCCGATCTGCTGTGCGTTCCCGGCGGGCTGGGCGTCGCGCCTGCACTCAGCGATACGCGGCTGATCGATTTCGTGGCGCAACAGGCGTCGGGCGCGCAATGGATCACCAGCGTGTGCACCGGTGCGTTCATCCTGGGCCGCGCGGGATTGCTGAAGGGCAAGCGCGCAACGACGCACTGGGGCTATACCGGCCTGTTGCCAATGGTCGGTGCCGAGCATGAGGACGCGCGCACCGTGTTCGACGGCAATCTCGTGACCGCAGGCGGCGTGACCTCGGGCATCGATTTTGCACTGGCGATCATCGCGCATCTGCATGGCGAGGATGTCGCGCGTTCGATCCAACTCTCGCTCGAATATGACCCCGCCCCGCCCTTGGTAGGGGGCACGCCTTCAACCAGTCCGGCTCACATTGTCAGTCTGATGCGGTCGCGTTTTTACGATGCTCGGTCAGCCGAGATGGCGGCCGCGCTCGACGCCACCGCCTGAGATAGAAAAAGGGCCGGAAGGTTTCCCCTCCGGCCCCGTTTTCTTGTGCTTGGCTTGGAGCCGAGCAGCGTGGATCAGAAATCCATGCCGCCCATGCCGCCCATTCCGCCGGGCATGCCGCCCATGCCGCCGCCCGAAGACTTGTCTTCAGGAGCGTCACAGATGGCAGCTTCGGTGGTGATCAGCAGACCGGCAACCGATGCTGCGTCCTGCAGAGCAGCACGAACGACCTTGGTCGGATCGATCACGCCGGCAGCCACCAGGTTTTCATACACATCGGTCGATGCGTTGAAGCCCAGCGTCTCGTCGTTGCCGTCGAGCAGCTTGCCCGAAACGACCGCGCCATCATGGCCGGCATTCTGTGCGATCTGGCGAACCGGAGCGTACAGCGCCTTGCGGATGATATCGATGCCACGGGTTTGGTCGTCGTTGACGCCGGTCATGCCTTCGAGCGCACGGGTTGCATAAAGCAGGGCCGTACCGCCACCGGGGACGATGCCTTCTTCGACGGCTGCGCGGGTTGCGTGCAGCGCGTCGTCAACGCGGTCCTTCTTTTCCTTCACTTCGACTTCCGAAGCGCCACCGATCTTGATGACCGCAACACCGCCGGCGAGCTTGGCCAGACGTTCCTGCAGCTTTTCACGATCGTAATCGCTCGAGGTGTTCTCGATCTGGCCACGGATGGCTTCCACGCGAGCCTTGATCGCATCGGCTTCACCCGAACCATCGACGATGGTGGTGTTGTCCTTATCGATCGAAACGCGCTTGGCTTCGCCGAGCATGCCGATGGTAACGCTTTCCAGCTTGATGCCGAGGTCTTCGCTGACCATTTCACCCTTGGTGAGGATCGCGATATCTTCCAGCATCGCCTTGCGACGATCACCGAAGCCAGGAGCCTTGACCGCAGCAACCTTGAGACCGCCACGCAGCTTGTTGACCACCAGGGTCGCCAAAGCTTCGCCTTCGATGTCTTCTGCGATGATCAGCAGCGGACGACCGGTCTGGACGA
>NZ_JAUCZC010000015.1 GCF_030373265.1 Blastomonas sp.
CGGCGATTGCGGATGCAGGCGCCAGCGTCTCGGGCGGGATCGACAAGGGCGGCGACGCGCTGGCGCTGGCGAAGGAAAGCGACGTGCTGGTCGATTTCTCCTCGCCTGCCGCGCTCGAAGCCAATCTCGACGCCGCTGTCGCCGCCAACATCCCGATCGTCATCGGCACCACCGGGCTCGAGGAACGCCACCACTGGCTGATCGATACCGCGTCGGACCAGATCGCGGTGCTCCAGACCGGCAACACCTCGCTGGGCGTCACCCTGCTCGCGCATCTGGTGCACGAGGCCGCGACCCGGCTGGGCGAGGACTGGGATATCGAGATCGCCGAGATGCACCACCGCCACAAGGTCGATGCGCCCTCGGGGACGGCGCTGCTGCTCGGCGAGGCGGCGGCCAAGGCGCGCGGGATCGATCTGGCGCGTGACAGCGAACGCGGCCGCGACGGGCTGACCGGTGCACGCGCGCGCGGCGCGATCGGCTTTGCGAGCCTGCGCGGCGGATCGGTGTCGGGCGACCACACCGTGTACCTTGCCAGCGACGACGAGCGGATCGAACTCACCCATCGCGCAGAAAACCGCATGGTGTTCGCGCGCGGCGCGGTGAAGGCGTGCCTTTGGCTGCACGAGAAGCCCGCCGGGCGCTATACCATGCCGCAGGTGCTGGGGCTGGCTTGACGGACGCAGGGGCACAGCCTAATGCTGTGTTATTGATACAATACAGCGGGGGCATGATGGCATTCAATCCGGAAGCGGCGACAAAGGCCTATATCGACGGGCTGGGCGCGGACGCGCTGGCCAAGGCTGCGGCCTACACGATGGACGGCCACTGGATGATCCTGTGGGGGCTGCTGGTGTCAGTGGTTGCCACCGTCATCCTGGTGCGCCTCCGCGTGACCGACCGCATCTGGGCCAAGCTCGAGAAACGCGCATGGGCGCTGCGGACATTCGCGACCGCTGCGGGTCTGTTCATCGTCTCGGCGATCATCACCCTGCCCTGGAGCATCTGGGCCGAATGGGGCCACGAACGCGCGTACGATCGCACCCAACAGCCGCTCGCCGACTTCCTGATGCAGGATGCGATCGGCATCGCGATCAGCGTCATCGGCGGCGGGCTGTTCTTCCTCGGCATCTACGCGCTGATCCGCCGCACCGGCAAACGCTGGTGGCTGTGGTCGGGCGGGTTCTCGGCGATCGTGGTGTCGGTGGTCCTGCTGCTCTCGCCGACGCTGATCGAGCCGCTGTTCAACAACTACGAGCCGATCCCGGCTGGCCCGGTGCGCGATGCGGTGCTGGAAATGGCCCAGCAGGTCGATATCCCCGAGGACCGCATCTTCCTCTATGATGGCTCGCGCCAGTCGAACAACTTCACCGCCAACGTCTCGGGCGTCGGCAGCGCGGCGCGGATCGCGATCTCGGATGTCGCGCTCAAACAGGCCTCATTGGACGAGGTCCGCGCGGTCACGGGGCACGAGATCGGCCATTATGTGCTGGGCCATGTCTGGCGCTCGGTGCTGGTGCTGAGCGTGCTGGCGATCGTGTTCTTCTTCCTGGCCGACCGGCTGTTCGCGAAGGTCGCGCGCGTCTTCGGCAGCAGCACAACCGAGATCGGCGATCCACGCGGGCTGCCGGTATTCCTGTTCGTGCTGTCGTTCCTCGGCGTGTTCGCAGTCCCGGTGGCCAACACGCTGACCCGGATCAGCGAGAGCGAGGCCGACGCCTATTCGCTGCAGATGGTCAACCTGCCCGACGCGCTGGCGGGCGCCTTGGTCAAGACCGCCGAATATCGTTACCCGCGCCCGCATCCGGTGCAGGAGGCCTTGTTCTACTCGCACCCCTCGGTCGAACGCCGTGTGCGCCGGGCGATGGAATGGAAGGCCGCGCACCCGCCGGGCCCGCCGCCCGCGGCGTCCGCCAATCCGTGATGCTGGCTGGATGAACAAGACCGACACGTTTGAATTCTACCGGCGGCTGGCCGAGGGCAACCCTGCGCCGGTGACCGAGCTGGAATATGGCAACCATTTCCAGCTGCTGGTCGCAGTCGTGCTCTCGGCGCAGGCGACCGATGTCGGGGTCAACAAGGCGACGCGCGCGCTGTTCGAGGGGATCAAGACGCCGCAGCAGATGGTCGAGCTCGGCGAGGACGGGCTGAAGGCGCACATCAAGACCATCGGGCTGTTCAACGCCAAGGCCAAGAACGTGATCGCCTTGTCCGAAGCGCTGATCGCGCGACATGCAGGCGAAGTGCCCAACGATCGCGACGCACTCACCGCCTTGCCCGGGGTCGGGCGCAAGACCGCCAATGTCGTGCTCAACGCCGCGTTCGGCGCGGAGACCTTCGCGGTCGATACGCACATCTTCCGCGTCGGCAACCGCACCGGGCTGGCACCGGGGCGCACGGTGCTCGATGTCGAACGCGCGCTCGACAAGGGCACGCCGGGGCCGTTCCGCGTCCATGGCCATCACTGGCTGATCCTGCACGGCCGCTATGTCTGCAAGGCGCGCAAGCCCGAATGCTGGCGCTGCCCGGTCGCGGATCTGTGCCGGTTCAAGCCCAAGCCCGCCGGGCCGGACGCGCCTACGCCCAAAGCCGCGCTCAAGCACCGCGCCAACAAGCCCGCGCCTGCGAGGAAGAAGCGGGCGAAGGTGGTGAAGGCCGTAGAGATCACCGATCCCTAGATATAAAAGCCCGGTCCCCTGCGAAGGCAGGGGCCCATCTCCTAACGGTTCCTTTGCCGAGCCACCGTTTGACGAGACGCACCAGCAGAAGATGGGCCCCTGCCTTCGCAGGGGACCGGCAAGGTCAGGGAGCGGCAAGGTCAGGGGAGCGGCAAGGTCAGGGGACCGGCAAGGCGATGCTTCGGCTCGACACGGGCGCAGCATTGCGGCATTCAGGGCGCTATGAACAACATGACCCGCAGTGCTGCTGCATTCGCCCTGGCCCTGGCTGCCACCAGCTGCACGACCACACCCCGCAGCGCCGACCCGCAAACCGCCTTCATGGCCAATCTCGCGCAGCATTGCGGCAAGGCCTATCCCGGCAGGCTGGTCAGCACCGACGCCGCCGATGCCGATCTGGCGGGCAAGCCGATGATCGTCCATTTCCGCTCCTGCGCACCCGACCGGATGGAAATCCCGTTCCACGTCGGCACCGAGGGCGGCGGCTGGAACCGCTCGCGCACCTGGATCATCACCCGCACCGGAACCGGCCTCCGCCTCAAGCACGATCACCGGCATGAGGACGGCAGCATCGACAAGGTCACCCAGTACGGCGGCGACACCGCCACTGTCGGCACACCCGGCCAGCAGACGTTCCCTGTCGATGCCGAAAGCATCGCGATGTTCCGCGCGCAGGGGCTCACCGGGTCGGTGACCAACAGCTGGATCGTGGACATCGACGCGCGCACCTATGCCTATGCCCTGCGCCGCCCCGACGGACCCAATGCGCGCAACTTCCGCGTCGAGTTCGATCTCACCCAACCGGTCGCCCCGCCGCCTGCGCCCTGGGGCTGGTAGATGTGGCTGACGCCGACTTTCAAAGCTCTTCAATCACTTTTATCGTGACCTGCCAGAATGGGCCGTCTGACGATCATAGCAGACGGCCGCCATAGCTTGCTTGCGGACAAAAGCGGTAATTCCTTTACCGACCCCATTGCGGACATGTAAAAAATAGTCACGATCGCACGCCTGTTTCTATCAAGGGAATCTGGGAAAAGTTGTCAGGAGAAATCGGATGGCAGATTTAGCGGTTATCGCGATACTATTAGTTGGTGTGCCGTTGATGGGGTGGATTACGCTGCATGGCTTTCAAACAGGCACAATGTATGCATTTGGTGTGCCTTATGCGAGTTATTTACGGTCGAAGAACCCATTCCTTTTTTGGTTTGCGACAATGTTCAATATCTTTGTATTGATTGTAGGTGCTGGCTTCCTGCTTAAAGGCATTGTTTAGGCTCAGGACCTATTAAATTGCTTGCGGAGCATGCGATCGGTTGATTCAATGGCGGCGCAAGGAGGCGCTGTCATGAGTGATCTGATCTGGTTGTCGGAGGCGCAGATGCGTCGGATCGAGCCGTATTTTCCGTTGTCGCACGGGGTGCCCCGTGTCGATGACCGGCGGATTATCAGCGGTATCATCTTCGTGATCCGCAATGGCTTGCGCTGGCGCGATGCTCCCGCCGAGTATGGGCCAGCCAAGACGATCTACAATCGGTTCATCCGCTGGAGCCGCATGGGCGTATTCAACAGGATCTTCGCTGCCTTGGCCGCGAAGGGCGGCAAGCCTGATCACTTGATGATTGATGCCACCCACCTCAAAGCACACCGAACGGCAGCCAGCCTGCTTAAAAAGGGGCTGTTCCCCGACGTATCGGACGCACCAAAGGAGGCCTGAACTCCAAGCTCCATGCGGTATGCGATGGCAAGGGTCGCCCGCTCGTCATGCTGCTCAGCGAGGGCCAGATGAGCGACTACAAGGGCGCAGCATTGATGATCGACGCCTTGCCATCTGCCAAGGCAATGTTGGGCGATCGAGGCTACGATGCCGACTGGTTCCGCACCGCCCTGGCACAGCGCGGCATGATCGCCTGCATCCCGTCAAAAGCTAACCGCAAAGTGCCGATCCCACATGATACCGTGCTCTACCGCCAGCGTCACAGGATCGAGAACATGTTCGGCAAACTCAAGGATTGGCGCCGCATCCACACACGCTACGACCGATGTGCCCACACTTTTATGTCCGCGATCTGCATCGCTGCGACCGTCATCTTCTGGATCAATCAATGAGTCCTGAGCCTAGAACGCGCTTTGCGGAGGCTTGCCGCAAACCCCATTGGGAATTCGTAGCCTCCCCACCCACAAACGGTTGCCCGCGATGCATCGGTAACTCTCTAATTTCGGCCAGGCGGCTAGTGGATCGATTCTGCCGAAGCCGCCACTCTGTTGCAGACCCCTTGACGGCCAGCCTGCTGTATCCGTCATCCCGGGCTTGACCCGGGACCCAGGGTTTTCGTTCCAGGCGGCGCACTTGATCGCTCTGGGCCCCGGATCAAGTCCGGGGTGACGATGACGGGTGGGGCAGCTTACACCCCAATCGTCGCCATTCACGCTGTTTGAAATTTTCCCCGATTGCGGACATCTCAGAGAACTGCGGCTCCTGATGCCTCGTCTCTCATAACGCGCTGGCAAACCGGGCGTCTGCGTGGCTCGCGAATTGTCGCGCTTTGCACGCCGATTGGCGCTATAGCCGCGCTCCGGGCGCTGCGCCTGGACAAGGAACAGACCATGGCAAAAGGCCAGAAGAAGACCAATCGCGAGACCCGCAAGCCCAAGGCCGAAAAGCCCAAGCCGCAGAACGCGTCCAACCCGTCGACCAAGCCCGGCGGCCTGTCCATCGTCACGCTGAAGAGCTGAACCGACCGATGCACAGCGGCGACAGCGACGATTATGTCTATGACGAGGCGACCGGCGAATGGGTCGCCCCCGGCGATCTGACCGTCGCGGCATCCGAAGACGAAGCGGTCGAAGTGCGCGATTCGGCGGGCACGTTGCTTGCCGATGGCGATCAGGTAACCTTGATCAAGGACCTCAAGGTCAAGGGCGCGGGCCAGACATTGAAGCGCGGCACCGTGATCAAGTCGATCCGGCTGACCGGCGATGCGCAGGAGATTGATTGCCGGTTCGACGGCATCAAGGGTCTGGTGCTGCGCGCCGAGTTCGTCCGCAAGCGCTGAGACCATGCCGCGCCAGTCCGCCGTCCGCACCGGATTTCGCTGGCTGCTGGCGCTGATCTATTTTGCGGCCGGGATCATCCACATCCGCTCGCCCGGCGGGTTCCTCGCGATCACGCCCGGCTGGGTGCCGTTTCCCGAAGAGGTGGTTTTCCTGACCGGCGTGGCCGAGATCGCAGGCGCGATCGGGCTGATGGTGCCGCGGCTGCGCTATGCTGCCGGGATAGGCCTGGCGCTCTATGCTTTGTGCGTGTGGCCCGCCAACATCAACCACGCGTTCGGCGACATCGCGGTCGGCGGGCGGACTTTGCCCTGGGCCTATCACGGCCCGCGCCTGCTGCTGCAGCCGGTGATCATCTGGTGGGCGCTCTGGGTGGGCGGCGTCACCGACTGGCCGTTCGGCGCCAAGCAAAAGATGCCGTAACGGCAATTGATCTGGCCAGCGGTTTGCGCCACTAGGCAATTTCATGACAGCGGCACGCGGCCATCACGCCGCAAGGAAAGCCCTGCATCACGATGTGGGGACGGATGATGAACGCGAGCCAGCCCGAGCCTTCCCGGCCGCGAAAGCTTTCCACCGCGCATCTGGGCTGGGCCGCGCGCGCGCTGTATGCGCTGATGATGTTCATCTATCGCCGCCACCGGTTCACCGCGATCGGCACGCCGCCGCCCGAGCGCCGCTACATCATCATCGCGGTGCCGCACACCAGCAACTGGGATTTCCCCAATTATATGGGCGTCACCCGCGAGCTTGGCCTGGAAACCCATTTCATGGCCAAGACATCGCTGTTCCGCTGGCCGTTTCACAATTTCATGCGGCAGATGGGCGGGGTTCCGGTTGATCGCAGCGCAGCGGGCGACATGGTGCAGCAGATGATCGCCGAGTTTAACGCGCGCGACGACTTCATCCTGACGATCGCACCCGAAGGCACCCGCCAGTCGGTCGCGGCCTGGCGCACCGGCTTTTACCGCATCGCCTATGGCGCGGGCGTGCCGATCGTCTGCGGGTTCATGGACTATGCCAACCGCCGCGCCGGCCTTGGCCCGGTGATCCACCCGACCGGAAATTACGAGGCCGACATGGCCCCCGCCTTCGCCTTTTATGCGGCGATGGCAGGGCGCAATGCGGTGCATTCAGCCCCGAAGAGCTGAGCGCAAGTCCTCAATCCTGGTGCGCGAGGTCGGGGCGGCCGAGATCGCCCTGCCCCACGGTGCTGCTCGCCATTTCGAGCATCCGGTCGAGCGACTGCTTGGCCTTCAGCCGCAGCTCCTCGTCCATCTCGATCCGTGGCTCCAGATCGCGCAGCGCGACATAGAGCTTTTCCATCGTGTTGAGCGCCATATACGGGCAGATGTTGCAGTTGCAGTTGCCGTCCGCGCCCGGCGCGCCGATGAAGGTCTTTTCCGGAACCGCCTTTTCCATCTGGTGGATGATGTGCGGTTCGGTGGCGACGATCACGGTCTCGCTGGTCGTCTCCTTGGCGAACTTGAGGATCGCGCTGGTCGATCCGACCATATCGGCGTGGTCCAGGATGTGCGCGGGGCATTCGGGGTGCGCGGCGACCGGCGCATCGGGGTACTGCGCCTTGAGCTTGAGCAGTTCGGTCTCGCTGAACGCCTCGTGCACGATGCACACGCCCGGCCACAGCAGCATCTCGCGGCCCAGTTTGCGGACCAGATACCCGCCCAGATGCTTGTCGGGGCCGAAGATGATCTTTTGGTCGAGCGGGATCTGGCTGAGGATCTTTTCCGCCGAGGACGAGGTGACGATGATGTCGCTCAATGCCTTCACCGCCGCCGAGCAGTTGATATAGGTCAGCGCGATATGATCGGGGTGCTGCGCGCGGAACGCGGCGAACTGGTCGGGCGGGCAGCTGTCCTCGAGCGAGCAGCCGGCATCCATGTCGGGCAGCACGACGATCTTGTCGGGGCTGAGGATCTTGGCGGTCTCGGCCATGAACTTGACCCCGCAGAACGCGATCACGTCGGCATCGGTTTCCGCTGCGATCCGCGACAGCTCGAGCGAATCACCGACGAAATCGGCGATGTCCTGAATTTCGGGCTTCTGGTAATAATGCGCCAGAATGACCGCGTTCTTCTCCTTGCGCAGCCGGTCGATTTCGGCGCGCAGATCAAGACCGGACAGGTTTTCGCGGGGTTGTGCAGTCATCGGTAGTCAGCCCTTCATTGGATAGCTGCATCCCTAGCGACATTGCGCTTGGTTGTGCAGCCGTTTCGTTCGGCGGATCAGGCGGCGGCGAGCAGCCGCCATGTTTCGCCGTCGCGCGCCACCAGTCTGCGGTTCTCCAGATCGATCAGATGCGCCAGCACCGAGCGGCCCGCAGCACCGAACAGACGATGGTCAAGGCCCTTGTACATCAGCGGCACCATATCGGGGATCGCCTGCGGCCCGGCCTCGAGCTGGCGCAGCACCTGGCGCTCGCGCTGCTTGCGGTGGCCCATCATGCCGCGCACCAATTGCGCGGGGTTTTCGACCGCGGGCCCATGCGCGGGATAATAGACGCGGTCCGAGCGCTCCTGCAATTTGGCAAGGCTCGCCATATAGTCCGCCATGTCGCCATCGGGGGGCGAGATCACGCTGGTCGACCAGCCCATCACATGATCGCCGGTGAACAACGCGCCGCTTTCGACCAATGCCAAACACAGATGGTTGCTGGTGTGGCCGGGGGTGGCCACGGCCTGCAACGTCCAGCCATCGCCCGAGACGCTTTCGCCGTCGGTCAGCACCCGGTCGGGCGCGTACGTCGTGTCGAAGGCCTCGTCCGAGCGCGGGCCATCGTCGCTGAGTGTCAGCGGCGCGCAGCCGACGATCGATGCGCCGGTGTGCGCCTTGAGTGGCGCGGCGGCGGGACTGTGGTCACGGTGGGTGTGGGTGCACATGATCGCGGCAATGCGCGCATCGCCCACGGTGGCGAGGATCGCGGCGATATGGTCGGGGTCGGCCGGACCCGGATCGATTACCGCGACATCCGCGCCGTTGCCCACGACATAGGTCTGGGTGCCGGTATAGGTGAACGCCGACGGGTTGCCCGCGAGCACGCGGCGCACCAGTGGTTCGATGGTTTCGGCAAGGCCGGTCGGAAGATCAGCAGGCAGTTCCATCGCGTCTAAGTGGCATTGATCGGCCCAAAGCGAAAGAGGCAGCGCGATATTTGCGCCGCCCCGTCATGGATATGTCAACGACGAACGGACGGTTCGGCGGGGGCTGCCGGCGGAGCGGGGGGCTCAGGCACGTATCTCATTTCGCGGCGCGCCTGTGCCATTTCCTCGCGCAGACCGCGCCGAGCCTCGGCCAGGTCGGCGCGCAGTTCGCGCATGCCTTCGTCCTGGTCGCGCAATGCCTCGGCACGGTCCTCGTCGCTCAGCCATTTGTTGTTGCGGACTTCGGCGCGGGTGATTTCCATGCTGCGGCGCGCCTCGGCCATTCCCTTTTCGATATTCGCCGAGATTTCCGCCTCGTTGGGCATCACCTGTCCGCAGGTGACGACCTTGGTGCGAGTCACGTTGCCGTTCCGGGTTTCGGTATGAGTCATGAACGCTGCGGTCTTGGGCTTGCCGTTGCAATCACTGGTCCGGACGCGCAATTTGTGGCCGTTGCCCATTTCGATCACGTAATTCTCCGGCGAACCGGTGCGCACCACCATCCGTTGCGCGCGATCCATCGCGTCGGCACGGCTGCGCTCGGCCCGGTCGAAAGCCGCGGCCCTGGCTTCGGTCACGGCCGCCGCGCGGTCTGCCTGTGCCCAGGCGCGATCGGCCTGTGCCATGGCGCGGTCGCCCTCCGCCATCGCCACATCGCCTTCGGCCATCGCGCGTGAGGCTTCGGCCTCGGCGACCCGGCGCTCGATCTCCGCACGGCCCGTGGGGCCATCGAGACGCAAGGTGATGTTGTTGTCGCCGCGCCGCACCGTGTAGATATAGACGCCATCCTTGATCACCGGCGTGATCGGAGCGTCGGGCGCCGCTGGCGCATCTGGCGCCCAGGGAGCCGGCGGCGCATCCGGGGCGGCAGGTGCCAGCGGTGCCTCGGGCGCACCCGCTGCGTCGATCGGCTGGAGCGCGTAGCTCACCGTG
Organism: Blastomonas sp.; assembly: GCF_030373265.1. Lineage (GTDB taxonomy): Bacteria > Pseudomonadota > Alphaproteobacteria > Sphingomonadales > Sphingomonadaceae > Blastomonas. Next base: position 9,824 of record NZ_JAUCZC010000015.1, read on the forward strand.
GCGGTCATCGCGAGCGCGGTGACCAGACCACCGCCGACCAAGGTGCCACCAAGCCATTTGCGGGTGCGCGAGGTTTCGGACTGCTTCATGATCTTCAAACGCTCGACGATCTTGGTCTTGGGGTTGAGCGGGCTGGCGAAGGCAAGCGTGTGGCCGGTCGCTGCCTTGGCGATGGCGCGCGCATACGCGGTGCGCTCGGCAGCCGAACGACGGCGCAGCACGCGCGCATCGCAGGCGGCTTCCTGGTCGAAGCGGAACGCCCGCCAGGCCATCCAGGCGACGGGGTTGAACCAGTGCAGCGACAGCATCGCCAGCGCGGCGAAGTTCGCCCACAGATCGCCCGCGCGGTGGTGCGAGCGCTCGTGCGCCAGCGCCAGTTCGCGTTCCATCGGATTGTATGCCTGGGTAAAGCCGATCGGCAGCGCGATATAGCGCCGCCACAGCCCGAAGGCGAACGGGCCTGCAATCCCGGCGATCTCGATCACGCGGATCCCATCGATCCGCGACACTTCCACGGCGTCTTCGAGCAACTCGCGCCGGTTCTGCAGATAGGCCGAGAGCTGCGCGATCAGGAAGATCGCGGCGCCGCACAGCCACACCGTCACGCCGATCGCAAACCAGTCGGCATCGAGCAGCAACCCGTTGGCAAAACCGGCTTCGGGCAAGGCGTCGAGGGGGGCCGCCATATCGCCGACCGGCATCGCCATCGCCGCGGCACTGCCGGAATCGGGCACCGAAGGCTCGCTGACCGGCACCTGGATCGTCTGCACCACTGGCGGCATGAACAGCCGGGCAAGCGGGATCGCCCAGAGCAGATAGGCGATCTCTGCGCCGAAGTGCCGCGCCACCTGTCGCCGCAACACCAGCACCAGTGCCATCAAAGCCGCCGTGACGGCGAGCGTCTCGACCAGCCATTGCCCGGTCAGGCCATGCGCAAACTCCGCGAGCCCGTCGCTCGCAAGCCAATCCCCGATCATGCCTTCAACTCCCCGATCAGCCGTTCGATCTCTGCCAGGTCCTCGGCCGTGAACTTCTGCTGCTCTGCCAGATGCGCAATAAGCGGTGCGGCGCGGCCGCCGAACAGCCGATCGACCAACCGCCGCGATTCATCGCCGACATAGTCCTCGCGCGCCAGAATGGGGGTGTAGAGATAGCGGCGGCCATCCTGCTGGTAGGAAACCGCGCCCTTGTTGGCGAGCCGCGACAGCAGGGTCTTGACCGTCTGCAGCGTCCAGTCGCGCGCATCGGCCAAGGCGTCGGCGACGTCGGCCGCCGTCATCGGCGAACGCTGCCACAGCACCTCCATCACCGCATGTTCGGCATCGCTGATCCGTTCGGGAGCCATTCGATCGCATTCCTCGCTTCAATTCCGACTACGGACGTAATCGATTCGACTACGGATGTAAACGGCCAACTTGAATGCGTGATGGAAATTGTGCACGGTATCGCGGCAGGCTGCCGACATGGGTGGTGAGAAAACGGTCAGGCGCGGCCATGGGGGAATACTCCAGCAAGAAATCAGTCGTTTACGGCGTCCGGGACCGGCAGCAGCGGGCGGGCGAGAAAGGCGGACACGGCCGTGTTATAGGCCGGCGCATGCGAGAGGTTGCACAGATGCCCGGCGCCACGCACGAACCGCGCCTGCCCGAGCGGCGCGGTGCGGGCCAACGTCTGGGTGACCGAGCGGCGCCATGGAGTGTCTTCGTCGCCGGTGATCGCGAGCACCGGCATGGTGAGACCCGCGACGCTGTCGAGCCGCGCCGACGGCCCCGCGGGGCCCGCCAGCAGGTCGCGGCCGTCATAATCGGCCAGCATCGCCGCGCCGATCTCAGCCGCCTTGCCCGACAGCCCGGCCATCAGCGCGTGCCCTGACCAATGGCGCTTCATCGAATCGAGCGCGCCCAGCCGCACGAGGTCGGCATAATCGGCGAGCGGGATGTTGTCGGATGCATTGGAATGATCGGGGAGGCCCGCAATCGAGATACCCTGCAGCACCAAAGAGGCGACGCGCGCGCGGTGCTGCTGCGCAAACGCGATGGCTGTGGCACCGGCCTGCGACATGCCGACGAGATGGAAGCGGGCAAGGCCAAGCCGGTCGGCCAGCCGCGCCAGATCATCGACCTCGCGCAACCGGTCTGCCGGCGCGGTGGACTGGCCGAAACCACGCCGATCGAGTGCGATCAGCGTAAAGCGGCTGGCAAGCGCGCGCGCCTGCAAGGTCCACATCCGCCGGTCGAGCGTCCAGCCGTGGAGCAGCACGACCGCAGGCCCGCTGCCGATCTGCTCGACCGCCAGATGCCCGTCGCCAACATCGAGCCAGAAGGTTTCGCCATCCAGTCGCGCGTCGGGAGGAGTCATGGTGTGTGCGCAGCCCAGCGTGCCAACCGGGCCCGCCATCGATCAGGCCGCTTCTGCGGCGCGGAACGGGTTGTTGTTGCTGTGATCGCCCGCCAGCCAGCGCGCGAGCTCGGCGCGGGCCTTGGCGCGCGTGTCCGCCTCGATGTCGAGCGCCTCGGGCGCATCGCAGGTGAACTCGATGATCATGCCGTTGGGGTCCTTGACGTAGACCGACCGGCAATAGCCATGCTCGAGGATGTAGGTCCGCGGCTCTTCGATCCCGGCAGCGGCGATCCGGCGCTCGAGCTCGGCCTGCGCGTCGTGATCGACATGCAGCGCGATGTGGTGGAACGGCGATTCGGGGATCGGCGGGCTGAACTCGGCCTGGTCGTCCTCATTGGCGAACTGGAAGAACGCGAGCGCGCTGCCGTCCTTCATCGCGAAGAAGCAGTGGCAATAAGTGCGCTCCTTGCCGAACAATTCGTCCTTCTCGCAATAGGTTGCGACCAGAGGAAAGCCGAGCACGTCCTCGTAGAACGCGCGCGTCGCTTCAAGGTCGCGGGTGGTATAGGCGGTGTGGTGCAAACGGTTGACGAGTACGGTCATCGCATCCTCCTTAGGTGTCCACAAAAACCGGCGGTCAGGCGGTCAGCTTGAGCGTGATTTTCGCGACATGCTCGCCCTGGAAACGCGCGCCTGCAAGCTCATTTTCGGACGGCATCCGCGAACCGTCGCCGCCCGCGATCGTGCTCGCGCCATAGGGCGTGCCGCCGCTGATCTCGGTCATGATGGTGTTGCCGGCAAAGCTGTAGGGCAGGCCGATGACGATCATGCCATGGTGCAGCAAGGTCGTGTGGAACGAGGTGATCGTGGTCTCCTGCCCGCCATGCTGGCTGGCGGTCGAGACGAACACGCTGCCCGGCTTGCCGACCAGCGCGCCCCTGGCCCACAGGCCGCCGGTCTGGTCGAGGAAGTTGCGCATCTGCGCGGCCATGTTGCCGAAGCGGGTGGGCGTGCCGAAGATGATCGCGTCATAATCGGCAAGCTCGTCGGGGCTGGCAAAGGGCGCGGCCTGATCGAGCTTCATGTGCGCGGCGGCTGCGACCTCGTCCGAGACCAGTTCGGGCACCCGCTTGACCACCGCCTCGCAGCCATCGACCGCATTGACGCCATCGGCGACGGCATTCGCCATCACCTCGGTGTGACCATAGCCCGAATAATAAAGGATGAGGATGCGTGCCACTGGTGGTTTTCCCGTTATCGTGAGGATCAGAACTTGTAGAGCGCCTCGAGCCCGAAGACGCGCGGGCGGCCCTTGAACACGAAGCCGCCGGGCGAGAACTCGGCATTGTAGCGCTCGTTGAACAGGTTGTCGGCAAAGCCGGTCAACGACCAGGCGCCGCCATCGAGTGTCAGCCGCGCGTTGACCAGATCGACCGGACGCCGCACGGTCGAGTTGGGCACGTCGAACCAGGTCTTGCCGGTGCGGTTGTAATCGACCCGGATGCGGCCCTTGAGGTCGCTGTCGCCCAGATTGGTCTCGTACTGGGTGCCCAGGTTGATCGTGTAGCGCGAGATGAACGGCGCTTCGTTGCCGATCACGGTGGGATCCGGAAACTCCTTGATCTCGCTATAGGTCACCCCGAGACCGAAATTGATATCCCAGCCCTGGGTTGGACGCAGCGTGCCGTCGATCTCGAAGCCCTGCAGCCGGACCTCGGGGACATTGCCCAGGTTCTGGGTGGAGTTGGCGGCGAGGAAGACGAAGAAATAGCCGTTTTCAGACTTGGTGGTGTAGGCGCTGGCGTTGAGCGTCAGCATCCGGTCGAACAGGGTCGCTTTCACGCCCAGCTCGAAGGTATCGGCGACTTCGGCCTCGTAGATATCCGCCACACCGACCACGCCGGTGCCCGCAGCCACCGCGCCGACCCCGGTCTGGTTGAACCCGCCCGAGCGGAAGCCGCGCGCATAGCCACCATAGATCGTGACATTCTCGACCGGCTTGTAGGTCAATGTGACCTTGGGCTGCCATTCGTCGAAGGTTTCGCGGCGGACCTCGCCGGGGGTTCCGGTGGGGAAGCCGGGGACGACCGGGATGAACGCCAGCGGGGTCAGGGTGCGGTTGCGCCTGCGGTCCTTGTCGTAGCGCAGCGAGGCATCGACGCGGAAGGCATCGGAGAACTTGTAGCCAAGGTTCACATAGCCCGCCCAGGCGAAGTTGTTCTGCGAGTCCGCCAGGAAGGTCGCCTGCGGGTTGAGCGGGTTGGTGCTCGGCGTGCGGAACACGGGGAATACACCGTTACCGGTATCGACCATGTTGCCGGTCGAGATATAGCGGTTGGTGTCGATGAAATAGCCGCCCACGGTCCATTCGAACGCCTGGCCATCGGGCGACTGGATGCGCAGATCCTGGCTGATCGCCTCGACATCGAGGAACTGGCTCTGGTTGAGATCAAAGCCGAGGATCTGGAAGAACAAGGATTGCTGGATCGGCAGGAAGTCGAAGGCATCGCCGGTGAGAATTTCGGTCAGGGTGTCGTACGAGGTGACCGAGGTGATCTTGCCCCAGTCGGCCTCGTAGTCGATCTTGGCCGAGACGTTGTAGATGTCGCGGTCGTTCTGCCCGGCGTTGTTGACCCGCACCGGCAGGCTGGTGTCGTTCACATCGGCGACGATGTTGTAATACAGCGCCTGGGTGCGCAGCAACGACATCGATGCGCGCAGATCGACGGTCAGTTGATCGGTCGGGGTCCACAGCAATTTGCCGCGCAGCGAGATATCCTCGAGCGGGTCGGCGTCTTCGCCGAGGAAGGTGTTGGGGATATAGCCGTTGGTGTCGCGGTACGATCCCGACAGGCGGAACTTGAGCGTATCGCTGATCGGCCCCGAAACCCCGGCGCGCAGCGTGTAGCCAAAGCCGTTGTCGATCCCGGCGAACACCCGCCCCTCGAACTGGTCGCTGGGCTGCTTGGTGTTGATGATGATCGCGCCGCCGATGGCGTTGCGTCCATAGAGGCCGCCCTGGGGGCCCTTGAGAATTTCGATCTGCTCGATATCGAACAGTTCCTGGCTGAACTGCGCGGCGTTGACCTGCTGCACGCCGTCAACGACCACCGCGACCGACGGCTCGGAGTTGCGGTTCTGGGTGATGCCGCGGATGATGACGAAGGCGTTGCCCGCGTTCTGGGTTTCGATCAGCTGGACGTTCGAGGTCAGGCCGATGAAGTCCGCCGCCTTGTCGATCCCGGCGTTCTCGATCGATTCAGCATTGAACACCGTGATCGCGGCGGGCGTATCCTGCAGGTTGGTGTCGCGGCGCAGCGCGGTGACGACGATCTCGCCGGGGGCCACCTCGTCGCCGGCGGCAGCCTGATCTTGCGCGAAAGCGGGTGTTGCACATGCCAGCGCCAGCGCCGACGTCGATCCTGCCAGAAGCACCTTGTTCCAAATCGCGGACATACGCACCAGATCCCCTCATCCTGTGATGTCCCGCCACGGTCATTGCCGAGGCCCTTGAAGGCTTTGCATGCGGGTTGTCGCCTGAGGTAAATTGTTCGTATTACGAAGTCAAGTTCGATATGCGAAGTTCTAATCCGCTGTGCGAATAGGGCAGCAGGGCGTATCGCGCCGCAGCCTGGCGACGGCATCGCAGCATCGATGTTGAGGCTATCAGTGGGTTTGAAGCGAATGCATCAGCGTCGGCCAGCGCTGCAAGGCGCTGCCGATTTCGGCCGAGGCTTCGCGCAGCATCGGCAACCGGGTGCGGACCAGTTCGTCCTGCGAAATCCGGGTGGTCGAGGTCGAACAGTTGATCGAGGCGATCGCATTGCGAGCCGCATCAAACACCGGCACCGCAACCGAAACGATACCATAATCGAGCTCGTCGAGCGCCGAATCATAGCCGGTCTCGCGCGCCCCCTGCAGCCGCTGCTCCAGCGCATCGGCGCTGATTACGGTGCGTTCGGTGAAGCGCTGCAGGCTGGCGCTCGCCATATAGTGTGCGATCACCTGCGCGGGCTGGAACGCCAGCAGCACCTTGCCCAGCGACGTCGCGTGCACCGGAAAGCGGGTGCCCACCGTGGCACCCAACCGGATCCGCCGGTTGGTCGAGACATGCGCGACATAGAGGATATCGCTGCCCGACAGCACCGCCATCGACGCGCTGTCGCCGGTATCGTCGCGCAGTTTCTGCAGCGGTGGCAGGATGACCTGGTCGACATTCATCGACGACAGATACGCCGTGCCGAAGGAGAGAACCTCGGGCCGCAGCAGGAACTTGCGCCCGAACTGCGCGACATAGCCCAATTGCACCAGCGTATTGAGGCAGCGGCGGGCGACAGCGGGGCTCAAGCCCGTGACCTGCGCCACCTCGCTCAATTGCATTTCGGGGTGCGTCGCATCGAACGCGCGCAGCACCTTCAAGCCTCGTTCGAGGGTCGATAGATACTCGCTGTCCTTCTCGGGTTTGGGTGCACCGTCCATCATTGCACCGCTAGCCGCTGGGGCGGGTGCAAGCAAGGCGATGCTGTCCGCAGCGGTCAGCGGTGTCACTCGGCAGCAGCGGTTGCGGCGGCCACGCCCAGAATCTCTTCATTGTGCTGGCCGAGCACCGGCGGCGCGGTGACCTGGGTCGAGCGCTCGCCATCGAAGCTCAGCGGCGAGCGGATGGTGCGGAACCGGCCATGCGGACCATCGGGGTCCTCGATGGTGAGCCCCAGATGCTGCGCCTGCGGGGTCTCGATGACCTCGGGCGCGCTGTAGACCGGCGAATGCGGCACTTCGAGCTGCTCGAGCGTGGCGCACCAGTCGGCTCGCGCCCGCGCGGCGAACAGCGGCGCGAGGAAGGCTGCCACCTTTTCGTAATTTGCGATCCGTGCCTCGCGGCTGGCGAACTCGGGGCGCTGCAGCATGTCGGGCTGGCCGACCGCGGTCGCAAGGTTCTCCCAGAACTTGGGCGGCGAGGACATATGCAGCGCCAGCCAGTCGCCGCCGGCGCACTGGAAGACATAGGATTGCGAGACATTGGGCCGGCTGTACGGGCCCATCACCTGATCATCCGAGAAATAATGGGTGAAATCGTCGAGATTGAAATGCGTCATCGCCTCGAACATCGAGACCTCGACCAGCCGGCCCTTGCCGGTGGTCTCGCGCTCGTGCAGCGCAGCGAGTACGCCGTACGCGCCGTAAAAGCCGGTGATCGCATCGGCGAGCGCGGGGCCCACCACGCGGGGGTTTTCAGGATTGACCAGCAGCCGCAAAAAGCCGCTGGCCGCCTGCGCCACGGTATCGAAGGCGGGGCGGTCGCGATCGGGCCCGGTCGCGCCGAACCCCGAGATCGAGAGGTAGATCAGCCGCGGGTTGATGGCGCGCAGCCGCTCGGGGTCGACATTGATCTTGTCGGCGACCCCGGGGCGGAAGTTCTGGATGAAGACATCGGCCTTGGCGACCAGCCGGTCGAACGCTTCGAGATCCGCGCCGCCGCGCGTATCGAGCGTGATCGAGCGCTTGTTGCGGTTGTAGGTCTGGAAATGCGGGCTGTAGAGGCCACCACGAAACGCCCGGAACGGGTCGCCGCCATCGGGCCGCTCGACCTTGATGACATCCGCGCCCAGATCGGCGAGCATCATGCCTGCAGCAGGTCCGGTGATGAACGTGCCCATTTCGAGCACGGTGACATTGGCAAGCGGCTTGGCCATATTGACATCTCCCTGACACCCACCCATAGAAAATTCGATATACGAAATCAACTTCGTAAATCGAATTAATGGCGGCGTGCCTCCTCTCTCCCGCCCAGCATTACGGAAGGATTTGCTTCATGCGCATCGGCAAGCAGGACGCCCCCTATACCGCCATCTGCACGTCGGACGCCGACAGCATCACGGTGCGCGGGCATGACCTTTGCGGCGACATCATCGGCAAGATGGATTTCACCAGCTATTTCTGGCTGCTGGTCACTGGGAACGAACCCACCGACGTGCAGAAGTTCTTCGCCAACGCCGTGCTGGCGGCGATCGCCGAACACGGCCTTGTTCCCAGCGTTGTTGCCGCGCGGATGACCTACGCCGCCGCGCCCGAAGCGTTTCACAGCGCGGTCGCCGCTGGGCTGCTGGGTTGCGGATCGGTGGTGCTGGGCAGCGCCGAAGTCGCCGGGCGGTTCTATGCCGATCTGGTGACCGAGGTCGGCGCCACCGGCAAGCAGGCCGCCGAAGTCGCATCCGCCGGCGTGCGCACGCTGCGTGCCACCAAACAGGCAATCCCGGGCTTTGGCCATCCCCAGCATTCCGCAGGCGATCCGCGCGCGCTGCTGCTGCTGAAAATGGCCGAGGAGCACGGCATCGTCGGGGAGCATATCGGCATGCTGTATGCGTTGCGCGACTGCCTGCCCGAAACCTTGGGCCGCCCGCTGCCGATCAACGTCAACGGCGCGATCCCGGCGGTGATGCTCGACGTCGGCTTTCCGGTCGGGGCGCTCAAGGGCATCTCGCTGCTGGCGCGCACCGCCAGCCTGATCGGCCATCTGCACGAAGAGATCGAACGCCCGATCGGCTTCATCATGTCGGGCGCGGCGGCGGCTGCGATCGACTATGATGGGCCCGAACCCGCCGCCTGACCGGCCAGCCTAGCGCGTACAGGCGTCCAGTCCATCGCGCTGGACGATGCCGATGCGCTGCGCGATATTGTTGCCATAACGCCGGGTGAAACCGCTGGGGTTCTTGACCGAGCGCTTCTTGGGCAATGGTAAAGCCGCCGCCATCCGCGCCGCCTGGTCGCGGGTCAGCGATCCGGCGCCCTTGCCGAAATAGCGCTGCGCACCCGCCTCGACCCCATAGGTGCCGATCCCGGTTTCAGCGACGTTGAGATACACCTCCATGATCCGGCGCTTGCCCCAGATCGTCTCGATCAGCACGGTGAACCATGCCTCGAGCCCCTTGCGGAAGAAGCCGCCGCCCTGCCAGAGGAACACGTTCTTGGCGGTCTGCTGGCTGATCGTCGATCCGCCGCGTATCCGCCCGCCTTGCGCATTGCGCCGCACGGCGTTCTCGATCGCCTCGCGGTCGAACCCGCTGTGCGTGCAGAATTTGCCGTCCTCGGCAGCGATCGCGGCGGCGATCATATTGCGGTCGATGCGCTCGATCGACGTCCAGTCGCGCGTCGCCCCATTGGGGTCGGTCAGCATGGTGATCGTGGTCGGCGGCGGGACGAAGCGATAGATCACCACCATCACCAGCGACAGCAGCACGAAGCCGAAGATCAGCTTGAAGATCGATGCGATCACCCGGGCGAGGACTCCGCGTTTGCGGGCAGCCATCATGCGGGGCTCAGCGCTTGGCTTGCCATTTGACGATATCGCCAGGCGCGATCCCCAGTTCCGCGGCGCGGCCACCGGCAAGCTCGAGCACCGCAGCCACAGGGCCGTCCGAGCTCACCGCGTCGAGCGAATAGGGCGTCGTATTCGCCGCGATGCTCTCGATGCTGCCATCGGCACGCACGAAGATGATGTCGAGCGGGATCACCGTGTTCTTCATCCAGAAGCTGGCGGGCTTGAGGCTGGGGAACGGGAAAATCATCCCCGCATCGGGCGCCAGCTCGGTGCGGAACATCAGCCCCTGCGCCTGCTCCTGCGACGTGCCAGCGACCTCGACGGTGAAACTGTGCCGCTTGCCCTTGCTGTCGATGGTCAGCGGCACCAGCGCCAGCCCGGCGGGCGACAGCGCGGAGGCGTCGGCTGCGGGACGCTGAGCGATCGCATCGCTGGGGGCAGAGGCGTTGCAGGCGACCAGTGCGAGCGTTGCCAGGGTGGTTGCGCACCATTTCATGACCATCATTTCTCCTAAAAATCCTCTTCAAGCCCCGCGATCTGATCCATGCTATCGGCGAAAACGATACGCCGAGCGAGTGCAAAATCATGCCCAGCGCGGATAAACGCCTGCAACTGCCTGCGCCTCTTGTCCGGATCGGCGGGCTGATCGGCAAAGGCGCCGATCCGCTTGCGCTTGGCAAAGGCCAGCGCCGCGCTCACCGCCTGGTCTTTGCCCGCCGCGCGCATCTCTCCGCGATCGGGCTCCTTGACCCCGGCTGCGGTCAGCGCCTGTTCGACGCGGCGCGCACCATAGCCCCGGCGCAGCAGCGCCCCGCCCTTCATCGCGGCATACGCGGCATCGTCGACATAGCCCAGCTCCGCGCACCGGTCGGCCAGCGCCACCAGATCGGGCGGGACGTCCCCGTCCCAGCCGCGCTCGCGCAATTTGCGCTCCAGATACTGCACAAGCTTCGCCCGGGTCGAGGCGAACCGTCCCAGATAATGCAGCGCAAGATCCCGCAGGCTCGTCTCGTTGAGCGGCTTGGGCGGGCGGCGTTCGGCCCGGCTGGATCGCGATTTGGAAAACATGCGCCTTGTTTGTGCCACAGTCGGGTCGAAATTTGAACGCCTGTCATCGGTTAGAGCGCTAGGCAGATTTATCATGGGGGTGAGAATGCGCCACGGTCCTGTTCATCCCCGAGCCATTTGATTATGGGCAGATCGCAAAGCTCTGCCCTACAAGCGTCGAGACGCCGGCCAACCGGCACCGCGCACAGGAAAGCAACGGGTTAACACGCATGACTGAACTGCAGCCGACACCAACCGCCGACAGCCTTGCGCGACGCTTCGCCGATTTCGCGACGCTGGGCGAAGCGCTCGATTATGCAGCCAGCGGCGCGCGCGGCTTCAACTTCCACGATCCGCGCGGCACATTGGTGCGGCCCTATCCGTATGCCGAGCTGCGCACCGATGCGCTGGCGCATGCGCGGCGGCTGATCGCGCGCGGCGTGATCCCCGGCGATCGCATCGCCATCGTTGCCGAGACCAGCGCGGAATTTGCCGCTTTGTTCTTCGGCGCGGTCTATGCCGGTGCGTGGCCGGTTCCGCTGCCCCTGCCCACCAGCTTTGGCGGCAAGGAAAGCTATGTCGAGCAGCTCGGCGTGCAGCTGCGCTCCAGCGATCCCAAATTCCTGTTCTATCCGGCAGAGCTCGCCGACATGGGCGGCGAAGCCGCGCGACGTTGCGGTGTCGAGGGGCTCGACTGGGAAGGCTTTGCCGAAGAAGCAGCGCCCGAGGCCGCGCTTCCCGAAGCCAGCACCGACGATATCTGCTATCTGCAGTATTCCAGCGGATCGACCCGCTTTCCGCACGGCGTTGCGGTCACCCACTCGGCGCTGCTCAGCAATCTGGCAGCACATTCGCACGGCATGCACGTGGTGGAAAGCGACCGCTGCATCTCGTGGCTGCCCTGGTATCACGACATGGGGCTGGTCGGCTGCATGCTCTCGATGGTCGCAAACCAGGTCTCGACCGATTATCTCAAGACCGAGGATTTCGCGCGCCGCCCCCTGGCCTGGCTGGACATGATCAGCCGCAATCCCGGCACCTCGTGCAGCTATTCGCCGACCTTCGGCTATGACATTTGCGCGCGCCGCATCGGTAGCCAGTCCAAGGTCGCCGAACGCTTCGACCTGTCGCGATGGCGGCTTGCGGGCAACGGCGCGGACATGATCCGCCCCGATGTGATGCAGAGCTTCGTCAACGCCTTTGCCGACGCTGGTTTCAAGGCCAGTGCCTTCCTGCCGAGCTATGGCCTGGCCGAAGCGACGCTGGCGGTCACGCTGATGCCGCCGGGCGAAGGCATCGTTGTCGATCTGGTCGAGGAACAGCGCCTGTCGGGCGCGCCCGTCGATGCCTCCAGGCCCAAGCGCTATCGCTCGATCGTCAACTGCGGCAAGGCCTGCCGGGGCATGTCGATCGAAATCCGCAATCCCGATGGCTTGGTGCTGGCCGACCGCGAGATCGGCAAGGTGTGGACGGCGGGCCCGTCGATCATGCACAGCTATTTCCGCGATCCCGAGGCGACCGACGCGTGCCTGATCGACGGCTGGCTCGATACCGGTGACATGGGCTATATGGTCGATGGCTATCTGTATATCGTCGGCCGCGCCAAGGACATGATCATCATCAACGGCAAGAACCACTGGCCGCAGGATATCGAATGGGCGGTCGAGCAGCTTCCCGGCTTCAAATCGGGCGATATCGCCGCGTTCTCGATCACCACGCCTGCGGGTGAGGAAGCACCGGCGGTACTGGTCCAGTGCCGCACCACCGACGAGGGCGAACGCCGCCGCCTGCGCGATGAAATCCGCGAAAAGGTCCGCTCGATCACCGGCATGAACTGCGTCATCGAGCTGGTGCCGCCGCGCACGCTGCCGCGCACATCCTCGGGCAAATTGAGCCGCGCCAAGGCACGCAACCTCTACCTGTCGGGCGCCATCCAGCCTTACGAACTGGCAGCCTGACCGCCCTGCGAGCGTGATGCTTATCCCTCGCGGGTTTACCGCGGCAGCACCGGGGCGTAGAGTCGGATCATGTCTGCACGACCGTTCTTGATCCGCGCCGACGCTCGTGCTCCGGCCTGCCAGCCGACCACGCGTCGTGGCTGGGCCGGCGGCCTCATGGCGGCGCTGTTCATCGCGCTTGCGAGCGCGCTGTTGCCCGGCGCGATCCCGGCCAGCCAGATGGTCGGCTCTGCGTTCAATCCCGCGTCCACGCAGGTTGCGCTTGCCCGCGAGGAAAACGAGCGGACGGGCCTTGGCGCTCCGCAAAGAGATCGCCAGCAGCCCGAGACCGGCAGCGGTGACGACGGCCCCGCGCTTGCAACGGCGCAATCGGCCCATCCCGGGCCTGCCTTGTCCTATCCCCAGCCTGCCGACATCGACCGCGCAGGCATGCAGCCTCCGGTTACGGTCTTTGTCCTGTCGGGCGCTGGTCCGCGCGCACCGCCCGCCGCCGCCTGAGCGCAGCCTTCTCTTTCGTGTGACGCCCTGATCCTGGACCCTGAGCCCAGCGATCCGGCCTGACCGGCCCAGCGCCGCAGGGCCCGTCGTCGCATGGCTGCGCGCCACCGCCATCATGCGCGCCCTCCACGCGACGGCGCGACCCAGGCGTGCGCCCTATCTGTGGCGCCACGCCGAGACCATTTTCATCCGAAAGACACCTATGACCCAGGAAAACCACTCCGCACCGCGCGAACCCGCGGCGCATGACCCCGACGCGAACGGCCGCAAGCAACACATCAAGACGCTCTTCACCCGCTACCCGGCGATCTCCAACGACGAGCGCCGCGAGCTTACCACCTATCTGAAAACCGGTCCGCTGCTCGAGATCGGGCTGCTGAAGGGCGACGAAACCATCCGCTACAAGATCGCCGCCTTCGAACAGGAACAGCAAAAAGCGCTCGACTATTCGCCTGTGAGCATCATCGTGCTGCTGGTGATCTTCGTGCTTTTGGCGCTGGTGTTGACAGCTCTTTGGGATATGGGTTCATAACAGACGCGCACTCGGCGGCCGGGCCGGCCTTGCCAGGACCCGGCCGCCACGCGAATGGAACGCTATGCGCGGTGAGTGGTTGGGTGCGGACGGAATGCGTGATCTAGCGGGGCAAATCGTGTTGGCTGTGAAATCGTGACATCGATGCCGCCAGTCTGCAGTCCTGCCACGGGCTGGACCGAAACCGATCGGCTGGCTGCGCTGCTGCGCTACGGCATTATCGACACCCCCAAAGAGGCTGAATTCGAGGACATCGTCCGGCTGGCGAGCGACGTCTTCGATGCCCCGATCGCCGTGGTCAACCTGATCGCGTCCGATCGGCAATGGTTCAAGGCGGAGGTCGGCATCGGCGCACGCGAGCTGCCGCTGGATGTCTCGATCTGCGCGCATGCCATCCTGCAGGATGATCTGTTCATCGTGCCCGACACGCTGCTCGACGACCGGTTCCGCAACAATCCGCTCGTGAACGTCGAGGGCGGCCTGCGCTTCTACGCCGGCGCCCTGCTCAAGACCGAGGAAGGCCTGCCGCTGGGCACGGTGTGCGTGCTCGACCGCGCACCGCGCCCCGACGGCGTCACCGAGCGCCAGCGGCTGACGCTCGAGGTGCTGGCGCGCCAGGTGATGACCCAGCTCGATCTGCGCCGGGCCATCGTCCAGCGCGACGAGCGGTCGATGGTGCTCGAAGCCGAAAACGCCCGCCGGATCGCTGCCGAAGAGGCGCGCAGCCAGAGCGAGACGCGCTATCTCGATCTGTTCAGCGCGATCGACGCAGGGCTTTGCGTGTTCGAGATGCGCTATGATGAACACGGTCGCGGGGCCGATTATCGGTTCCTCGAGGTCAACAGGGCCTTTGCGACGCACACCGGGCTGGAGAATGCGCAGGGCCGCTGGATCCGCGACATGGTCCCGTCGCACGACCAATACTGGTTCGACGTGTATGGCGATGTCGCCCGCACCGGCCAGTCGGTGCGCGTGCAGAACCTCGCCACCGGGCTCGGCAACCGGTGGTTCGATGTCCATGCCTTCCGCATCGGTAAGCCCGAGGACCGGCAGGTCGCAGCATTGTTTACTGATATCACGGCAAGACGGAAATCGGAGCAGGAGCTGCACGAGCTCAACCAGACGCTGGAAGAGCGGGTCACCGAGGTTGTGGCAGAGCGCGAGGCCACGGCTGAAGCCTTGCGCCAGTCGCAGAAGATGGAGGCGATCGGCCAGCTCACCGGGGGCCTCGCGCATGACTTCAACAACATGCTCACCGGTGTGATCGGCAGCCTCGATCTCATCCGTCGCTTTCTGGACTCGGGCAAGACCCAGCAGGTGTGGCGCTATCTCGATGCCGCCGAAACCTCCGCCCAGCGCGCCGCCGCGCTGACCGCGCGGCTGCTCGCCTTCGGGCGGCGCCAGTCGCTCGACATCCGGCCGACCGACGTCAACCAGCTCGTCTGTGGCATGGAGGACCTGCTGCGCCGCACATTGGGCGAACAGGTCGATATGGCGATCGAGCTGGCCAAACCCCTGCGCCCCGCCAGCACCGATGCCAACCAGCTCGAAAGCGCGCTGCTCAACCTGTGCATCAACGCGCGCGATGCGATGCCCGACGGCGGCCATCTGACCATCGAGACGACCACGATGCAGCTCGACAAGGGCTTTTCCGACACCGGCGAAGACCTCCAACCAGGCGATTATGTCGTGCTCAGCGTCTCCGATGACGGCCAGGGGATGAGCGAAGAGACCATGACCAAGGTATTCGAGCCGTTCTTCACCACCAAACCGATCGGCCAGGGCACCGGGCTCGGCCTGTCGATGATCTACGGCTTCCTCAAGCAATCGGGCGGGCATGTCCGCCTGTATTCGGTGCTGGGCAAGGGAACGAGCGTGAAGCTGTTCCTGCCGTGCAGCGACGCTCCCATCGCCCCAGCCGAACCGCGCGCCGCAGCGATGCCTGCAGGCACCGGTGAAACCGTGCTGGTGGTCGAGGACGATGCCGCGGTGCGGATGGTGATCGTCAACGTGCTCGACGAGCTGGGCTACGCCGCGTGCGAGGCCGACGACGCCGATGGGGCCTTGTCTATCCTGCAGTCAGACCGGAAAATTGATCTGCTGATCTCGGATGTCGGCCTGCCCGGACTCAACGGCCGACAGCTCGCGGAAATCGCGCGCCAGGACCGCCCGGGACTCAAGGTGTTGTTCGTCACCGGCTATGCGCAGGGGGCCGCGGTGCGCAGCGGTTTCCTCGATCACGGCATGGACATGCTCACCAAGCCGTTCCAGATCGACACGCTCGCCATCAAGGTGCGGCAGATGCTCACCCTGTCATGATTTGCGAGGTGATCCCCGCCGCACACCGCATGCCCCTTGCACTTTCTCACTGTATTGATATCTTAACACAGTAAGACTTATCGCTTGCCTGCAAGGGCAACTCGCCTCATTTTGGGCGGAAAGCTGGAACGGGAGCGCATACGGCATGGCAACGCAAACTGCGATTGCGGACAAGAAACTGACGCTGGAGGCGCCCGATCCGGTGCCCGTGGTGGCGGCTGCGGACGCCACCGGGCTCGTCCCGGTTTCCGAGGACGTCAGGTCGAAGCTCGACGAAAAGGTCGAGGGCTTCATAGCCGATCTGGTGGCACAGGATGTCAACTCGCCCGAGTTCGGCAAGCGCGTCGACCAGATCACCAATATGGGCCGCAAGGAAATCGGCGAGGCGGCGGGCCAGTCCAACCGCTTTCTCGATCGCCCGGTGCGCGCGATGGACAGCGACAATTCGGTCGGTGCTGATCTCGCCAAGCTGCGCCGCACGGTCGAGGACCTGGACCCCGGCAAGAAGGGCGATCTGTTCACCCGCAAGAAGCTGTTCGGCGTCATCCCGTTCGGCAACAAGATGCGCGATTATTTCGACAGCTACAAAAGCTCGCAAGGGCACATCCAGTCGATCCTCGGCGCGTTGCAGAGCGGCAAGGACGAGCTGCTGATGGACAATGCCGCGATAGACGTCGAGCGGCAGAATCTGTGGGCGGCGATGGGCAAGCTCGAGCAGATGATCCACGTCTCCAAGACGCTCGACGCGCGGCTCGAGGGCAAGGCGGCCGAGCTCGAGATGACCGATCCGGCCAAGGCCAAGGCGATCAAGGAAACCGCCTTGTTCTATGTGCGCCAGCGCACGCAGGACCTGCTCACCCAGATGGCGGTGACGGTGCAGGGCTATCTTGCGCTCGATCTGGTCAAGAAGAACAACGTCGAACTGGTCAAGGGCGTCGACCGCGCCAGCACCACCACCGTGGCTGCTTTGCGCACCGCGGTGACCGTGGCGCAGGCTTTGGTCGGGCAGAAGCTGGTGCTCGACCAGATCACCGCGCTCAACACCACCACCGCCAACATCATCGATTCGACCGGAACGATGCTCAAGGACCAGACCGCCAAGATCCACGAGCAGGCGGCATCGGCGACGATCCCCGTCGAAACGCTGCAGCGCGCGTTCCAGAACATCTATGACACGATGGACAATATCGACACCTTCAAGATCAAGGCCTTGGACAGCATGAAGACCACCGTCGACACGCTGAGCAAGGAAGTCGAGAAATCGAAGGGCTATATCGCGCGCGCCGAGGGTGCATCGCAGGCAGGCGGAAGCGGCGCGTCTTCGGGCCCGTCGCTGCTAAGCTCGCTGGAGGCGTAAGGCAGCCGCACGCATGAGCAAATCCCTGACCAGCCAATCCGACCAGATCCTCGCCGATGCCGCCGCCGTCAGGCGCCGGGTGCAGATGGGCCCCTCGATCGGCAGCAAGTCGCGCGCATTGAAGCGCGAGCATCTGTGGAAGAAGATCGCGGCGATCGCGATCAGCATCGGCGTCATCCTGGTTGCGGCTGGCGTGGTCGGCGCGATCATCAACGGTATCGGTTTTTACGGCGTGCTGCTGACCGTGCTCGCCATGGTCGTCGCGACCGTGGTGCTGGGCAGTTCGATGAAGCTGCGCGTCCCCACGCCCGAGAAGCTCGCCAAGGAGCCGCTCAAGGTGCTCGCCGGCAAGACCGAGATCTGGCTGGAAAGCCAGCGCCCCGCTTTGCCCGCGCCCGCGGTCAACCTGATCGACAACATCGGCGTCCAGCTCGATATGCTCGCACCGCAACTGCAGACGCTCGAGGAAAACAGCGAACCCGCGCGCGAAATCCGCAAATTGGTGGGCGAACACCTGCCCGAGCTGATCACCGGCTATCGCAAGATCCCTGCAGCCATGCGCCAGGAAAAGCGCGGCGAGCGCACGCCGGATGAGCAGTTGCTCCATGGCCTTGGCGTCATCGAACGCGAGATCGCCAGTGCCACCCGCACCATCTCCGAAGGCGACGCCGACAAGCTCGCGATCCGCGGCCGCTTTCTCGAGCTGAAATACGATGGTGTTGCCGACGCGCAATGAGGCTGCGCAGGTTCGCCATGCTGGCCGTGCTGGCCACCGCCGCGCAGCCAGCCATTGCTCACGATTTCTGGCTTTCGCTTGATCGCTGGCATCTTTCGGAGGGAGATCAGCTTCAGGTCGACATGCGCGTGGGCACCGGAGCCGAGCCCGAGCCATGGCAAGTGCGGCCCGAACGTGTCGTCGCCTTCCGCACCATCGCGCCCGACCGCACGATCACCGACAGGACCGATCTGCTGGCCCCGCCCGACAGCATGGAATGGCACGATTCCGTTGTGCCTTTCGCGGGCGCAGGAACGCATATCCTGACGTTCGAAACCACGCCCGCGCTCAGCGACCTGGAAGCCAAGGCGTTCGACGAATATGTTGCGCACGAAGGCTTGAGCGCCGTCGCTGCGCACCGTGCCGCTCTCCCGACACCTGGAACCAACGGCCGCGAACTCTATGCCCGCCGTGCCAAGGCACTGGTACAGATCGGCAAGACCTGCTCGCCGCACGTGCTGCAACCGGTCGGCCTGTCACTGGAAATCGTGCCGCTGATCAATCCGCATTGCGCCACAGGCGATGCGATGCCGGTGGAGGTGCGCTTTCGCGGGCGGCCTCTGGCAGGAGCCCTGTTGCGGATGGAGAGCCTCTCCAACCCGGCCGGCGAGATCGAGCAACGCACCGACGCCGATGGCCGCGCGTCTTTTGCCATGCCCCGCCAAGGCAACTGGAAGATCAGCCTGGTCTGGTCAGTGCCGATCGAAGACAACGCGCAAGCCGAGTACGATACCCTGTTTTCCAGCCTCAGCTTCGGCTTCTGACGTTAGACTAGCCCGCCAGCCAGTCGCCCGACGCAATCCGCTCCAGCCCGTCCACGGCCAAGTTCCAGACATAAACCAGCGCGGTGGCCGTACCGCGCTGGGTGACCAATTTCGCGGTCTCTCGCCGATAGTCATGGGGGAGCGGATCGTCCGCCGCGCATCCCTCGAAAGCGTCAAGCCACGGCTGGCTGGCGGCGGCATCGTGCAGTCGCAGCAGATCGCCGGTCACGGCATCGCAGCCTTCCAGCACCAGCGCAGGATGCCAGCTGACCCGGTAGAGCGTTGCGGTAAGGCTCGCGGTGCCCAGCCAGTCGCTCTCGCGCGCCAGCCGCGCCGCATTGGGATGATCGCTGCCACGGCGCAGCGTGCCATAGACGAAAAGCAGGTCGGGGGCTTGGCGGGCGGGCATGGCTTTGCCTATCATGGCGTCAGGAGAACATCGATATGCAACGCTACACCAGCTTCGCCGAATTCTGGCCCTATTACCTCAGCGAGCACAGCAGAGCAGCTACCCGCGCATGGCATTATGCCGGAACGTCCTTGGTCGTGCTGCTGGGGCTGGCGGCCTTGTTCACCGGCAGCTGGCTGCTGCTCGCCGCGATGCCGCTGGCGGGGTATTTCTTTGCGTGGATCAGCCATTGGCGGATCGAGCGCAACCGGCCCGCGACGTTCACCTATCCGCTGTGGTCGCTGGCGGCGGACTTCAAGATGTGGGGGCTGTGGCTGACCGGACGATTGGGTCCCGAACTCAAACGCGCCGGGGTGCGCTGATCCCGGCGACGGAACCGGCGGCCACCACCGACGTAGGCTCATCACCAAGGAGAGTCTTATGACCGATCAACATGACCCCAAGTCCGCCGCCAACGATCCCGTCGATTGCACCGAAGAGACCGCCCAGCGCGCCGGGGCGAAGCACACCAGCCTGAACAAGGATGACCATGAGGCGAAACCGGACGTCGACAAGGATGACGTCAGCGAACACGATCTGGACGAGGCGCTCGACGATTCGATGGACGCCTCCGACCCGCCATCGTCGATCCAGCCCTGAGCCGCATCACACCGTAATCAGCAAACCCGCCAGCGCCGCGCTCATCAGATTGGCAAGGCTTCCCGAGGCAAGCGCCTTGAGACCGAGCCTCGCGATCATCGGGCGCTGGCTGGGGGCAAGCCCCCCGGTCACCGCCATCTGGATGGCGATCGACGAGAAGTTGGCGAAACCGCACAAGGCAAAGGTCACGATCGCGACCGTGCGCGCCGACAAGCCGGAATCGGCGCCGCCCAGATCGATGAATGCGACGAACTCGTTGAGCACGATCTTGGTGCCGAACAGCCCGCCTGCACGCAACGCCTCGTCCCAGGGCACTCCGATCAGGTACATGATCGGGGCGAAGACATAGCCGACCAGCATCTGGAACGATAGGTCGGTCAGGCCAAACCAGCCGCCGATCCCGCCGAGCAGGCCGTTGGCCATCGCCACCAGCGCCACGAATGCCAGCACCATGGCGCCGACCGCCACCGCGAGCTTGACTCCGGTCTGCGCGCCCATGGCTGCTGCCATGATGACGTTGGCCGGGCGTTCGTCCTCATATTCGACATCGAGCGGCATCACCGCCTCGGGGCTCGCATCGGCAGGATCATCGGGCATGATGATCTTGGCCATCAGGATGCCGCCGGGCGCGGACATGAAGGCTGCGGCGAGCAGGAAATCGATGCGGATTCCCATCGCCGCATACGCCGCCAGGATGGTCCCTGCGACGCCGGCCATGCCAACGCTCATCACCGTGAACAATTGCGAGGGCTTCAGCGCCGCAAGATAGGGGCGGATCACCAGGGGCGATTCGCTCTGGCCGACAAAGATGTTCGCCGCCGCGCACAGGCTTTCGACCTTGGAAATGCCGATCAATTTCTGGATCGCGCCGCCGACCCACTGGATCACGCGCTGCATGATGCCGAGATAATAGAGGATCGACACCAGCGCCGAGAAGAAGATGATCACCGGCAGCGCGGCGATGGCGAAGCTGTTGCCGCCGACATCGGGGCTGGCGAGCGGACCAAAGATGAAGTTGGTTCCCGCCTGGGCATAGCCCAAAAGGTTGGAGACGCCGCGCGCCATCGCCTGGATCGCGGTCTTGCCGGCGGGCACATACAGCACCAGCACCGCGATGCTCGCCTGCAACGCGAACGCCGCGCCGACCACGCGCAGCCGGATGGCGCGGCGGTTGTTGGACAGCAGCAGCGCGATCGACAGGATCAGCGCTATGCCTGCCAGTCCCAGCAAAATCCGTGTCATGCGTTGCGCCCGTGCCCCCGATTGTGGAATTGGTCTGGATTGTCCCCGGTCCTGCCTAGCCAGATTGCCGCGACGGGGGAAGCGTGAACTGTGCGCGCTGCGCCGAGGCGATTGCGTGCGATCACGCTCGCGACTGGCGCGCCACCAGCCAGCAGCCGGCAACGATCAGGGCCGCGCCTGCCAGCGTGGTCCAGCCGATGGTCTCGTCGAACACCAGCCAGCCGAACAGCGCCGCCCAGATGAACATGCTGTATTCCAGCGGGACCAGCGCCTGCGCCTCCGCGCGCGCATAGGCGAAGGACAACAGCAGCAGCGAGACGATGGCGAGCATCGCCGCCAGCGCCAGCAAGCCCCAGGCGAGCGGCGCCGACAGCACCTGATCGCCGGGCATGCCGCCGGCAAAGGGCATCGCCAGCCCCATCCAGAAGCCGATGATCAGGTTCTGCACCAGCACGATCTCCTGCGGGCTGGTGACCTGCGCCTGCTGGCGCTGGAGCACCAGGTTCCAGGCATAGAGCACCGCCGAGCCGGTGATCGCAGCGATGCCTGGCCATTGCGCGACGCCCTGCTGTTCGCCGCCGCCACCGCCGAGCCAGCTCAGCCGTCCGCCCGCGATGATCGCGACCCCCGCAAGTCCCAGTGCCGAGGCCATCATGGCGCCTTTGCCGATGCGCTCCTTCAGCACCACCGCTGCCAGGAACAGCGCGATGATCGGCGCGATGAAGGTGATCGCGATTGTCTCGGCCATCGGCGTGCGCGCCAGACCCCAGAAGAACAGCACCGCCATGCCTGCGACCACCGTGCCGCGCAGCAGATGCAGCCGCAGCGCAGCCCCGCGCGGCAGCGCGCGTCTGCCGCTGGCAAGGAAGACCACCAACGCCATCAGCGATCCGATCATGCAGCGCCAGAACAGCGCCGCGACGACACCGATATCGATCGTCACCGCCTTCATCGCGGTGTCCATCGCGCCGAAGAACAGCATGCCCCCCGCACACGCCGCCATCGCGGCGAGCGGTGCAGCCGTGACGGCGGTGGAAGACAGGGGTCCGGAAGCCATATCAGCGCCGCTATCGCCGCGGATCGCAGGCGTGTCCAGCGGTCAGGCGCAGCTTAGCGATCCATCAGCGCAAGCGCTGCAGCGGTGGCATCGCGATAGGCGCTGCCGTCATAGCGATGCGCCCCGACAAAGTGCATGAAACGGCAATCGGCGTCCCAGGGCGCACCCCAATAATTGCCATAATGGCGATACGGCAGCAGCAGCGCACCGGGATCATTGGCGATGACGAAGCTCGAGGCGACCTGCTCGGTGCCCCATTCGTGCATCGCCTCGGCGTCCAGAAGCCGCTGCATCTCGCGCGCAAAATCGCCGGCAAGCCCGCGGCCTTCCGCGCCACGGGAAAATCCGGTAAACCCCGAACAGCCGCGGATATAGCGCAGCCTTTCGGCCTCGGCGATCTGCGCAAGCACGCGCTCCATCCGGGTCTGGATATGGTTTTCGGCTGATGCAGGAACATCGGCGGGCGGGGTGAAGGCCACGCAGGTGCGTGCGCCGATTTCCCACTCGGCGCCGCCCAGCAGGGTGAAGCTGACATTGGCCTCGATCGCCTCGATCACCGCATCGGGCCGCCCCAGCGTCACGGTGTCGCTGTCGAGCTGGATGACATAGCCGTTGCGGCGCATGTCGAGGATCGTCAGCAGCCGTTCCCAGGTGCCCCCGGTGGGAAAGCCGGTGGTGTCGACATCGGCGATATCGATGATCTGCGGGTTGCCGCAATGATGGGCCAGCACCGCGCGATCGTCCGCGGTCAGCGTTCCGTCCGACAGGATCGCCACCCGGCCGCGCCGCAAATGGGTCCACAGCGATTTGACCGCGATCAGATAGGGCAACAGCACCGCGGTGCCCATCATCGAGAAGATCACCAGCCCGTCGTCGGCGGGCACGATCGGCGCGGTATTCAGCACCGGGCGGCAGGCAGCATCGTGCCGCCGCTGGGCTATGCGGGTGTGCAGACGAAAAGGCAGGATTTTCTTCAGCAAGAGCAAGCACCTGTCGAGCGACGAATCGTGCCCGCAAGGCTACACCAAATCGGGTTAATTCCCCGCAAAGACTGTCGCCTCATCCCCCGGCTGCCATGGCGGCAGCCGCACCATGCACCGTGCGAACAGATCCGAGTCCACCAGCGCGCCCAGCCAGCGGTGCACACCGGCAAGCGTCTGGCCGGAAAACCAGTCGGCATCGGTCGCGGCGAACTGGCGGACAAAGGGGAACAGGGCGATATCCGCCAGGGTGCGATTGTCGCCGCACAGATATCGGCTCTGGCCAAGCCGCGCCTCCAGATCGGCCAGATGCGCAAGCCCCGCCTCGCGATGGGCGAGCGGGTCCTCGTCATAGCGCGACGGGTATTTGTAGCGGTCGAGATGCTGCTTGAACGCCCCGTCATTGGCCGCGATCACCGCGGTGTCATCGCCCGCCAGCCAGCCCTCGGGGTCATCGCGCCGCAGCGCCCAGCGCATGATGTCGAGGCTTTCGGCGATCACCTCGCCATCGCCCGGCAGCAGCACCGGCACCGTGCCCTTGGGCGAGGCATCGAGCATCGCCTGCGGCTTGGCGCGCAGCACCACCTCGCGCAGTTCGACCGCCTGCCCGCTCGCCAGCAACGCCATCCGGCCGCGCATGGCATAGGGGCAGCGGCGAAAGCTGTAGAGAATGGGCAGGTCGGTCATGCACAAAGGCTTACAGCATCACCTGCTCCCGCGTCACCCCCACGCAAGCGGGAATGACGGCGATGGGCTGACGGCTCAGCCTGCCAGACGCTCGGAGATTTCGAGCATCGCGATCGCGGCGCGGGCCGCGTCGCCGCCCTTGTCCTTCTCGGTCATCTTCGCGCGGGTCAGCGCCTGCGCCTCGTTCTCGACGGTGAGGATGCCGTTGCCGATCGGCATGCCGTCGAGCGTCAGCGCCATGATCGCGCGCGCGCTTTCGTTGGACACCACCTCGAAATGATAGGTCTCGCCGCGGATGATCACGCCGATCGCGACATAGCCGTCAAACCGCTGGGTGTCCGACGCCATGGCGATCGCGGCAGGGATTTCGAGCGCGCCGGGAACGGTGAGCACCTCGAAGCTGTGCCCGGCCTTCTTGATCGCGGCCTTGGCGCCTTCGATCAGCAGGTCGTTGAGATGATCGTAGAAACGCGCTTCGACGATGAGAAAAAGAGCCATAACCGGGTATCCTGTAAAATGCCTGAGCTTGGTCGGCCCAATGTCAGTTAACGGCCCAGGCCGCAACCTCGCCCGCAACGGTGTTGGCGGCGCGGTTGAGCGCCGAACCGACACTGACCGCATCGACCGTCGCCACCGGCTCGCTCGCCTCGAAACGCTGTTTGCGCAAGGGGCTGCCCGGCTTGCGGATCACCGCGTCATAGCGCACCACCACCGCACGCGCCGCCTCGTCATAGCCGAAGCGCTGCAACTGGCCCGACAGCATCATGCCGCGTTCCGATCCGGTCTCGACCTGATCGAGCACCAGCCGGCCGCTTTTTGCGGCGAGCGTTTCGGCCAGCACGCCGCGGAACAGCCGCGCGGGCTTGTCCGCCCACACCGCGTCCTCGACATAAGCGATCGCGCTGTCGCTGACCTGCACCGGCACCCGCACCTGATCGAGCGTGCGCTCGACCGTGGGCACATCGACGATGATCGCCTCGGTCACCGATGCCGAGGAAATCGACCCCGCCGTGGGCGCAGCATCGGATGTCAGCGTGAGCAGCTGGGGCGGAGCCTTGCCGCCCAGGCTGACGCATCCGCCCAACAGCGCCAGCGTCGCTGCGGACGCAAGCACCGGGCGGGCCATCTGGATCATGCGGCTGGAACGGCGTGTCGGCATCGCGGTCATGGCTTGCCCTTTCAGTTTTTCGGTTTGTAGTCAGGCAGCGGCGGGGTGCCGATCAGGCTGCTCGCGCCTTCCTGATCAATCTTCTCGGTGATCGACGACAGCGCTTTGGCGGTCACCCGCAGGTCACGCACCAGCGCTTCGGTCTCGGGCAGCGTCGTGGTCGAGAACTGGCGCAGGCCCGGCCGTGCCTCTTCCATTGTCTCGGTCAGCTTGGCGAGCGTGCGGTCGGTCTCTGCCATCGTCTTGGCAAGCTGCCTGGCCAGCGGGCGGCCTTCGGAATCGAGCACGTCCTTGGTCGATTGCGCGGTCAGCCCGAGCTGCTCGGCGGCAACCCCGGCCTTGGTCAGGGTCACCCGCAACTCGGCCAGCGCCGCGCGCATCTGCGGTCCGGTCTCGGCCAGCTCTCCGGTCAGGCGTCCGGAGTTCTTCAGCAGCACGGCGATCGATGCCTGGTTCTCGTCCGACAGCACCTGCGTAAACCGTTCGGTCAGCGTCGCCAGCCGTTCGAGCAGCAGCGGCGCGTTGTTGAGCAGCTCGCCCAGCGCGCCGGGCTTGGTCGGGATTACCGGCACGCCCTCGGGCCCCGGCTCGGTGATCCGCGGTGCGCCCTGCTTGGCGCCATCGAGCTGGATCTGCGACACGCCGGTAAAGCCCACGCCCTGGATCGTCGCGGTGGTGCCTTCGAGGATCGGAACCTGGTTGTTCACCTCGATCCGCACACGCACGAACTGCGGGTCCTTGGCCCACAGCGCAATCTCGGTCACCTGGCCCGACGGCACGCCCGAATAGGCCACCACCGACCCCTTGGCGATGCCATCCACCGACGTCTTGAAGAAGATGTCGTATCGGTTGCGGTCATTGTCACCCAGCCCGGCCAGCCAGATCACAAATGCAGCGATCCCTGCGAGCAGCACCAGGGTGACGGTCCCCACCCAGACGTGATTGGCGCGTGTTTCCATGGCGTTGCGTTATGCCCCTGATCTTTTCATGCTGTCTACCGCCAATGCGGCGCGGTCGTTCCCCAGGGAATGATCTAGCGTCATCGCTTGAACCCCCGGCTCTTGGTCTGTGCGGGGTGCCGGTTCTGTCGCCGCTCCTCGTCTGCATGGCTGACCGCCGCGGCGCGGCCGCGCGGACCGTTGAAATATTCCTGGATCCACGCATGGTCGGTGGCGAGCAGCTCGGGAATGGTGCCGATGGCGATCACCTTGCGATCGGCCAGCACCGCGACCCGGTCACAGATTTCGTGCAGCGTATCGAGATCATGGGTGATCAGGAACACCGTCAGGCCCAAAGTACGCTGCAGCTCGCGCGTCAGCTCGTCGAAGCGCGCCGCGCCGATCGGGTCCAGGCCGGCCGTTGGCTCGTCGAGGAACAGCAGGTCCGGGTCGAGCGCCAGCGCGCGTGCAAGCCCGGCGCGCTTCTTCATGCCGCCAGAAAGTTCGGATGGGTATTTGTCGGCAGCGTCTGCGGGAAGTCCGCTCAGCGCGATCTTGTAGAGCGCGATCTCGCGCCGCAGCTTGCGATCGATCCGCGGGAAAAATTCGGCCAGCGGGACCATCACGTTTTCTGCGACAGTCAATGTCGAGAACAACGCCCCGCCCTGGAACAGCACGCCCCAGCGGCTGCGGATCGAGACATCCTCCTCCTCGCCCTCCAGCATCGATTCGCCGAGCACCTCGATCTTGCCCGAATCGGGGGTCTGCAGACCGATGATCGAGCGCATCAGCACCGATTTGCCGGTGCCCGATCCGCCGACCACGCCCAGGATTTCGCCATGGCGAACCTCGAGCGACAGGTCTTCATGCACCACATCTTCGCCAAAGCTGTTGGTCAGCCCGGTGATGCGGATGGCGACATCGCATTCCTTTTCCCGCGCCGCGCTCATCCCCAGCCGATCTCAGTGAAGAACACCGCAAAAAACGCATCGAGCACGATGACCATGAAGATCGCCTGGACCACCGCTGCCGTGGTCCGCGCGCCGACCTCCTCGGCATTGCCGCGCACCTGCATGCCCTGATAGCAGCCCGCCAGCGCGATGATCAGGCCGAACACCGGGGCCTTGATGATGCCGACATAGAAATCGGTGATCGGCACCACTTCCTGGATGCGCACGATAAAGGTGGCAGGCGGAATTTCGAGCACGACCCAGCACAGGAACGCGCCGCCGACCATCGCGACCATCATCGAGTAGAAACCGAGCAGCGGCATCATCAGCACCGCAGCGGCAACGCGCGGCATGACCAGCGCCTCGACCGGCGAGATGCCGATGGTGCGCATCGCGTCGACCTCTTCGGTAAGCTTCATCGTGCCGATCTGTGCAGCAAAGGCGCTGCCCGAGCGGCCTGCGACCATGATCGCGGTCATCAGCACGCCCAGCTCGCGGATGGTCAGCCGCCCGACCAGATTGACCGTGAACACCTCTGCACCGAACTGGCGCAGCTGCACCGCGCCCTGTTGTGCGATGACGATGCCGATCAGGAAGCTCATCAGCCCGACGATGCCGAGCGCCGAGGCGCCGACCAGTTCGAAATGGCGGACCATCGCGGCCCAGCGGATGCGGCGCGGGTGCACGGCGAGCGACAGTATCGCCCGCACCAGCGCCCCGAAGAAGCTGAGCATGCCCACCATCGAGCTGAAGGCAAGTATGGTGCCCTCGCCCACGCTGCTGACGGTGCGGGTTACGACGTTGGGCCGCTGTGGTGCTGGGACGTCGCCCGGATCCGATTTACCCACAGCCTCGACCAGCCTGCTGCCCGATTCGCTGAGATTGGTGATCTCGCAACCATGGTCGCGCGCCAGCCGGTGGACGATCCAGGCGCCCACGGTATCGATATGCCCGACATCGGCCATGTCGATCAGCGCAATGGTCTGGTCTAAGGCGTTCAGCCGCTTGTCGATCGGGCCGATGGTGGCGATATCGAGATCGCCGGAAAAGCGCAGCACCGCGCCGGTCTCGCTGCGCTCTTCAACAGAAAAATCGGCCGGGACACCCATATCGCTGCCCTCTTTGTGCGATAAAGCCAGCGATCACAAGCATCTTGGCACACGCTTTGCCGCAGCGCGGAACGATCGCCTGTGCGTGCGCAGGATGCAACGCCACGCTTGTCTCATTTCCATTTGCCATTATGGCCTGAAGCGTGCGGGAGCGGATCGCCTTTTACGATATGGATCGGACGATTACCGTCCACCCCACGTATGCGCGCTTTCTGCTGTGGATGGCGCTGCGACATGACCCCAAACGGCTGCTGCTGCTGCCATTGTCCGCGCTTGCCGGGCTGGGCTATCTGATGCGCATCGTCAGGCGCGACAAGCTCAAGCAGATCAACCAGCGGCTGCTGCTGGGCAGCCTGCGCCTGGCAGGCCTCGCCGCACCGATGGCCGCGCATGCCGAGTTCGTCTTCGCCAAGAACATCCGGCCCGGCGCGCTGGCGCAGATCGCCGCCGACCGCGCCGCAGGGTATCGCATCGTCATCGCCACCGCATCCTACCGGCTGTATGTCGAGGCGATCGCCCGTCGGCTGGGGGTCGACGATGTCATCGCAACCGATCTCACCGCCTCACGCGGGCGGGTGCAGCCGCATATTGCCGGGCACAATTGCTATGGCCCGCACAAGGCCGAGATGATGATGGCCTGGATGGCGCGCAACGGCCTGGACCGCGCCGCCTGCCACATCCGCTGCTATTCCGATCATCTGTCGGACCTGCCGATGCTCGAGCTGAGCGACGAGGCCTTTGTCACCAACGCCTATCTGCCGATGCGGCTGGTGGCGCGGCAGAAGGGCTGGCCCGAACTCGACTGGCCCGCGGGCGGCGATCATGTGGTGGCATTGCCCACCCTGCCGGGCTAGGCTATTTCCATCGACACGCCGCAGGGGAGCCGCATGCAACACACCACCACCGCCTTGACGTCATGGATCGCAGCCGCCGTGCTGGCGAGCACACCGGTTATCGCCCCTGCCACCGCGCTGGCCCAGGCGCCGGGCAACGCCGCCGAGGCCGAAGCGCCCGCCTACCCCGCGATCCTGCCGCTGCGCGAGCAGGCCAAGCTGCGCGACGCGTGGCTTGCGCAGCGGCTGGAAACCGTGGTGCCGACGCTGATGCGCGAACAGGGCGTGGACATGTGGGTGCTAGTTGCGCGCGAATATGTGGAAGATCCCGTCGTCGCGACCATGCTCGATGCGAGCTCGATGCACGCGCGGCGACGCACGGTCCTGGTGTTCTTCGATCCGGGCGAGGGTCGACCGGTCGAGCGACTGACGGTCAGCCGCTATGGCCTGGCCGACATGTTCGCCCCGGTCTGGGTGCCCGAAACCGAGCCCGACCAGTGGAAGCGGCTTGCCGAAGTCATCGCCGAGCGCAACCCGCAGAAGATCGCGCTCAATATCTCGGGGCAGACCGCGCTCGCAGACGGCTTGACCCACAGCCAGCACGAAGACTTCATCGCTGCGCTGCCCGAAGAGATGCGCGACCGCATCGTGCCCGCCGGACCGCTTGCCATCGGCTGGCTGGAAAGCCGCATCCCCGCCGAGCTGGAGGTCTATCCCTCGATCGTCCGCACCGCGCACGCGATCATCGCCGAGGCCTTGTCCGACAAGGTCATCACGCCGGGCACCACCACCGCCGAGGACGTGCAATGGTGGATGCGCGAGAAGGTCAGCGCGCTGGGGCTCAAGGTGTGGTTTCACCCTTCGCTCAACATCTTCCGCGCAGGCCAGTCGGCGGAGCTCACCGGCGATGCGGTGATCCAGCCCGGCGACATGCTGTGGACCGATTTCGGCATCACCTATCTGGGGCTCAACACCGATACCCAGCACCTTGCCTATGTGCTGAAACCCGGCGAGACCGAGGCGCCGCAGGGCCTGCAGGCCGGGCTTGCCGCCAATAATGCGGTGCAGGACATGCTGACGGCAGAGTTCCGCGTCGGCCTGACCGGCAACGATCTGCTCGCCGCAACCCGCGCGCGCGCGATCTCCTCGGGCTATCAGCCGAGCATCTATTCGCACCCGATCGGCTTTCACGGCCACGGCGCGGGGCCCGCGATCGGTTTCTGGGACAATCAGGACAGCAGCCCGGCCGGGCGATACCTCGTGCGCGCCAACACCGCCTGGTCGATCGAGCTTGCGGTCACCAACAACGTCCCCGAATGGGGCAACCAGGCGGTATCGTTCCGCACCGAGGAAGACATGGTCTTCGACGGCGAGCAGGTGCGCTATCTGGACGGACGACAGGACAGGTTCCACCTGATCCGCGGGGCTGCGGATGGGCCGGTGGAGGCGCCTGAGGCTTTTTCGTCCGGCGAATAGGCGCGATGTAAAATCCTCCCCTGCAAGGGGAGGGGGACCGTTCGCGCAGCGAATGGTGGAGGGGTGTATCCCTATCGCGGGAGCGGACACCCCTCCGTCTCGCCTATGGCGATCCACCTCCCCTTGCAGGGGAGGATTTCCTCGCTTGCAATAGCCGCCGACAAAACTTCGTGCCTTGCAGCGAGGCGATCGCGCAATACTCAACCCGCTTAAGGATGCTCGCGGCCGAAATCGGGCTTGGCGTCGTCCTGGCCCTGTTCGATGATCGAGCGGCGGATGGCCCTCGTGCGGGTGAACAGTTCCTCGAGCTCGTCGCCCTTGTCCCAGCGGATCGCGCGCTGCAGCGCCGACAGATCCTCCGAGAAGCGCTGGAGCATCTCGAGCACCGCATCCTTGTTCGACAGGAACACGTCGCGCCACATCACCGGATCGCTTGCCGCGATGCGGGTGAAGTCGCGGAAACCGCCGGCGGAGTATTTGATCACCTCGCTCTGGGTCACGCCCTCCAGATCGCTGGCGGTGCCGACGATCGTATAGGCGATCAGATGCGGCAGATGGCTGGTGACCGCGAGCACCAGATCGTGGTGCGCGGCGTCCATCGTCTCGACGTTCGCGCCCAGCGCCTGCCAGAACGCAGCGACGCGCGCGCACGCGGCGGCATCGGAATCGGCATCGGGGGTAAGGATGCACCAGCGCCCCTTGAACAGCGAGGCAAAGCCCGATTCGGGGCCGCTGTTCTCGGTCCCTGCCACCGGGTGTGCCGGCACGATGATCGCGTGCGGCAAGGCGCCGCGCAACGCCGTGAGCACGCTCGCCTTGCACGATCCGACATCGGAGATGACCGTCTCGGGCAAGAGATGCGGCGCCATCGAGGCTGCCGCGGCGGCCATCGCGCCGACCGGCACGCACAGGATCACCATCTGCGCATCGGCAAGCTCGGGCCCGAAGGCGGTGTGGTAGCTGTCGCACAAGCCGATCGCCTGCGCCCGCGCACACACGCCCGCATCGCGGTCATAGCCCATGATCTGGGTGTCGGGCAGGGACAGGCGGATGGCGCGGGCGATCGACGATCCGATCAACCCCAGGCCGACGATCGCAACGTTGGCGAAATCCTCGCTCATGCCGCCACCAGATCGCGCAGCACCGCGGCGATGGCGCGCATGTCCGCTTCATGCCCGATGGTGATCCGCAGCGCGTGGCCCAGTCCCTGCCCCTTGGGCCAGCGGACGATATAGCCCGCCTGCATCAGCGCGGTGAAAGCGACTTCGGCGCTGACCGCGCCCTCGAACAGGATCAGCAGAAAGTTGGCATGGCTGGGGATTACGGTCAGCCCGTGATTGCCGAGCTGCGCGATCTCGTCCGCCAGCCACTGCCGCCAGCGGGCATTGTGATCGCGCGATCGGGCCACGAAGTCCTGGTCCGCCAGCGCCGCCAACGCGGCAGCCTGCCCGGTCAGCGTGACATTGAACGGCCCGCGGATCCGGTTGAGGGTATCGATGATGGCCTGCGATCCATAGCCCCAGCCGATGCGGTCGCCGGCCAGCCCGTAGATTTTCGAGAAGGTCCGAGTCACCAGCACATTGCCATGCGCCCGCGCCAGATCGAGCCCGAGATCGTCGTCGTCGGGCGAGAGATATTCGGCATAGGCCTGATCGAGCACCAGCAGCACATGCGAGGGCAGCGCGGCGTGCAACCGGGCGACCTCGGCGCGCGGGGTGAGCGTGCCGGTGGGGTTGTTGGGGTTGGCAAGATACACCACCCGGGTGGCATCGGTGACACAGGCGAGCAGCGCATCGACATCGGTCGCATAGAAGTTGTCTGGCGCAACAACCGGGGTGGCGCCGCATCGCCGCGCGGCGATGTCGTACACCGAAAACCCGTAGCGGACGTACACGACCTCATCGCCCGGCCCGCAATAGGCCTGTGCCGCGAGGTTGAGCAGTTCGTCAGACCCGGTCCCGCACACGATCCGCGCAGGGTCCAGCCCGTGCAGCGTGCCGATCGCCTCGCGCAGGGCGCGGCTATCGGGATCCGGATACAGCGCAGGATCGGCCGCTGCCCCCTGCGAGCGGGCGACACGCGCGGCAGGAGACGTTCCCAACGGGTTTTCATTCGCCGATAGCTTGATCAACGGGCGGCCGTCGTCTCCCGTCGATTTTCCGGGGACATAGGCGTGGATCGTGGCGATCCATTCTTTGGGCTGGGGAAGACTGGTCATGGCCCGCGCGCATAGCGTGAGTTGCCCGGCGAGGGAAGAGGCGCGCCAGAGCGGGGAGGACCGGCGCGCGGCGCCACCCGATCCACCGGGCACCTGCCAATTGGTTCAAATGATTGCCGAAACAGCGGACGTTACATGCGATGTAACGGCGTTTACGCCACCAATCCAAACGCATGTTAACTTTGGACAAATCCGCGCCGGCCCGGCATTTGCGGGTTGCTCCGGGAAGGAGGCTGGGTTAAGACCCGTGCCAAGGTCGCCCGGGGAAGCAAAAAGTGGAACTACCGCTTTGCTTTCCGCTATCCGGTTGGGGGTGACAGTTTCTGCCACGACACCCTCGCGCCGTAATGGTTAAATGGGGGTAACTTTGGCGACGCGCAACACTCGCACATCACGTGTTTTTCTGGGTACTGCCCTCGCGGCAGGGCTGTTTGGCACGACCACGGCCCATGCCCAGCAGGTCAACGTGCCCTCGCCCCCCACCCGCGAGGAAATCGAGCGCCCGGTGCAGCAACGCGCCGATCGCCCTGCCCGTCTGACGGTAGAAGGCGACATCGAGCGCGCACCGTGTCCGCTGGCTGACCCGGCCTATGCCAATGTCCGGCTGACGCTGACCGAGGCGCGCTTCAACAATCTGGGTCCGGTCGCGCCCGCGGAACTGCGTCCGCTGTACGAGCAATATGTCGGCACCGAGCAACCGGTCGCCGTCCTGTGCGAAATCCGCGACGCGGTCGCAACCAAGCTGCGCCGCGACGGCTATATCGCCGCGGTCCAGGTGCCGACCCAGCGGATCGACAACGGCATCGTCCAGTTCGAGGTGCTCTATGCCAAGCTGACCTCGATCCGCGTGCGCGGCGATGCGGGCAATGGCGAGAAACTGGTCGCAAGCTATCTGGAGCGGCTGACCACCGGCACGGTGTTCAACCAGAAGCTGGCCGAGCGCTATCTGCTGCTTGCCCGCGACCTGCCGGGCTATGACATCCGCCTTACCCTGGTGCCCGCCGGCACGGGCCCGGGCGAGCTGATCGGCGACGTCACCGTGCGCCGCACCCCCTATGAGGTCGATCTCAACGTCCAGAACATGGCCGCGCGCGATGCCGGACCCTATGGCGCGCAATTGCGCGCGCAATTCTATGGCCTCACCGGCATGGGTGATCGCACCTACATCTCGGCCTATTCGACGCTCGATTTCGAAGAGCAGCAGATCGTCCAGGCGGGGCACGAATTCCGGGTCGGCAACGAAGGCCTGACCCTGGGCGGCCGCTTCACCTATGCCTGGACCAAGCCCCAGCTCAACCTGCCCGCAGGCGTCAATGCCAGCATCGAGGCGACCACCTTGCTGGCGACCATCGAGGCGCGCTATCCGCTGCTGCGCAGCCAGGCGGCTTCGCTCTACAGCACCATCGGCCTCGATTACGTCAACCAGGACATCGACTTCATCGGACCGCTGTCACGCGACCGCATCCGCGTGGCTTATGCCCTGCTTGCCGGCGAAGCGATCGACATGGCCAATGGCGCCGCGCCGCGCTGGCGGATGAGCGGTCAGGTCGAACTGCGCCAGGGGCTCGACATCCTGGGCGCAAGCGAGGCGTGCAACTTCGTCTGCGCACTGGTGCGCACGCCCACGACGCGCGGCGATGGCGATCCGACCTCAACGCTGGTCCGCGGCGAGATCGCCGCCGAAGCCGCGCTGGGCGACAATCTGTCGGTGTTCGTGCGCGGGCGCGGCCAGATCGCGTTCGATCCGGTGCTCAGCTTCGAGGAGTTCTCGGGCGGCAACTTCACCATCGGCCGCGGCTATGATCCGGGCACGATCATCGGCGATGACGGCGCCGGCTATTCGGTCGAATTGCGCGGACCGCAGATCTCGCCGGCCAAGGCCGGGGACTTCTCGTTCCAGCCCTTCGTCTTCATGGATGTCGCCTGGACCTGGGACGATGGCCGCCTTGGCGATCCGCAGCGGCTAAGCTCGGTCGGCGGCGGCGTGCGCGCCCGGCTCAACGACCGGTTCCGTCTGGACGTCACCGTTGCCGTCCCCACCGAACGCGCCGGGCTGCTGGTCGACACACCCGATCCGCGTGTCCTGTTCACTCTCACCACCTTGCTACTGCCCTGGGGAGCCCGCTGATGGCTTATAACCGCACCACCAAGACGATCACTGGCAAGCTGATGTCTGCTGCGCCTGCGACCGGCGCGACGCGCCGCTTGATGCTCGCCAAGGCGACTTCGGGCATGGCGCTGGCTACCGGGCTTGCCATCGGCGGGTGTGGGACAGCGCACGCGCAGGCGTATGAAGGCGACCCCACGGTCGTTTCCGGTGGCGTGGTCATCAACCGAACGACCGGCAACGACGACATCCAGGTCGATACCGATCAGGCCGTGATAAACTGGACGACCAACGACATGGGTATCGGTGGCGGGGTGATCAACTTCCTGCCCAATGGCCGCACCGTTGTCTATCGCAACAACCCCAGCTTTCAGAACCAATTCACCGTCCTCAATCGTATCATCCCCAACGACCCCGGTCGCGCGATCGCGCTCAACGGCACGATCATCAGCCAGTTGCAGACCGGCGCCGGGCTGGTTTCGGGCGGCAATGTCTGGTTCTACAGCCCCGGCGGCGTGGTCGTTGGCTCGACCGGTGTGATCGATGTCGGCGGGTTGCTGTTGTCCAGCCTCGATCCGGTGGTCGATGGCAACGGCGCGTTCATCAACGGCGCAGGATCGTTCACTCTCGGACCTGCGGGCTCTTCCACCAGCTATATCCAGATCGATCCGGGCGCGCTGATCCAGGCGACGCCTGAAAACAGCTATGTCGCGATGGTTGCGCCCATCATCCGCCAGAACGGTGTGGTCGATGTCAACGGATCGGCGCTGATGGTCGGCGCGGAGGCTGCCACCATCTCGTTCGGCTTTGGCGGGCTGTTCAACATCGAAGTCACCACCGGAACCGACGGCGATGCCGGTGCCGGAAACACCGCAATCAGCCATAACGGCGTCACCAGCGGACCAGCCAGTGGCGGCAGCATCGACAATCACCGCATCTATATGGTCGCAGTGCCCAAGAACAACGCGATCACGATGGCGATCGGCGCCGGCAGCCAGCTTGGCTTCGACATCGCCGGCGCGGTCGATGTGATCGGCAACTCGATCATCCTGTCGGCCGGATACAATGTCTTCGGCGATTTCATCGACACCAGCTCGCAGGTCAATCCGGCCCAGGCCGCCGACATCGTCGTGTCTCCGGCCGATATCACTTCGTCGTTCGTTGCCGCAGCCTCGCGCGATTTCATTGGTCAGTCGTTTGGCGGCGACCTCAATTTCTTTAGCGACGTGCAGGCTTTTGGAGCCAACTCGGCCCTGTTCAACGCGGATGGCAGCACCGCCTCGATCAATGTCGGCGGCAACCTGCGGCTGTCGGCCAATGCCGAACAGGCGCCCGAAGGCGCCGACGCAGTGGCCGGTGCGGTGCGCCTGCGTGCGGCCAATGGCGGTGTCATCAGCCTGTCGAACAACGCCGAACTGACCGCCGTTGCCTTTGGCGGGTCCAACGACAGCAGCGGCACGGCGGGAAGCGGCACCGGCGGCATCATCGAAATCGCGGCGCTCGATGGCGGCCTGATCGCGATTGCGGGCGGCCTGCGGGCCGATGCCTCAGGCTTTGCCGGAAGCACCGAAACCAACGGGATTGGCAGCAACTTCGGGCGCGGCGGCACTATCGGCGTCTTTACGCTGGGCAGCGGCGGCACGTTGCTGATCGATGGCACGACCGAGCTTGTGACCAGCGGCTTTGGCGGCCCGGACGGCGGCTCTGCAACCGGCACCGGCGGCGCAGGCTTTGGCGGACGGATCGACGTCTTCGCGCAAGGCTCGGGCCATCTCATGCGTTTTGGCGATGCGTTTCTGGCGGATGCCACCGGCTTTGGCGGCAGCGGAGCGAATGCAGGAAATGGTGGCTCCGGTGCCGGCGGTCAGATTTTCGTCAGCACCGAGGGCGCGAGCACGCTCGATTTCCTCAGTGACCTGTCGCTGCTTGCCTTCGGCTTTGGCGGCACATCCGGGGAACTGGCCGGAGCGTCAGGCGGGGCGGCCACTGGCGGCACCGCCAGCCTCAGCATGGGCGGCTCCGGCGGCCTGATCAGCGTCGCTGGCGATGCCTCGATCAGCGCCGGCGCGAATGGCGGCACCGGCGAAAATCCCGGAACGCTTGGCGGCAACGCCACCGGCGGCAGTGCGATCATCTTCCAGAACGCCGCTGGCGGCAATCTGACGATCGGCGGAACCACACAGGTCGATGCCTTTGGCTTTGGCGGATTGGGAACCTTTGCGGGCAACGGCATCGGCGGCAGCGCCCAGATCGCCGCGCAGAACACGGGCCAGATCGATCTGCTCAGCGGCGCCCAGATCAGGGCCGATGGGTTTGGTGGCTCGGCCACCACCAGCGGTTCGGGCAGTTCGGGAAGCGGCTTTGGCGGCGATGCGCGCATGGTCGCCACGCTGGGTGGAGCGATCACGGTCGTCGGCGATATCGGTGTGTCGGCCAGCGGCAGCGTCTTCAGCACCGCGCTGACAGGGATTGACGGCGGCAACGGCAACGGCGGCACGGCATCGATTTCGCAAGGAACGGCTGGTGTCATAGCGATCACCGGCAACGCCGACGTGATTGCCACCGGTCAGGGTGACGTCAACCAGGGTGGCGGCGATGGCATTGCGGGCACCGGAACCGGTGGCGATGCGCGCATCGCGGTCAACGATCTCACCATCACCATCGGCGGCACGGCCACGGTCGATGCGAGCGGATTTGGCGGCGGCAATCTGGGCGGCATCCGCGGCGGCAACGGCATCGGCGGGCTCGCCAATCTGGGCGCCGGCGTGGGAACGCTGTCGATCGGCGGCGACGGAATAGCCCGGGCATCCGGTATCGGCGGCGATTCACTGACCGCAGGTTCGGGCGGCGACGGCACCGGCGGCACCGCGATCGTGGGCACGATTTCGTCCACCGCGATCATCGGCATCAGCGGATTGCTGGACATCACCGCCAATGGCGAAGGCGGCAGCGGCGATGGCGGCATATATTCGGGCGGGAACGGGACCGGCGGCACCGCGCAGGTGTTCGCGCAGACCGGGACGGTCAACATCACCGGCACCAGTTTCCTCAGCGCGTCGGCATTCGGCGGCGACGGCATCAACGATGCCGCAGGCGGCTCCGCGCTGGGCGGCATCGCCAACATCATCACGCTGGGCGTCGACGGCCAGATCAATCTGGGCGACAGCGCGTTCCTCTCGGCCTTTGCCGGCGCGGGCAGCAGCTTTGGCGGGATCGGCAATACCGGCACCGCGACCGCGGGCAGCGCCTTTGTCGAAGCGCGCGATGTCGGCAGCGCGATCACCATAGCTGGCAGCCTGTTTGCCGACGCGACGGCCTTTGGTGGATCGACCAATGGCGGGATCATCGGGCTGGCGACCGGCGGTGTTGCAGTTTCCTCGGCGCAATCGGGCACCCTGCAGATCGACGGCGACACCTCGCTCGATGCCTCGGCGACAGGCGGCAGTTCGCTTGTCACCGGAAACGGCGGCGCGGCGACGGCCGGGCGCACCGGGATGGTCGTCTTCGGAACCGGCGGCGGATCGGTCACGACGGCAGGCACGCTGACCCAATTGGCGAACGGCTTTGGTGGAATCGCCAACACGGGCACCGGCGGCGTCGGCACCGGCGGCCTCAATGAACTGGGCACGCTGGGCGGCATCGCGGGCACCTTGACGGTCGGCGGCGCGGCGCTGATGCAGGCAGACGGCCAGGGCGGCAACGTGCTGGGCACGGGTGTCGGCGGAAATGGAATAGGCGGCATATCGCGTGCCGGGGTGACCGGCGCGACCCTGACAGGCGCCAGCATCACCATCAGTGCCAAGGGGCTCGGCGGCAATGGCGGCGCCGGGAGCGCGGGTGGCAACGGCACCGGCGGCGAGGCCACGCTGGTTGCTGCCAGCGGCCCGGCAACCGGCGTTATCAGCTTTGCCGATGTGACGCTGTCTGCCGAAGGCGCAGGCGGAGATGGCGGCGACGGCCTGAGCGGCACCACGGGTGGCGCAGGCGGAGCCGGCGGCAATGGCACGGGCGGCTTCACCCAGCTGTTCGGATCGGCGGGCAATGGCCAACTTCAGGTCGGCAACGCGCTGCTGACGTCCAATGGTGTCGGCGGCTTCGGGGGTGCAGGCGGCATCGGCCTGTCCGGCGCAGGCGGTATCGGCGGTGTCGGCGGTACCGGCACGGGCGGCTTCAACCAGATCGGGACGTTCAGCGGCACGGCGAGCCCTTTGAACATCGGCTTTGCCGAAATTGGCGATGCCTTGGTCCAGGCGTTCGGCTTTGGCGGCATCGGTGGCGCGGGCGGCACCGGATCGCTGGGCAATGGCAACGGCGGCAATGGCGGCGCCGGCCTGGGCGGCCAATCCACCTTGCTGGTGCGCGGATCGCGAGTGACCATCGGGGACGTCTCGCTGTTCTCCTCCGGCATCGGGGGTGATGGCGGACTGGGCGCGATCGCGGGCAATGGCGGCGATGGCACCGGCGGCGGCGTGGCCGTGCTGGTCACCGAACGCTTCGAGACACCCAGCAATCGCGGCATTCTGGAAGCCGGCGACATCCTGGGTATCGCGCAGGGCATTGCCGGCAGCGGCGCGGTTGCGGGACAGAGTTTCTATGAGACAGGCTCGCAGGTCGTCGTCCGGCTGAGCGATGCCAATGTGCAGAGCCTGGTAATCAACACCTCCGGAAATGCGCCAGCGCCCAACCCGCGTGAGGACTTCATCGCGATCAACGACGGCACGCTCAACGTCGCGGGCACCTTCACCTTCGCGACACCCAATGCGCTGTCGGTGCTGGTCGAAAACGGATCACTGGCGGCGGACACCATCGGGCTTTCGGCGGGCACGTTCGTACCCGATACCGTGACCACCCCGGTCAATCCCGGAACGATCACCGCCAATGCGATCGATATCCTCTCGGGTAACGACATCATCGTCAGCGCCAACCTCCAGCTCTTCGGCGATTTCAGCGCTTCGGCGGGCGGGCTGGTCAATCTGGGCGATATCGATGCCGGCGGCATCATCTCGATTTCGGGCGGCGGCCTGAATCTGGGTAACCTCAACGCGGGCAACCACATCAGCCTGTTCGGCGGCGGTGTCAGCACGGGGGCAATCAGCGCGGGCAATTTCGTCGAGATTTTCGCCTCGGGCGGCATCTTCACCTCGGACATCGTGGCTGGCGGCTATATCCTGGCGCTCACCGATACCGGCGATATCAGCCTGGGCAATCTCGATTCGGGCGAGTTCATCGCGCTTGAAACGGGAGGCGGCAATATCGCGGTCGGCAATGTGACCTCGCTGGAAGAAACCGAATTCGATGCCATCGGCTCGGTCAGCTTCGGCGATGTCACCACCGGCCTCAATTTCGAGGTGCTCGCGGACGGCGACATCAGCGGCGGCAACATCGTGGCGCAATCGGCGCTGTCCGAGGCCAATTACGGCGTCGGGCTGGCAGCCACCGGCAACATCCAGGTGGGATCGATCCAGTCCACCCGCACCATCGGCGCCCTGAGCACCGGCACTTTCACCAGCGGCGGGCTCTCCACCGGCGAAAGCGTGATCCTGCTGGTCGACGGCGATATCGCGATCAATGGCGGCATCACCACCGGCACGGCTGCCAACCGCTTCTTCTATATCGGCAATTCCTCGATGTCTGCGCTGCTGGATGACGGTGGCGGCGATGACAACACCTCGTTCATCGGCGGCGATCCCAGCCCCGTCTTCGCAGCCGCACCGGTGCGCACGCTGGGCAGCCTGACGGTCACCGGCCCCATCCAGACGGGCAATTTCGTGGTCGGCCTGGGCACCGGCTTTGCCGTCAACGGTCCGATCACCGCGACCAACGGCCGCATCGCCATCACCGCCAACAGCATCTCGGTCCAGGACCTGACCTCGACGCTGAACACCACGCTCAATGCCACCAGTGGCAATATCGCGGTGGGTTCGGTGACCGCAGGCGGAGCGGTGGGTCTGCTGGCTGCAGCAGGCCAGATCACCGCCGGAACGCTGACCGGCACATCGGTCTGGGTCGACGGACTGGGCGCGGTCAGCATCGGCGGGGTGACCACCACGGGCGCGGCGCAATTGCGCTCGATCGAAGGCACATTCACCTCGATCGGCGCGATCACCGGCGGCACGGTGAACATCGGCGGCGCATCGCTGGCGCTCGCCAATGTCACCAGCACCGCAGGCGCCATCGCCATGGCGGCGAACGCGGGCAACCTCAGCTTCGGCACGCTTACCTCTTCGGCGAACACGCAGTTCTCGGCGACCGGGTCGGTCACCGGCGGCGATATCACCGCCGGAAGCTGGATCGGCGCCATCGCCGGCAGCAACCTGACGCTGGGCAATCTGCGCACCACCGGACCGGGCGGAGCCCCGACGACCGGGTTCAGCGTCGGGCTGGGCGCCAATGGCGCGATTGCCACCGGAACGATCGACAGCTTTGGCTCGGTTGGTATCGGCTCGGACGATGGCCAGGGCAATGTCGGCAATGCCACCAGCATTGCCACCGGCGCGATCAACGCCGGCGGCAGCGCGTTCCTGCGCAGCACCGAAGCCCTCACCACCGGAGCCATCACCTCGGCCAACGAAATCCGCGTGCGCGGTGGTACGGTGACCACAGGCGCGCTCAACGCCACTAATGCGATCCTGGCCGCCGCCATGACCGGAAGCCTCGCCACCGGCAACGTCACCTCCGGCACCTCGGCGGTGCTGCTGGCCTCGCAATCGGTGACCACCGGCGCGATTGCCACCGGCGCATCGGGCACGGCCTATATCGGCAACAGCTCGGCCATCCCGGCAGCGGGTCTGATCTCGACCATCGACCTTGCCGCGCTGCTGGCGACAACGCCATCGGAGGTCGGCGGCAGCATCACGATCGGCGGTCCGGTCACCACCGGGACCTTGACGGCTGCGTCCAACGACGGCTTCTCGGCCAATGCAGCGATCACGGCAGGCACCCGCATCTCGATCGAGACCGGTGGCACCGCGACGTTCGGAGGTCTCGCCACCGCGCCCACCATTCTGGTGAGTTCGGGCGATATCGCGCTGTCGCAAAACGGTGCGCTGGGTGATGCCAACACCGGAACGCTGACGCTGACCAACAGCGGCGACGGCAGAATGCTGATTGGCGGCAGCGCCAGCGGCGAAGGCTATATTCTGGATGCCAGCGAAATGTCGCGACTGCGCGCCGGGGCCATCATCGTGCGTTCGCCCTTCTCAGGATCGAGCGGCATCGGTATCGAGATCCGCGACTTCACGCTCAACGGATCGGGCGCATCGAGCGGCGCCAACCTCAATGGCGCCGAAGGCTCGCTAGCGTTCGAGACGAGCAGCACGATCCGGGTCAACGGCAACGCGATCTTCAATTCCATGGCCTCGGCCAACCGCGTTGCGCTCGGGGCCGGACGGGTGGAGATCAACGCCGACACCGGCGGGATTTTCCTCAATGGCAGCTCGCCGGGCGGGGTGCTTTCGATCCGCGCCAACGCCATCCACATCGCCAGCGCCTCGCTGCTCGAGCAGCTGGCTCAGAACCCGACCTTTACGGGACGGGACGCCGCGCTTGCTCAGCCGATCACGCCATCGCGGCCCGATGGCGTGATCCAGGCATCGCGGCTGGTGTTCAACGTCGGCGACACCCTGCTGATTCAGAACACCGGAACCGCCCTGCTCAACGCCGGCTTCTTCGGCCGTGTCGGAAGCGTCGAGATCAATCCGATCGAATCGCAGTCGTCGCAGCCCCGCATCATCGACATGGTGATCTACGGCCAGTTGCTCGACAGCGGCGATGTCGTGCGCAATGGCTCGTCGGTGCGCGATCTGCTGTTCCCGCCCTCGTCCGGACAGGGCGGAGCGAGCGCCATCACCGGCTTTACCGCCAACTCCAGCGTCAATGGCTGCGCCCTGAATGCGGCCAGCTGCGGCAGCAGCAGCGGCGGCGGCGACAGCGATGGCGGTGCGATATCGCAAGAAGGCCCGACGATCGTATCGCATGCCGGCCCGACCCCGCCGCAGCCCTCTGAAGAACGCCAGGCCGAACGCGAGCAGGAAGAGGCCGAGGCGGCAGCCGAAGCCGCCGCGCGCGGCGAAGCGGCTCCACGCCGTCCGATCATGCCGCCGGTGACCATCGTCAACACGCGCAATCTCGGCGTCGAACCGATCATCGCCGAGCCGGTGACCAGCGGTGGCAACCCCAATCTGCAACTCGACCAGCCCCTGCCCACGCCAATGCCCGAAACCGGAGGCCAGCCATGATCCGCACCCCGTCCAGACACCGTGCGCTGCGGCGCGCCCTCGGTCGCAGCGGCAGCGCGGTGATGGCTCTGAGCCTGGGCCTGGCAGGCGTGCTGCCCGGTGCGGCGTCCGCCCAGACCGAAGGCGCGATCGCGCTGCGCGACAGCTTCCGCATCGGATCGGCTGGCGTGCTGTGCACCGCACAATACCGTCCGACCGATGCGGCGCTCACCAGCATGTTCGACCGCGGCTATCGCGTGGTGTGCCGCGATGCGGCCAGCCCCGTCGGGTCGCTATATGCGCTGCGCGGCGGTGACGGCGACCGGTTGGCGAGCTATCTGCAGGCCGCCGCAAGCCGTCTCACCTGCGGCGAGCGGCAGGTCACCGAGGTCGAGAATGTCGGCGGCGCCACCGTCATCGAATGCCGCGACCCCAAGGCGTCGGTCGATTACCGGCTGTATACCGCGGTGCGCGGCGACACGGTGTATATCGCAGAAGGGCTTGCGGGCTATGATTCCGCCCTGCGGCTGGCGCTGGCGACGGTGGTCACCGACCGCCCGGTGACCGGCGCTGTCGATGTCGCCACGACCCAGGTCAGCGACCCTGCGGCCTTTGCCCGCATCCAGGCCGGCACGCTCGATGAAGAATCCGCACGAGCCGAGGCCTACACCCGCAACAATTACGGGGCCTATGCCGAGTCGTCAGAGTTTTTCGAGACGCTGGCCGCGCGCGACATGGGCAGCGGCGAACGGACCGCCGAGTTTCTCGCCAACCAGGCGCTGCAGCAGTCGAACATGGGCGATTTTGCCACCGCAGGCGCGCTGTTTGCGCGCGCCGACCGGGTGGTCGCCTCGAGCGATGGCGTGACCCAGCGGATGATCCGCAACTTCCGCGCGATCGACGCGATCAACCAGCGTGACCCGGCGGCCGCGATCGCGTTTCTCGATCGCCCGGTGGCGGTCGACACCGAGCTGGTCGGCGAATCTTCGCTGTCGCAGGGCGAGATCACCAAGATGCTCGCCGACCGCATCAACCGCGAGAATGCCGGGCTCAAGCGGCTGGGCGGCGTCGACAGCAGCCTGACCGGAACCGAACGGGCGCAGATCCTCGACGGACAGGCGCTGCTGCTGCGCGGCACGGCGTTGCGGTTGTCCGGTCAAAGCGCCGATGCGCTCGACGCATTGCAGCGGGGCATCG
This sequence comes from Blastomonas sp., assembly GCF_030373265.1. Lineage (GTDB taxonomy): Bacteria > Pseudomonadota > Alphaproteobacteria > Sphingomonadales > Sphingomonadaceae > Blastomonas. The sequence continues at coordinate 53,958 of NZ_JAUCZC010000015.1, forward strand.
ACATGATCGTCGCGGTGCGGGGCGGCAGGATCAGCTCGACAGGATGGCTGCGCGCCGAAGTCGCCACCCAGCGCGCGCTGATCCAGGAATCGCAAGGCGATCTTGCCAGCGCCCGCGCCGGGCTGACCGACGCCTTGAACATCTATCGGCTGGATTATCCGCAATCGCCAGGCCTGCTGGGCGCCAAGGCGCGGCTGGCTGCGTTCCTGGCGCGGCGCGGCGAGGCCGATGCCTCGATCGCGCTGTACGACGAGATCGTCGCCGAGGGCGAGGCGGTGCCCAGCGCGCGCGGATCGATGAAGGAAATGCTCGGCCCCTATTTCGCGCAGCTTGCGGTCCGTGCCGATTCGGACCCATCGGTGGCATCGCGCATGTTCACCGCCAGCCAGCTGCTGCAGCGCCCCGGGGTTGCCCAGACCCAGGCGGTGCTGGCGCGCGAATTGTCCGAAGGCAATGACGAGGCTTCTGCGCTGTTCCGCCTGGCTGTGACCCGCACCCGTGAAATCTCGCGCACCAGCGCCGAGATCCAGCGGCTCGAAGCCCTGCCCGCCCCGACCGCGGACGACGCAGCGACACTCGCGCTCGCGCGCGAATCGCTGACCAATCAGCAGAACGAACAGACCGCGCTGCAATCCCGGCTGGGCCAGTATTCGCAGTATCGCGTGCTCTCGCCGACATCGGTGACCCTCGCCGAACTGCAGAAGCTGCTGCGACCGGGCGAAGGCTATTACAAGGTCAGCTTTGTCGGCCAGCAGGCCTATGGCCAACTGATCACGCCCGATCGCGTGCGCACCATCAACATCGCGCTGACCCGCGCCGAGCTCGACAAGACGGTGGCCAAATTGCGCGATTCGATCGTGGTGATCGAGAACGGACAGCCGACCAATTATCCCTTCGACGTGGTCGAGGCCAAGGCGCTGTACGAAGCGCTGTTCCCCGGGCTGGGCCAGGACCTCGCCGGGATCGAGCATCTGGTCTACGAGCCCGACGGCGCGCTGTTGCAGCTGCCGCCGGGTCTGCTGGTCGAGGATCAGAAGGGCGTCGATGCCTATCTGGAACGCACCGCCGCGATCGATGCCGATCCGTTCGATTTCACCGGCATCGCCTGGTTCGGGCGCGACCGGCGCTTCTCGATTGCGGTGTCGCCGCGCTCGTTCGCCGATGTCCGCACCATCGCGCCGGCGCGGGGCAAGCAGGCCTATCTCGGGCTTGGCCAGAATGCCGAGCCGCCCGAACGCATCCGCATGGCCTCGGCCAGTCGCGAAGCGGATTGCGAATGGCCGATCAACACCTGGCTCGACCCGATTTCGCCTGCCGAGCTCAAGCTCGCACAGGGCGTGCTGGGTGCAGGCAAGGCCGAAGTGCTGACCCAGAGCGCCTTCAGCGACACCGCGCTGCTGGGCCGTAACGATCTGGACGATTTCCGCATCCTGCATTTCGCCACCCACGGGCTGGTCACCGCGCCGCGCCCCGAATGCCCCGCCCGCCCGGCGCTGGTCACCTCGTTCGGCGACAGCACGTCGGACGGGCTCTTGAGCTTCAAGGAGATTTTCGACCTCAAGCTCGATGCCGATCTGGTGATCCTGTCGGCGTGCGATACCGCAGGCCTGGCCACGGTATCGGCCTCGCGCGAAGCGGGGATCGAAACCGGTGGCAACTTCGCACTCGATGGCCTGGTGCGCGCCTTCGTCGGCGCCGGTGCGCGATCGGTGCTGGCCAGCCACTGGCCGGTGCCCGACGACTTCAACGCCACCGAAAACCTTATCTCGGCTTTGTTCAAGGCAGGCTCGGGGGTCGCGATGAACGCCTCGCTGGCACAGGCGCAGCGTACGGCGATGGATGACCCGCTGACGTCGCACCCCTATTACTGGGCGGCGTTCATCCTGCTGGGCGACGGCACCAAGCCGCTGGTGCAATAAGCGCCCGCGACAGGGCGAGGACGGCGATACTGGTCAAGACGGGTAAAGCCCCCTATCTTGACGGTCATGGGATTCTTTCGTGACATTTCGCCGATCCGCGCCGTAGGCGACCTCAAGACCTACTGGTTCGACCAGCAGGACCACAAATGGCGCTTTCTGTTTGCGGCGCTGGCGGCGACCACCACCATCTTTTCGGCGTTCATCAGCGAATCGGGCTTCGAGGTGCAATGGAAGCGGCCGGAGATCACCTGGGTGACAAGCTTCGAGCCCGGGCGAAGCGATGACCAGATCGCGGCCGAGAACGTTGCCAACCAGGCCGAGAACGACCGGATCGAAGCCGAATGGCTGGCGAAGGAAGAAGAGCGCAAGGCGCAATATCGCCGCCTGGCCGAACAGTTTGGCATGGATACCGAGTGAGTCCAGGCACCCGGTCTGATGCGGACTGGATGCACGCCGCCATCGCGCTGGCGCTGCGCGGGCGTGCGCTGTCGAGCCCCAACCCTTCGGTAGGCTGCATTCTGGTCCGCCAGGGCCGCGTCGTCGGACGCGGCTGGACCGCTATGGGCGGCCGCCCGCATGCCGAAGCGATGGCGCTGACAGCAGCGGGGGAGGCCGCGCGCGGCGCCACCGCCTTCGTCACGCTCGAGCCTTGTGCGCATGACAGCCAGCGCGGCCCCGCCTGCGCCGACCTGCTGGTCGCGGCCGGGGTGGCGCGCGTCGTCATCGGCACGCTCGATCCCGACCCGCGCACCAATGGCGAGGGCGCCGCGCGGCTGGCATCGGCCGGGATCGCGGTCGAGACGGGCATTGCCGAACCGGCAGCCCGCGCCAGCCTCGCCGGCTTCATCACCCGCCAGACTCTGGGCCGTCCGTTCGTCACGCTCAAGCTCGCGACATCGCTCGACGGCCGGATCGCGCTGGCCGATGGATCGAGCCAGTGGATCACCGGCGCGCAGGCGCGTGCGCATACGCACGTCGAACGCGCGCACCACGACGCAATCCTGGTCGGCGGCGGCACGTATCGCGCCGACGCGCCGCGGCTCGATGTGCGGCTGGCCGGGCTGGAAATACGGTCACCGCGCCGCGTACTGCTCAGCCGGATGGGCGATGCGCCTGCAGGGTGGACCGCGCTTGCCTCACCCGGTGACATCGGCTCTCTCGATGGCGTCGACTGGCTGATGGTCGAGGGCGGCACCGAAGTGGCTGCCGCGTTTCTGGCCGCCGACAGCGTCGACCGGCTGCTGCTGTACCGCGCTCCGGTGCTGATCGGGTCCGGCAAGGCCGCTCTGGGCGATATCGGGCTGGATCGGCTGGCCGACGCGCATGGTCGCTGGCGGCTCACCGACACGCGGCTGCTTGGCAACGACCGGATGGAAAGCTACCAGCGGATACGCTGACCTTGCGCAACCCGCCCGCTGACGGGCAACACACAGGACGACCATGTTCACAGGCATCATCACCGATATCGGCGCCATCGACCATATCGAGCAGCGCGGCGATCTGCATGCCCGCATTCGCTGCGGCTATGACATGAGCACCGTCGCCATCGGCGCCTCGATCGCATGCTCGGGCGCGTGCCTGACCGTGACGTCGAAGGGCGACGACTGGTTCACCGTCGATATCAGCGCCGAAACCGTCAGCAAGACCAGCGCCGGACGCTGGCAGCAAGGCACCCGGCTCAATCTCGAACGCGCGCTCAAGATCGGCGACGAACTGGGCGGGCACATCGTCACCGGCCATGTCGACGGCATGGGCAGCGTGGTCGCGCGCGAATCCGAGGGCGATTCGATCCGCTTCACCATCACGGCCCCGCACGCGCTCGCGCCCTATATCGCCGCCAAGGGGTCGATCACCGTCGAAGGCGTGTCGCTGACGGTCAACAGCCACGAAGACCAGGCCGATGGCGCGGTTCATTTCGGCCTGAACATCATCCCGCACACCTGGGAAATGACGACGCTGGGCGCATTGCAGCCGGGCGATCCGGTCAACCTCGAGATCGATGTGCTCGCGCGCTATCTGATGCGGATGAACGAGGTCCATGCCGCCAAGTCCATTTGAATGTGATCTGGTCTTTACCTCGCACATTGTAATGTGATAACGGAGTCTCCGAAGGGATATTCCGATGTCAGCACAGCTTATCGAACGAATCGTCGAAATCATCGAGGGTGGCACTGAAAGCCGCGCCGGGCTGGCCCGCGCCGCCGGGCTGCACGCCAATTCGCTGCGCAAGCTCGGCGAGCCCGACTGGAACCCCACCGCCGACACCTTGGGCAAGCTCGAGCGCTATCTATCGCGCGACCCTGCCGGGGTGATGGCCACCGCCGAGGAAATCATCAACGAGGCGCGCAACGGCCGCATGTACATCCTGGTCGATGACGAGGACCGCGAGAACGAGGGCGATCTGATCATCCCCGCGCAGATGGCGACCCCCGATGCGATCAACTTCATGGCGCGATACGGCCGTGGATTGATCTGCCTGGCCATGACCAAGGACCGCGTCGAGGAACTGGGTCTCAACCTGATGGCGCGGCACAATGGCACCCGGCACGAGACCGCCTTCACCGTCTCGATCGAGGCCCGCACCGGCGTCACCACCGGGATCAGCGCGGCGGACCGCTCGCGCACCGTGACCGTCGCCATCGACCCCAGCAAGGGTCCCGAAGAGATCGTCACCCCCGGCCATGTCTTCCCGCTGATGGCGCGCGATGGCGGCGTGCTGGTCCGCGCCGGGCACACCGAGGCGGCGGTCGATGTCTCGCGGCTCGCCGGGCTCAATCCCTCGGGCGTGATCTGCGAGATCATGAACGACGACGGCACGATGGCGCGGCTCGACGATCTGATCGAGTTTGCGCATATCCACGGCATGAAGATCGGCACGATCCGCGACCTGATCGCCTATCGCCGCCGCCATGACCATCTGGTCGAAAAGCGCGCCGAGGTCCGCTTCACCAGCGAATTCGGCGGCGAGTGGAAGGCGATCGTCTTCTACAACAAGGCCGAGAAGACCGAGCAGACCGTGCTGCAAAAGGGCCATGTCGACCCCGACAAGCCGACGCTCGTGCGCATGCACGTGCTCAACCCGTTCACCGACATCTTCGGCGAGACCGGCGCGCGATCGGGCCTGCTCGAGCGCGCGATGGAAATCATCGGTGCAGAAGGCTCGGGGCTGGTGGTGCTGCTCAACCGGCATGGCATCAACAGCCTGAGCCAGGCAATCCGCCTGAAATCGGGCGAGGCGGTCGCCGATATGGAAGAACTGCGCGATTACGGTATCGGCGCGCAGATCCTCACCGAAATGGGGGTGCAGGACATGGAACTGCTGACCAATTCGCACCACAGCCTGGTCGGGCTGGACGGCTATGGCCTGTCGATCGTCGGCGAGCGCCCGATCACGCCTGAGGGATAACGGACACAGCGCGCGGCTGCGTCAGACGGTGAAGCTCTCGCCGCAGCCGCATGCGCCCTTGGCGTTGGGGTTGGCGAACACGAAGCCCGCGGTGAAATCGTCCTCGACCCAGTCCATCACCGATCCGATCAGGTACAACACCGAGCCGCCATCGACATAGAACACGCCGCCCGGGGTCTCGATCTTCTCGTCGAACTTCACCTCTTCGGTGACGTAGTCGACCGAATAGGCCAGCCCCGAGCAGCCGCGGCGCGGGGTCGACAATTTGACCCCGATCGCGTCTGCAGGCGCAGTCTGCATCAGATGCGCGATACGGGCCTCGGCCGACGGGGTCAGCGTGAGCGCGGCGGGGCGCGTGCGGGTGGCTGTGGTGGTGTTCATAACATTCCCATTTCAAGCTTGGCCTCGTCGGTCATCTTGCCCGGATCCCACGGCGGATCCCAGACCAGATTGACCTCGGCATGGCCGACACCGGGCACTGAGCCGACCTGGAGTTCGATCTCGCCGGGCATCGATTCGGCCACCGGGCAGTGCGGCGTGGTCAGCGTCATGGTGATGATCGCATGGCCATCACTGACCTCGACACCGTAGATCAGCCCCAGATCATAGATGTTCACCGGGATTTCGGGATCGTAGATGCTCTTGAGCGTATCAATCACCGCCTCGTAGACTTCGCCGCCGGGCTCGCCTGCGGCCACGTCCTGCGGCTTTTCCTCGAGGAAACCGGCGAGGTAGTCGCGCTTGCGGGCATACCGCTCGCCTGCGCTCTCGGGCCCGGTGGTGTCGATCGCCTTGTCGACGCGCGCACGCGGCGGCTTTTCCACCGCTTCGACTTCATCGACCATGATCTTGCCCTGTTCGCTCATCGCGTCCTCTTCCTGCATCATCCGAAAATCCTGCGCACCCTGTCGAGCCCGCGCACCAGCGCCTCGACATCATCACTGTTGCTGTAGACGCCAAAGCTGGCGCGTGCGGTCGCCGGAACGCCGAGATGGTCCATCAGCGGCTGCGCGCAATGGTGCCCGGCGCGGATCGCGACGTGTGCTTCATCCAATATGGTGCCGATATCGTGCGGGTGAACCCCCTGCATCGCGAACGACAGGATCCCGGCGCTGTCCCTGGGTCCGAACACGCGGATCGCGTTGATCTGGCCAAGCGCGTCCTGCGCCTCGGCGACCAATGCGCATTCGTGCGCGTGGATCGCCTCGACACCGATGCTCTCGACATAATCGATCGCTGCGGCCAGTCCGGAGGCACCGACGATATGCGGGGTGCCTGCCTCGAACCGCTGCGGCGGCGGGGCGTAGGTGGTGCGCTTGAAAGTCACGCGGTCGATCATCGCGCCGCCGCCCTGCCACGGCGGCATCGCATCGAGCAGCGAAGCCCGGCCCCACAACACGCCGATCCCGGTCGGGCCGTAAAGCTTGTGCGCGGAGTAGACATAGAAATCGCAGTCGAGCGTAGCGACATCGACCGGCAGCCGCGGCACCGCCTGGCAGCCATCGAGCAGCAGCAGCGCGCCGACATCGTGCGCAAGCTTCGCCGCGCGCCTGGCATCGAGCACGCTGCCCAGCACGTTGGAGACATGCGCCAGCGCGACCATCTTGTGCCGCTCGGTGAGCATCGCTGCCATCGCATCGAGATCGATCTGGCCGTCTTCGGTCAGCGGAGCGACGTCGATCTCGGCACCGGTGCGCTCGGCGACCATCTGCCAGGGGACGATATTGCTGTGATGCTCGAGCTGGCTGAGCATGATCCGGTCGCCGGGCTTGAGGTTCTCGCCGCCCCAGCTTTGCGCGACGAGGTTGATGCCTTCAGTGGCGCCGCGCACGAAAATCGTCTCGTCGTCGCGCCCGCCGATAAACGCCGCCGCCTTGCGCCGCGCGCCTTCGTACAACACCGTCATGTTCGCCGAGCGCGCATAGACGCCGCGGTGGACGGTCGCGTAATCCTCGCCATACGCGCGCGCGATCGCATCGATCACGGCCCGCGGCTTCTGCGCGGTCGCGGCGGTGTCGAGGTAATGCCAGGGTTCGCCCGTAGCGGTGACCAGCCCGGGGAAGTCCGCGCGGTGGTCGAGCAGGCGGGAGGGTGCGAGCACGCTCATAATCCCTCTCCCTTGACGGGAGAGGGCTGCGCAGACTTGGCAGCTTGCTGCCTAGTCGAAGCCGGGAGAGGGTGGATGCGACCGCTAATCGCGCGCGTCGGCATCGAGCCGACACGCCCGACCCCCTCTCCCCGACCCTCCCCCGCAAGGGGGGAGGGGGAATGAATGGCGAGCGGCATCATCATCACACCAATCCCTCGAGCGCAGCCAGCGCGCGCGACTCGATCGCTTCGCGCGCGACATCATCGTCAAGCGAGACAAACGCATCGGCGATGAACGCCTGCAGCATCAGCTTGCGCGCCAGCTGCGGCGGGAGACCGCGCGCGGCCATGTAGAACAAAGCCGCCTTGTCGAGTTCGCCCACGGTCGCGCCGTGCGCGCACTTGACGTCGTCGGCGTAGATCTCGAGCTCGGGCTTGGCATTGGCGGTCGCGGTGCGGTCGAGCAGCATCGCCTTGACCGACTGCGAGGCATCGGTCTTCTGCGCATGCCGCGCGACCGCGACCTTGCCCAGGAACGATCCGGTGGCGTGCCCCGCAAGGACGCTGCGCACAACCTGGTTGCTGGTGGCATTGGGGTGCGCATGGTTGACTTGCGTCACGATCTCGAGCGTCTGCTCGCCGTTGCCCAGGATCGCGCCGCCCATCTCGAAATGCGCGCCTTCGTGCAGCAGCACATTGACGCTCATCCGGCCGTAATCGGCGTCGGTGGCGAGCAGATGCAGCGCGAACGTCGCTCCGGCTTCGATCACGACATCGAGATCGACGATCGAGACGCCCGACATCGCCACCGGCAGCACGATCTGCTTGGCCAGTGTTTCACCCGCGGCCACGGTGATCCGCTCAGGCCCCTGCGGCACATCGCCCCAGACACGCGCGAGCGCATCGAGATCGGCATAGCGCCAGGCCTCGTCACGCCGGGTGGGGAGCGGGATGACGTTGGTCATCACGCTACCGCCTCATAGCCCTGTTCCTCGAGCTCGAGCGCGAGCTCCGCGCCGCCGCTGCGGACGATGCGTCCGCCCGCGAGTACGTGCACGAAATCGGGCTTCACCAGATCGAGCAGCCGCTGATAATGCGTGATCAGCAGCACCGCGCGATCGGGCTTGCGCATGATCGTATTGATGCCTTCGCCGACGATCCGCAGCGCATCGATATCGAGCCCGGAGTCGGTCTCGTCGAGCAAAGCCAGCTTGGGATCGATGATCCCCATCTGCACCATCTCGTTGCGCTTCTTCTCGCCGCCCGAAAAGCCGACGTTCACCGGCCGCTTGAGCATGTCCATGTCCATCTTGAGCAGCCCGGCCTTTTCCTTGGCGAGCCGGATGAACTCCGCGCCCGAAAGCGGCTCTTCGCCGCGTGCACGGCGCTGCGCATTGAGGCTCTCGCGCAGAAACTGCAAATTGGAGACGCCGGGGATCTCGACCGGATACTGAAAGCCGAGGAACAGGCCGGCCGCCGCACGCTCGTGTGGTTCGAGGGCGAGCAGATCCTGCCCGTCGAACGTCGCGGTGCCATCGGTCACCTCGTACCCGGGCCGTCCGCCCAGCGTATACGCCAGCGTCGACTTGCCCGCGCCGTTCGGCCCCATGATCGCGTGGATTTCGCCCGCGTTGATGGTGAGCGAGAGGCCCTTGAGGATTTCGGTGCCACCGATGGTGGCGTGGAGGTTGGTTATCGTAAGCATCAGTTTTCCATTCTTCCCCTCTCCCCTTGAGGGAGAGGGTTGCGCAGACTTGGTGAGCGAAGCGAGCCTAGTCGAAGCTGGGAGAGGGGGCTGCGCCGATAGCGATGCGTCCAAATCCTCCCCGTTCCGGGGAGGGGGACCGCGACGCGCAGCGGCGTGGTGGAGGGGTAGCGGGTGCGGAGGACAGATGGTGACGAAGCGCAATCTCGCTTCCCCTCCACCATCCTGCGGATGGTCCCCCTCCCCGTTCCGGGGAGGATTTGTTGGGCCTCGATCATCCGACTGAACCTTCGAGACTGATCCCCAGCAGCTTCTGCGCCTCGACCGCGAACTCCATCGGCAGCTGCTTGAGCACTTCGCGCGCAAAACCGTTGACGATCAGCGCCACCGCTTCTTCGGCGCTCAGCCCGCGCTGCATCGCGTAGAACAATTGATCGTCGCTGATCTTGCTGGTCGTCGCCTCATGCTCGATCTGCGCGCTAGGATTGCGCACCTCGATATACGGCACGGTGTGCGCGCCGCACTGGTCGCCGAGCAGCAGCGAATCGCACTGGGTGAAGTTGCGCACGCCTTCCGCGCCCGGCGCGACGCGCACCAGTCCGCGATAGGTGTTGTTGCTGCGTCCCGCGCTGATCCCCTTCGACACGATCGTCGAGCGCGACCCCTTGCCGTTGTGGATCATCTTGGTGCCGGTATCGGCCTGCTGGTAATTGTTGGTCACCGCGACCGAGTAGAACTCGCCCACGCTGTCCTCGCCATTGAGCACGCACGACGGATATTTCCACGTCACGGCAGACCCGGTTTCAACCTGCGTCCAGCTGATCTTGGAGCGCGCGCCCTGCGCCAGCCCACGCTTGGTGACGAAATTGTAGATCCCGCCCTTGCCCTCGGCGTCGCCGGGGTACCAGTTCTGCACGGTCGAGTACTTGATCTCGGCATCGTCCATCGCGACCAGCTCGACCACGGCGGCGTGAAGCTGGTTCTCGTCGCGCTGCGGCGCGGTGCAGCCTTCGAGGTAGGACACATAGCTGCCCTTGTCGGCGATGATCAGGGTGCGTTCGAACTGGCCGGTGTTCTCCGCGTTGATACGGAAATAGGTCGACAGCTCCATCGGGCAGCGTACGCCTTCGGGGATGTAGACGAAGGTGCCGTCGGAAAAGACCGCGCAATTGAGCGTCGCGAAATAGTTGTCGCGCACCGGCACGACCTTGCCCAGCCACTTCTTGACCAGGTCGGGATATTCGCGGATCGCCTCGCTGATCGACATGAAGATCACGCCGGCACGGCTAAGTTCCTCGCGAAAAGTGGTCGCGACCGAGACCGAGTCGAACACCGCATCGACCGCGACGCGGCGCGCGCCCTCGACATTGGCGAGAACCTTCTGCTCTTCGATCGGGATGCCGAGCTTCTTGTAGACCTCGAGGATTTCGGGATCGACCTCGTCGAGCGAACCCAGCTTGGGCTTGGCCTTGGGCTCGGCGTAATAATAGGCGTCCTGATAATCGATCGGCGGAACGTTGAGCTTGGCCCAATCGGGGGTCTCGAGCGTCTGCCAGATGCGAAACGCCTTCAGCCGCCAGTCGAGCATCCATTCGGGCTCGTTCTTCTTGGCGCTGATATAGCGCACGGTGTCCTCGGTCAGCCCCTTGGGTGCCATTTCCTGCTCGATCGCGGACGAAAAGCCCCATTCATAGGTGCTCGCCTTTTCGGCGGCGGCCCACGCATCGGCGTCGCGCGTCTTGGTGTCGGCAGGGGTGCTGTCGTCGGTCACGTTGAGGTCCTTTCGCCGACCTTCTTGAGGTCGAGCGCATGTTCGGGGCGCTTGGGATCGGGGATATGCTGGCCCAGGCTAGCCAAGGTTACCCCGGCAAGCGCGGAGCGGATGGTGCGGTTGACGATCTGCCAGTGCGGACGGACATGGCAGCTGCCCTCCATCGCGCAATCGCTGGCGTGCTCGCCTGCGCACACCGTGATCTCGATCGGGCCGTCGACCGCCTCGACGATATCGGCGAGCGTGATCGCAGCGGGCGGGCGCGACAGGCGGAAACCGCCGCCCGCGCCGCGCACCGATTCGATCAGGCCAGCGGCGGACAGCTTGCTCACCAGCTTCTGCGCGGTGGGCAAGGGCAGCCCGGTTTCGGTCGCCAGCACCCGCGCATTGCACCGCATCCCGCCGCAATGGCGCGCAGCGGCGCTCATCAGCACCACGGCATAATCGGCAAGACTGGACATGCGCATAAGGCTTGGCCCGTTAATCGGAGTGAATCGTTCCGATTACGAGATGGATGTTTTGGGCAGGAAAATCAAGGGTTGTTATAATCCTCCCCGGCACGGGGAGGGGGACCACGCAGTGGTGGAGGGGAAGCGTCCGGGTGCGATTCAAGAAGGGCTGATCCATCCCGCTGCCCCTCCACCATTCGCTGCGCGAACGGTCCCCCTCCCCGTCCCGGCGAGGATTTTCGGGCGCTACTTCACCGCGCCCGATCGCAGCAGCTTCGGCACCAGCACGATCGCCGCGACCAGCGGCCATTTGCGCTGCCAGGGCTTGATCGCGATCTGCGTGCCCGCGTGGCGGTTGATCTTCCAGGCGAGATAATCGATCCCGCCGGCAAAGGTGAAGCTCGCCTTGGCGAGGCGTGCCACCGTGAGCCTTTTGCCGCGGCGCCTGAGCTGCGCCCAGCGTTGTTCTGCCTCGGAACGGGGCATCGCGGCGATATCGGGATATTCGTGCGCAATCGCTTCGCCGACCATGGCGTAGTGGTGAGGCGCGAAATCGACCACTTTGTCGGGGCGGTCGCCGCGCTCGGCGCGCAGTTCGGCGCCATAAGTTCGGGTAAAGCCGGTGCGCCAGGCGGCGAGAGAATCGGCCGAGGCTGGATCGGTCAGCGGCGCGGCGTGGCGCAGCAGCGTGACCGGCGCATCGCACAGCGCATCGAGCGCGGCGCCGCGCGCGGCATCGTCCGCGCTCCACACCAGCCGGACCGGCTGCGCAAACCGTGCCCAGACCGAGACATCGCGCGCCTGCATCGAGCACGCGCGCGCCAGGTCCGCCTCGGACAGCACCGCGTATTTCGCGGCGAGATTGTCGAATGCTCCCGGGAAGACATTGGGCGGGATCAGCGCATTGGCGCGCGCCATCCACCCGCCTTTACCAGCCTGGCGATAGGCCGCTGCATAGTCCGAGACGATCACGTAGAAATCGAGCATCAGCCCATCGAGCTGCGCCTCGCGCAGGCACGATCCGTAGAAGATCACCGCGCGCGCGGTGGTGCCGAACGGGCGGACGAGCTCGGCGGCAAAGGCGGCGACACGGGGGTCGACCGGTTGGTCGATCTCGGCAGCGATCAGGGATTTGAGAGAGTTCACACCACCGTCCAAATGTGTTCGTCACCCCCGCGAACGCGGGGGTCCCGCTACCTTGCAAACGTCGCGTCTATAGCGGGATTCCCGCGTTCGCGGGAATGACGAAAAACGGTAATGGCAGAGCAGACCGCACTGGATTCCGGCGTGCACCGGAAAACAGTCTTCAGGTCAAGCCGCCAGCCGCAGGAAGGGCACCGGGTCGGTCGAGCGCAGGATGATCGGCTTGCCCGCGCTGGCCTCGAAAATTTCGCCGTCGAGCACGACGCGGCTGCGGCTGCGGTCCGAATCGATGCGGATCATGTCCTCGCGCGCCAGATGCACGCCGCGCCCGCGCCGGGTGCCGAAGCGGCCCATCAGCGTGTCGATCAGCAAAGTGGTGAGCCCCGCGCGGTTGTGTTCGACCGCGATGAACTTCAGATGCCCGGTCGGCGAGGTGTCGCTTTCCGCCCTGCTGCCCAACAATAGCTTTTCCAGCGTCGTCACCATCACCACCAGGAAGCTGCCGTTGAGCTCGCCCTTCTGGAAGTACGAGATCCGCAGCGCCGACCGGGTGATCGGCAGGAACTTGGCGGTGAGGCCGAACAGCATGGTGAGCAGCCCGGCGACCGCGGCGATGAAATGGCTCACCGGATTGGGCAGACCCAGGGGATAGATCTTCTGGCGGCAGTAAAGGATGATCTCGGCAAGCCCTGCGCCACCCATGAACATGCCCAGCACCGGACGGCCATCCTCGCCATCGGTCAGCGCGATCAGCTGGCGCACCACGATGTGGCTTTCCAGATCGTTGCGCGCGATGTCGACGATGCGCTCAAGCGTCGGGATGGGCTTGCCGCTGGCGCCCAGATCGAGCGCGATCAGGTTGGTCTTGCCGTTGGGCAACACCGCGACCGGCGGCGGGTTCTTGCCGAAATGGCTGCCATGGTACAGCTCGGTCAGCGTCGCCTGCACCGTGCCGTCGCCGCCGTTGATCACCAGCACCTTGGGCTTGACCAGAGCGATCGCGCGCAGGGCGTCGGCGATCTGGTGGACCTCTTCGACCTCGTAATGGAAAATGTCCGGGTTGCGTGCGCAATAATCACGCACCGCCGGCAACAGGGCCTTGTTGCCGGTGGATCGTGGATTGGAAATCAGCGCAACGAGGGTCATTCAGGTTATCCTATCGGCTTGATCGTCATGCCCTGGCGGTAGTTCAACACCACCGAGATGCGCGTTACGCCGGAACCGACCCGGATAGCGGTCTTGTTTGCAGAGGGCTTGAGGCTGAGCAGCGAAAGCGAGGGGTTGTTCGAAAAACCGCCGCCGTCGTTCCAGCCGGACTTGCCGCTGCCATCGACATCGTGGCGCACCGCGATGCCATAGGTGCCGGCTTCGGGCACGGGCACGCAGAACGCCATCTTGCCGCTCCGCGGCGAGACGGGCATGTCGATGCGGTTGATCCAGGCACCCTTTTCCAGCCAGCTGCCCTTGGTGGCGGGATAGGACTGAACCCTGATCCGGCCGGTATTCGCCTTGAAGCCGCTGACCTCCACCTGCACCGCAGGACCGGCCGCACCGGCGCCACATTTGCGCATGTCGTTGGAGATTTCCTGTCGCTGCGCGCTGGCCACAGGCACGGACACTGCAAAGGCGATGCCGCCCGCAGCCACGAAGGCCAGTGATTTTGCCGCAATTTTGAACATGACGTAATCAATCCCAGAAGCTATAGCCGGTCCGCTCCGGATGGCGCGGTTTGGCTGATGAGCCCCCTTTACCCGTCTGCTTATGGGAAGCGTTTGCGGCCAAATCATGGTGACAGGGCGACAATAAGTTGAAATTGATAACCGCCACAGACGCTTACATCGGTCGCCTTGTGTTCTTTCCGCTGGTCGGCACGCTCGTCATCGCCGCGATGCTGCTGGTGCTGGACAAGATGCTGCGGCTGTTCGATTTCGTCGCAGCGCAGGGCGGCCCGGTCAGCGTGGTATGGCGCATGCTCGCCAACCTGATTCCCGAATATCTCTCGCTCGGCATCCCGATCGGCCTGCTGCTGGGCATATTGCTCGCCTTCCGCAAGCTCGCTCTGTCCTCGGAACTCGACGTGTTCCGCGCGGTGGGGCTGAGCTACACCCGGCTGCTGCGGGTGCCGTACATGTTCGCGGTCGGGCTGATGCTGATCAACCTGGCGCTGGTCGGGTACATCCAGCCCCAAGCACGCTATGCCTATGAGGAGCTGGGCTTCGAACTGCGCTCGGGCGCGCTGGGCGCATCGATCAAGGTCGGCGAATTCACCCAGTTGGGCGACCGCATGACGATGCGAATCGAGCAGAGCCGCGACACCGGGCGCGAGCTTTATGGCATTTTCGTGCGTGCCGAGGCCCGCTCGGGAACCGCGCTGGCGGTGAGCGCCGAACAGGGCAAGTTCCTCGCGACCGATGATCCCAACACCATCATCCTGCGGTTGACCAACGGGACGTTGATTCACAGCGCGCCTGACTATGAGACGCCGCGCGTGCTGACCTTTTCAAACCACGACCTGCCGATCGACCTGCCCAAGATCGAATCCTTCCGCGGTCGCGGCGGCGGCAAGGACCGCGAATACACTATCCCCGAACTGGTCCGCATCGGCGGCGATGCCAACATCCCCGAACAGCAGCGCAACCAGACCCGCGCCAACTTCCACTTCCGCATGGTCGAGGTCGTCATGATGCTGCTGATGCCGCTGCTGGCGCTGGCGCTGGCGATCCCGCCCAAACGCTCGACATCGGCGCTGGGCGTGTTCCTGTCGATCGTGATGATCGTGACCTATCACAAGATCAACGAATATGGCGAAGATGTGGGTGCGCTGGGGCTGGTCGACCCGATCATCGCCCTGTGGCTGCCCTTCTCGCTGTTCGCCGCGCTGATCGGCTGGATGTATTATCAGGTCGCCTTCGTTCCCGGCGGCCAGCCGATCGGCACGCTGGAGAAACTGTTCGCCAAATCGGGCACCGCGATCAAGGGGCTCTTCAGCTTTGGCCGCAAACGGTCGTTCCAGGAATAGCGCGGGATCATGCAGATGGAATTCTTCCCCTCGCGCACCGTGGCCGTCTATATGGCACGCAAGTTCCTCACCAGCATCCTGGCGGTGGCGGCCTTGCTGTTCCTGGTGCTGCAATCGCTCGACCTGCTCGGTGAAAGCGGCAAGATCCTGGCCTATCCCGGCAACGGGCAGGCGCAGCTTCTGACCTATATCAGCCTGCGCGCGCCGCAGATCATCGATCTGGTGCTGCCGTTCTCGGTGCTGCTCGCGACGATCATCACGCTGGCGACACTCAACCAGAACAGCGAAGTGGTGGCGATGAAAGCCTCGGGGCTATCGGCCCACCAGGTGCTCGCCCCGCTGCTGATCGCGGCTTTGGGAGTCTCGCTGATCACCTTCGTGTTTTCCGAGCGCATCCTCAGCCGCGCGACTGCGACGCTGAGCGCATGGGAGCAGGCCGAGTTCGGGCCGATCCCGCGCGATTCCAACGTCAAGGCCAACATCTGGGTGCGCGATGGCGACAATATCATCCAGGCCGATACCGTCGAGGGCACCGGCGCTGCCACCCGGCTCACCGGAATCACCGTCTATGCGCGTGACAGCCAGGGCGGCCTGGCGCGCATCGTCACCGCTACCCAGGGCGTCTATACCGGCAGCGGCTGGCAGCTGACCGATGCCAGCCAGTTCAATGTCGGCACCGGGCAGAAGCAGGCTTTGGGCAACATCACCACCGCAGGCGGCGTGCGCCCTGACCAGTTCACCTTGAGCAAGGTCAACCCCGAAGGCCTGTCGTTCCTTCAATTGTGGTCGGCGATCGAGGAACTGAAGGAAGCGGGCCGTCCCACTGCCTCGCTCGAATCGAACCTTTGGCACAAATTGTCCGGGCCGCTGTCGGCGTTGCTGATGCCGCTGCTGGGCGCGGTGGCCGCGTTCGGGCTTGCCCGGTCGGGCCAGTTGTTCGTGCGTGCGGTGATCGGCATGGGGCTGGGCTTTGCCTATTTCGTCGCCGACAACTTCGCGCTGGCGATGGGCAATCTCGGCGCCTACCCGCCGTTCCTCGCCGCATGGTCTCCGTTCCTGCTGTTCCTGATGGTCGGGGAAACCGTGCTGATCCGTACCGAGGAATAGGCCGCAATCGTGGCCCCGCATCCCCAGGACCCTGCCCAGCCCCCCGCCGACCCGGTCGCCAGCCCCCGCGAAAACCCCGCCAGCGGCCCCGCAGTCAGCCGGGCCGATGTCGCCAGCGGCGCGGCGCTGACCGGGCTTGCGCGCATGGGCGCGGTGATCGAGATCATCACCCAGCCCGCCTTTGTGTGGATGTTCGGGCTTGCGACCTATGGCACCTATATCGTGCTGTGGGCGGCGGTGAACCTGCTGGCGACGGTCACCACGCTGTCGCTGGCGCAAGGGCTGCAACGCTCGGTTCCGTCGGCACCCAGCCGCGAGGCGGAACATGGCGCGGTGCGCTATGCGCTGCTGGTGACGGTGATCCCCTCAGGCCTGCTGGCGCTGGCCGTCTCGCTCGCAGCGCCATGGATCGCACCAGCCTTCGCCGCCGATCCCGCGGTGCGTGCGGTGTTGCCGCAGCTGATCGCCCTGTTCATCTGGACATTGCCGCTGACCGTCGCGCTGGAGATCGCGACCGCCGCCGCCCGCGCCAAGCGCGCCTTCGGCCCCGAGATTCGCCTGCGCATCTTCTGGGAGCAGATCGCGCGGCTGATCGTCGCGGTGGCGCTGTATGCGCTGGGCGTGCGGCTGTTCGGCCTGTTCATCGCGCATGTCGCATCGCTGGCGATCACCGCGTGGCTCTCGGTGCGGCTGCTCGGCCGCTATTACGATCTTGCCCTGCTGTGGCGCGCGCCGATGGCGAAGGCCTTGCGCCGCGACACGCTCAAAAGCGGGCTGGCGACGATGCCGCCCAACCTGGCCCGCCGCGCGTTCAACGATCTGCCTCCGGTGCTGCTGGGTCTGGTGCTCAGCGGAACGGGAGGCGCGGTGGCTGCCGGCTTGTTCGGCATCGCCCGCAAGATCGCCTCGGTGCCGCTGATCGTGCGCCAGACCTTCCTCTATGTCCTCGCCCCGCTGACCGCCGCGCAGGGCGCCGCCGATCCTGCCGAGATCGCGCCTTTGTATCGCTTCGCCAACCGGCTGGCGGCGATCGTCGTGCTACCGCTGACCGGGGTGATGATTGCGGGCGGCGATGCGCTGCTGCTGCTGTTCTCGCCAGAAGCTGCCGCAGCGCTGCCGGTGCTGGTGGTGCTGCTGGTCGGCAGGGCGGGCGAGACGATCCTGGGGGCGGCGACCCCGATCGTCGAAATGACCGGACACCGCTTGCTGCCACTGGCCAACTCGCTGGCCGGGATCGGCATCGCCGCTCTCGTCGGCTGGCTGACGGTGCCGTCTTTGGGCGCGACGGGCATGGCCCTGGCGGTCAGCGCGGGCGTGATCGTATCGAGCTGGGCGGCGGTCGGCGAATTGTGGTGGAGTGACCGGCTGGGCCCGTTCGACACCCATTTCCTGCGGGCGCTGGCCACCGGCATCGCCGGGCTGGGGATGCTGTGGCTGGTCGGTCTGGCGCTGCACGATATCCCCACCGCCGCCCGCGCCGGGGTACAGTTCGCGCTGTTCCTGCCGCTGGTGTGGCTGGGGCTGAAGCTGGGACTGGATGCGGAGGACAAGGCGGCATTGGGCAAGGCTCGGCACACCTTGAGAATCTGATCCGCACGGATTTGCGCCGTCAGCACTGATTGCCCCTGCAACCAAAGCCCGCTAGACCCGTCGACACCAGACCGCACGCCAAAGCGCGGCATTTGAGGAGCCCAATACCGGTGATCGCCAACACGTCCCTCGATCAGTTTGCGCAGTTCGACAACTTGGTCGCCATGTTCTTTGCCCGCGCCGACGAACTGGGCGAGCGACCGTTCCTGTGGGCCAAGCGTGGCGGGGTTTGGAGCTCGATCAGTTGGCGGCAGGCGGCAGGGCAGGTCGCGGAACTGGCCCACGCGCTCAAGGACATGGGGCTGGCGCGCGGCGACCGGGTGATGCTGGTCAGCGAGAACCGCCCCGAGTGGTGCATCGCCGATCTGGCGATCATGGCAGCGGGCTGCATCACCGTGCCGACCTACACCACCAACACCGAACGCGACCACCAGCATATCCTCGACAATTCTGGGGCGCGGGCGGTGATCGTGTCGAACGCCAAGCTCGCCAGGACGCTGCTGCCTGCGGTGCTGCGCGCGGGCAACGCCTGGCACGTGATCGGCATGGAGCCGATGAAGGTCGGCCAGGCGAGCCGCTTCCGCACCCACAGCTGGAGCGATCTGGTCACCGGCGATCCTGCGCGCCAGGAAGAGCTGATGGCGCAGGTGCGCGCCGATGCCGCGAGCCTCACCCGCAGCGACACCGCGTGCATCATCTATACCAGCGGCACCGGCGGCGCGCCGCGCGGAGTGATGCAGCATCATGGCGCGATCCTGCACAACGTCGCGGGCCCCACCCGCGTCATCGCCGAGGATTTCGGCTGGGAAGACGAGGTGTTCCTCTCGTTCCTGCCGCTCTCCCATGCCTATGAACACAGCGCCGGGCAGTTCTTCCCGATCGGGCTGGGCGCGCAGATCTATTATTCCGAAGGGCTGGAGAAGCTCGCCAGCAACATCGAGGAAGTGCGCCCGACATTGATGGTCGTGGTCCCACGGCTGTTCGAGGTGCTGCGCGCCCGCATTCTCAAGCAGATCCAGAAGCAGGGCAAGGTCGCCAACTTCCTGTTCGAACGCGCGATGGCGCTGGGCGAAAAGCAGCTGGGCGGGCGCGCCGGGCTGATCGACAAGCCGATGGACTTCATCCTGTCGAAGAGCCTGAGGCCGAAGATCCAGGCGCGGTTCGGCGGACGGATCAAGGCGATGGTCTCGGGCGGCGCACCGCTCAATCCCGAGATCGGCGTGTTCTTCCACTCGCTCGGGCTGACGCTGCTGCAGGGCTATGGCCAGACCGAGGCGGCACCGATCATCGCCTGCAACCGACCATTGGTCGGGGTCAAGATGGACACCGTCGGCCCGCCGCTTGCCGATACCGAGGTGCGGATCGCCGAGGATGGCGAAATCCTGGTGCGCGGCGAACTGGTGATGCACGGTTACTGGCAGAACCCCGAAGAGACCGCCCGCGTCCTCAAGGATGGCTGGCTGCACACCGGCGATATCGGCCATATCGACGAGGCCGGGCGCATCGCCATCACCGACCGCAAGAAGGATCTGATCGTCAACGACAAGGGCGACAACGTTTCGCCGCAAAAGGTCGAAGGCATGCTGACGCTGCAGCCCGAGATCCATCAGGCGATGGTGACCGGCGACCGGCGGCCCTATCTCGTCGGGCTGGTGGTGCCGGACCCCGAATGGGCGCTGGAGTGGGCCACTGCGCACGATGAAAAGGTCGATTTCGCCGCCTTGCAGGCCAATCCGGCGTTCAAGGCCGCGGTGCGCGCGGCGCTCGACCGGGTCAATACCGATCTGTCGGTGATCGAAAAGGTGCGCCAGTTCGCCTTTGCCGACGAACCGTTCTCGATCGAGAATGGCGAGATGACTCCGTCGATGAAGATCCGCCGCCACATCATCCGCGGCCGCTATCAGGACCGGCTGGACGGTCTGTACAAGGCGTGATCCGCACCGTCAGCGAAAGCCCGATTGCACGAACGCGGCAACTTTGATAATCGCTCGAGCCATGATCACGCCCCCTGAAACCGTCCGCACCAACACCCCCCGCGTCGCCTGCGATGGCGCGAGCGAGATTCGCGGCGGCGCAGCGCTTGGCCACCCGCGCGTCTGGCTGCAGATCGACGAAAAGGGCTATGTCGAATGCGGCTATTGCGACCGGCGTTTCGTGCTGATCGGTGGCCCTGCGGACATCCAGGAAGCCGCCTGACACGCGCCAGAGCGCGAATTTCCTTGCTATCGGGCGCTCTTGCCGCCATATGGCCTTCCAAGCAGCGCGCCTAGGCACGGGAATCCTTCCCGGCGCCCCTTACGAACCGGCAGCGTGAACGTCGATCTGTAGCGATCCCGCCATGGGATCAAGCGCAGGTCCGAATGGCCGGGTCATGAAACCCCGCTGCTTGATCCAAACATCCCAATTCACGCGGGGCGTTTTCCTGAAATTCTTGGATCTCCAGGAGCTTCTGAACCCCGCAATGCGCGCGCCGCCCGTTTGAGGCCGGCCAGCGCCTTGCTCTGTATAGAGTAAAATTATGTCTTTTTTTCATGAACTTGGCCTTGCCGATCCGATCCTCCGCGCGCTCGACGCCAAGGGTTACGACACCCCGACGCCGATCCAGAAGGACGCCATCCCCGCATTGTTGCAGGGCCGCGATCTGCTCGGCATCGCGCAGACCGGAACCGGCAAGACCGCAGCCTTCTCGCTGCCTTCGTTGCATCACCTCGCCAAGGAAACCAAGGGCCGCACCCACAAGGGCGTGCGCATGCTGGTGCTCTCGCCGACCCGCGAGCTGGCCGCGCAGATCGCCGAGAACATCCGCGAATATGCGCGCTTCCTCAACCTGTCGGTCAACTGCATCTTTGGCGGCGTGCCGATCTTCCAGCAGAAGAAGAAGCTCGCTCCGGGCACCGACGTGCTGGTAGCAACCCCGGGCCGTCTGCTCGACCTGATCGAACAGCGCGCGGTGACGCTCGAGAACGTCGAGATCTTCGTTCTCGACGAAGCCGACCAGATGATGGACCTGGGTTTCATCGTTCCCCTGAAGCGCATCGCATCGATGCTCCCCAAGAACCGCCAGAGCCTGTTCTTCTCGGCGACGATGCCCAAGGCGATTGCCGAACTGGGTGCGCGCTTCCTCAACAACCCCGTGCGCGTCGAAGTCGCCCCGCAGGCGACGACCGCCGAACGCGTCGAACAGTATGTCACCTTCGTCAGCCAGAGCGAAAAGCAGGCTCTGCTGACGCTCAAGCTGCAGGAAATCCGCCCCGAACGCACGCTCGTCTTTACCCGCACCAAGCATGGCGCGGACAAGGTGGTGCGCGCGCTGGCAGGTGCCGGCATCCGCTCCGCCGCAATCCATGGCAACAAGAGCCAGGGCCAGCGGACGGCAGCGCTGAAGGCGTTCAAGGACAACGAGATCAAGGTGCTGATCGCGACCGATATCGCGGCGCGCGGCATCGACATCACCGGTGTCAGCCATGTGTTCAACTATGATCTGCCCAACGTGGCCGAGCAGTATGTCCATCGCATCGGCCGGACCGCGCGCAACGGTGCCGATGGCATCGCGATCGCGTTCGTCAGCGGCGACGAGCGCGGCCTGCTCAAGGACATCGAAAAGCTGACCAAGGTCAAGCCCGTTCCGATGCCCCTGCCCAAGGGCTTCAGCGAAGCCGCAGCGCAGCTTCCACCCCCGGCCAAGGCGCCCGTAAATTCGGGCGGCGGCGGTCGCGGTGGCGAGCGTGGCAGCGGTGCCCCCGGTGGCCGCAACTACGGCCCCAAGCGTGACGGCGATCGCCGTCGCTCGGGCGGCGGTGGTCGTCCCGGCGGTGGTGGCCGTTCGGGTGGCGGCGGTCGTCCCGGTGGCGGCGGCGGCGGCGGCGGCGGAGCCCGTGTCGGCGGCGTCGGCGCGCACAAGGACAGCGTCAAGCGCATCGGTTGATCAGATTTAGAGCCCTCTCCCCTTCAGGGGAGAGGGTTGGGAGAGGGGCATGCGCCAGCAGTGGCGTGTGCCCCTTTTTTGTTGGAAATCCTCCCCCAGCTTGCTGGGGGAGGGGGACCGCCAGCGTAGCTGGTGGTGGAGGGGCAGCGGGATCGTATATTCCGGGCGGGGAGCGCAATCTCGCTTCCCCTCCACCCTTCGCTTCGCGAACGGTCCCCCTCCCCGAGCAAGCTCGGGGAGGGTTTTTTTGCTCTACGCCCCGCCCACCCGGAACAGCATCGCATCGCCGTTCATGCAATAGCGCTTGCCGGTGGGCTTGGGGCCGTCATCGAAGACATGGCCGAGATGCCCGCCACAGCGGCGGCAGTGCACCTCGGTGCGGGCATAGCCGAGCAGGCGGTCGGTGCTGGTGCCCACGGCCTTGGGCAAAGGCGCGTAGAAGCTGGGCCAGCCGGTGCCGCTGTCGAACTTGGTTCTGGATGAAAACAGCGGCAGGCGACAGCCCGCGCAGATGAACGTCCCGGCGCGCTTTTCCTTGTCGAGCGGGCTCGAGAACGGGCGCTCGGTGCCCTCCTTGCGCAGCACATAATATTGGTCCGCGCTCAGCTGGCGCTTCCACTCGGCATCGGTCTTGGTGATCTCGAACTTGGTGCCGGACTTCGCACTCGCACCGCCCAGGCCGCACGATGCGAGCCCGAACAGGCCTATCCCCGCTGCGCCGAAAAGCCCGCGTTCAAAGAATGTGCGTCTGTCCATATCCTGTCATCCCGTGTCCAGTGGTCAGGCCTGTTCGGCCCGAACACTGGCACAGTTACGCAGCTGGCGACAATCCGGCTTCAATATTTGCTCAGCTGCACCTGCATCGAGCGATAGCCATGGACGAAGCACGCGCGCACCCGCTCGGGCTCGGCGAGAACGTTGACCCGCATCCGGCGCTTGGCCATCTCTTCGAGCAGGATCGCGATCTGCAGTTCGGCGAGGCGCGCGCCGACACAGCGGTGGATGCCATAGCCGAACGCCAGATGGCGCCGGGCGTTCTCGCGGTCGACGATGATGCTGTCGGCATCCTCGAACACGCTCTCGTCGCGGTTGCCCGAGATATACCACAAAGCGAGCTTGTCGCCCTTCTTGATGGACTTGCCGAACAGATCGTAATCGGCGGTCGCGGTGCGCCGCATATGCGCCAGCGGCGTCTGCCAGCGGATGATTTCCTGCACCGCATTGGGGATCAGATCGGGGTTCTGCTCGAGCTTTTCGCGCTGCTCGGGGAAATGGTGCAGGCCATAAGCCAGCCCAGACATCGAATTGCGGGTGGTGTCATTGCCGCCAACGATCAGCAGGATGAGGTTGCCCATGAATTCCAGCTCGTCCATCTCGGCCATCGCGTCGGAATGGATCATCATCGAGATCAGATCGGGGGTCGGCTCCTTGTCGATCTTGGC
This sequence comes from Blastomonas sp., assembly GCF_030373265.1. GTDB lineage: Bacteria > Pseudomonadota > Alphaproteobacteria > Sphingomonadales > Sphingomonadaceae > Blastomonas. The sequence continues at coordinate 77,522 of NZ_JAUCZC010000015.1, forward strand.
GTCCCACAGATTCTTGAAATAGGCGCCCATCTCATAAAGATGCTTGAGCCGCTCCTGGCGCGAATCCTCGTCGTGCGCGAGTTCGATGTCGCCCGCCCAGTCGGACCATTCGGTCAGCTTGCGGCGGTCGGCCCACGGAAAATCGAACAGGATGGCGAGCATCTGCGTGGTCAGTTCGATCGAAACCGTGTCGACCCAGTCGAACGGCTGGTCCCAGGGCAGCGTATCGAGCAATTCGGAGGTGCGCGCGCGGATATCGTCCGCCATGCGCTTGATTTCGGTCGGCGTGAAGGCGGGCGCGACGGTGCGGCGCTGGCCGGTGTGTTTGGGCCGGTCCATCGCGATGAACATCGGCATCACCAGATCGGTGCCGTCCTCGATCCGGTCGGCGAGCGTGATGCCGCCATACTCGTAGGACGACGAGAAGATTTCGGGCAGCGCCTCGACATGCTGGATCGCCTTGTGGCTGGTCACGTTCCAGAAATCGCCGAACGCTCCGCCCTCGGTCCAATGGATCGGGTCCTGCGCGCGCATCTGCGCAAACGGTGCCTGCCAGCGATCCTCGACATAGAAAGCGGCGTCGCTCATGTCGTAGGTCAGCTCGGCGCCGGGGTCTTTCAAAACGGTAGCCATGGCTCTCTCCTTGCGTGTCGCAACATCTCCGGGGTGCGATGGCCCCGGCGGCGCCGCGATTGCCGCGGTCTGAGGTTAAGGTCTCACCTTACTGACAGCTTTGTCAATACAGTTTCGAACTGCAACCGGAATCCGGCGGCTGGATGTTCCGGCGATGCGGCGGCCTGCGGGGCGCGAACACAAAAAATGGCCGGGATGTTGCCACCCCGGCCTTGAGTTGTCAGTTCGCAGGAGGAACCTATGGAGGTCTGTGGCGGAGCTAGCGGTTCCCGCCACAGACCAAACTCGAAAACTCAGTAATTGTAAGCCCGTTCGCCATGCTCGCCGAGGTCGAGACCTTCGCGCTCCACCTCTTCGGAGACCCGCAGGCCGGTGAGCAGCTTGGCAACGTAGAAGGCGATGGCGGCGGCGACGGCAGCCCAGACCACGGCGATGCCGACAGCCTGGATCTGAATGACCAGCTGGCCGCCCAGATCGTAATCGTCCGCGCCGGGGCCACCCAGAGCAGGCAGCATGGTGACGGCGGTGCCGATCGATCCGATGATGCCGCCGATGCCGTGGATGCCGAAGGCGTCGAGCGAGTCGTCCAGGCTAAGCTTGGGCTTGATCGACACCACGAACCAGGCGCAGATGATCGCTGCGATGGCACCCAGCAGGATGGCACCGAACGGACCGCTGTTGCCGGCTGCCGGGGTCACCGCGACCAGACCGGCAATGGCACCCGAACATGCGCCGAGCAGCGAACCCTTGTGGCCCATGACCCGCTCGGTGAGCATCCAGAACAGCACGCCGGCAGCGGTGGCGACGAAGGTGTTGATCAGCGCCAGGCCAGCCGAACCATTGGCTTCGAGCGCGGAGCCGGCGTTGAAGCCGAACCAGCCCACCCACAGCAGACCGGTACCGATCAGCGTCATGGTCAGCGAGTGCGGCGCCATGGTGTCCTTCTTGTAGCCGAGGCGAGGACCGATGATCATCGCACCGACCAGCGCCGAAATCCCGGCGTTGATGTGCACCACGGTGCCGCCTGCAAAATCGAGCGCGCCCATTTCGAAGATCAGGCCGCCGGTTGCCCAGACCATATGCGCGATCGGGAAATAGCCGATCGTCAGCCAGACCGCGGCGAAGATCATCAGCGCCGAGAACTTCATGCGCTCGACAAGGCCGCCCACCACCAGCGCCACGGTGATCGCGGCAAAAGTCATCTGGAAGGCGATGAACACATATTCGGGGATCAGGAAGCCGTCCGAGAAGGTCGCGGCGGTCGAGTCGGCATTGGTGTTCGCGAGGAACAGGTTGCCCCAGCTGACAAAGGCGTTGCCTTCGGGTCCGAACGCGGTGGAATAGCCGTAGATCACCCAGATGATCATCGCGAGGCTTGCCACCGCGAGGATCTGCGTGAGCACCGACAACATGTTCTTGGTGCGAACCAGGCCGCCATAGAACAGCGCGAGGCCCGGAACGATCATCGCCATCACGAGCACGGTGGACATCATCATCCAGGCGGTGTCGCCCTTGTCGACGACGGCCGCGACTTCTGCGGCAGCTTCCGCGACCGGAGGCGCGGCTTCGGTCACTTCTTCGGCCACTTCCTGCGCCCAGGCCTGGGCCGATACGATCAGTGACAGCGCGCCCGTCCCGAGGGTGGCGCCAATCTTGTGCAAAGGTTTCATCATTCCCCTATCCCCCTTACAGTGCCGTGTCGCCGGTCTCGCCGGTGCGGATGCGCGTGGCCGCCGCGAGGTCGAGAACGAAGATCTTGCCGTCACCGATGGAATCCGTGTTGGCAGCCGCCTGGATGGTTTCGACCACCTGCGCTGCGATGTCGTCGCTGGCTGCGATCTCAAGTTTGAGCTTGGGCACCATGTTGGTGGTGTATTCCGCGCCGCGATAGATTTCGGTCTGGCCCTTCTGGCGGCCGAAGCCTTTGACCTCGGTCACGGTCATGCCCGCGATACCGAGGCTGGTCAGTGCCTCGCGGACCTCGTCCAGCCGAAACGGTTTGATTATGGCAATGATGAATTTCATTACGCCCCCTTTGTTATTTTGTTGCGGAGCTGTGCCCCGTCACCACCCGAATGCTACGCAAGCGGCGTGCCAAGTCCGGCAGAGCGGGGAATCCTAAGGAATTGCTAACGCCGCGCAGGGGCGATCAGTCTAAAATTTGTGCACCTGCGAACAGGTGTGCAAATTTTAGGCAGGCATTTTGCTGCATCTGCACAAAAATGGAGCGAAGGACCGAAGCCCTCAGGCCTCGTCGGCGTGCTCCAGCACGGCACGGGCCCGCGCTGCGTCCTCAGGAAGCACCATCAACCGCGCCGGGGTCATGAACCCCAGCCCAAGGCCAGCCATGCCACCATCGAAGATATGCGCGTCGATACCCTGCGCACCCAGCGTCAACCGGGCCATTTCCGCCTCGATACGGTCGGAATATTCGGCAATGGCTTTGCGACTCATGCCCGGTCAGCCACCCAGTTCGGTGAAATGGCGCGTCGTCGGCGTGGTCGGCAGACCATCGATCGAGCGCGTACTGCTGGCAGCTTCGGCGAGCCAGTCGGCGGCATCCATCTGGCGGTGCGCCTTCTTCAGCGTCTGGCGTTCGCGATCGAACTGCATCACCGGAACGCCCCAGCCGCAACTGGTCTGCACGCTGTCAACCGCGATGTCGAAGATCTGGCGGGTGCCGGGCTGGATCGTGAAATGCGTCGCGAGCTGCTCCCAATCGGCATCCTGCGGCAGCACCGGGCGGCCCCGGCCATAGATGCGCAGGATCAGCGCGGGGTTCTCGAAGGCGCAGAACATGATCGTTATCCGCCCGTCGGCGACAAGGTGCGCGTGGGTCTCGTTGCCCGATCCGGCCAGATCGAGATAGCCGACGCGCGACGGCGACAGCACGCGGAACGCATCATAGCCCTTGGGGCTGAGGTTGATCCGCGCTTCGTCCGCCGCGGTTGCTACGAAGAACACCGGCTGGCGGCTGATGAAGGCCATGTGCTTGTCGCTAAGCGCGTCGCTGAATTCCATGCCGGCAGTGTGGGCGATGATGCGCCGTCGCGCAAGTGCCGTGCCCCCTTCCCCCGGCCCGGAAAAGCCTATACCGGAAGATCGCATGACAGCTGCTCCTGCCGCCGGAAACCCCGGCATTCCCCGCTCGCTTTACGTGTTTTCCGTCTTTTATGGCGGCATGGTGTGCCTGGCCGGCGTGCTGGGCAACAAGCAGGTCTCGATCGGTCCGCTCGCGGTCGAGGCCGGGATCTTCGCGTTCCTCCTGCTGGTCGTGGTCTCGAGCGCGATCGCCGAACTGCATGGGCGCGACACCGCCAACAGCCTGGTCAAATACGGGTTTGTGCCGTTGTTGTTTGCGATGGCGCTGTCGTGGGTCGTCTTTGCGCTGCCCGCATCGCCCGAGATGGCGCCCGAAAACGCGGCGGCCATCCAGCTGATCCTCGGTGCGACGGGCCGCATCTGGGCAGCAGGCGTGTGTGCCTATGGCGTCTCGCAGTTCCTCAACGTCTATATCTTCTCCAGGCTGCAGAACATGCCGGGGCGCTGGCTGGCGGTGCGCGGCGTGATCGCCTCGGCGCTGTCGCAGATCGTCGACACCTTGATTTTCGTCACCATCGCGTTTTACGGGGTGTTCCCGATCGGGCAGCTGCTGGTCGGCCAGATGGTCGCCAAAGTCGCGCTGTCGGTGGCTCTGGTGCCGTTCCTGATTGTGTTCTTCGTCCGTCTGGGCAAAAGGCTCGACGCATGACGGACAACACAGATTCTGGGCACGTTCACGACCCCGCCCTGCTCGCCAAGGCCGAGACTCTCACCGAGGCGCTGCCGTTCATGCAGCGTTATGCGGGCAAGAGCTTCGTCGTCAAATATGGCGGCCACGCGATGGGCGACCCTGAACTGGCGCGCGATTTTGCCGAAGATGTGGTGCTGCTCAAGGCGGTGGGGATCAATCCCGTCGTCGTGCACGGTGGCGGCCCGCAGATCGGTGCGATGCTCAAGCGGCTGGGCGTGCAGTCGCAGTTCGTCGACGGCCTGCGCGTGACCGACCAGGAGACCGCCAACATCGCCGAGATGGTGCTGGGCGCGATCAACAAGGAAATCGTCACCTGGATCGGAGCGGCGGGCGGCAAGGCGATCGGGATCAGCGGCAAGGATGCGGGCTTCGTCCGCGCCAGCAAGGTCGAGCGGACCAAGCGGGATCCCGACAGCAATATCGAGCAGGCGATCGACCTGGGCTTTGTCGGCGAGCCCGAAACCATCGATTGCAATGTGCTCAAGACCATTTCGGATGCAGGCATGATCCCTGTGATTTCGCCGATCGGCGTCGGCGCCGACGGCCAGACCTACAACATCAACGCCGATACCATGGCAGGCGCGGTGGCCGCTGCGCTTGGCGCATCGCGATTGTTCCTGCTCACCGATGTCGCGGGCGTACTCGACAAGGCGAAGAAGCTGCTGTCCGACCTTACCCCCGCCGACATTGCCGCCTTGCGCGCCGACGGCACGATATCGGGTGGAATGATCCCCAAGCTTGAAACCTGCGTGCACGCGGTGGAACAGGGCGTGGATGCCGCCGTTGTCCTCGATGGGCGGGTGCCGCATGCCATGCTGCTCGAAATCTTCACCTCGCGCGGAGCAGGCACGCTGATCCGCGTCTAACGGCGGCTGCCGAGGCCGCCAAAGCGTTTTAGTCTTGTAATACACCTTGCCCGGTTCTAGATATCGGCAACCCGATTGTGAGAGACACATGCAGATTTTGCTCGAAATTCTGGATATCGTGCTGACCGTGGTGACGTGGTTCATCATCATCCAGATCGTGCTGTCGTGGCTGATCGCCTTCAATGTGGTGAGCACCCAAAACGACCTGGTTCGCCAGATGGTCGAATCGCTGCATCGGATCACCGAGCCGCTGTACCGCCCGGTGCGCAAGATCATGCCCGATCTCGGGATGATCGATCTGGCGCCGATGGTGGTCCTGCTGGTGATAATGATCATCCAGCGCTCCGTCATCCCGCGGCTTTGGGTGCAGTTCGCCTGATCGACCTCGTCGCGCGCTCGACGGTGGCAATGATGCGCGTTTGACGTTAGAGCGGCGGGCATGACAGCCCCTATCTCTGCCAAAACCATCGACGGAAAAGCCTTCGCGGCCGGTTTGCGGGCGCGCCTCGCGGCTATTGTCCCCGCCTTTGTGGAACAGGCGGGCCGTGCGCCCGGCCTTGCCGTGGTGCTGGTGGGTGAAGACCCGGCCAGCCAGGTCTATGTCCGCTCCAAGCACAGGGCGACGGTCGAGGCCGGCATGCTCAGCTTCGAACACCGTCTGCCCGCCGACACCAGCCAGCAGGCGCTGCTCGATCTGGTCGCGGCGCTCAACGCGGACGACGCGGTCGATGGCATCCTCGTCCAGCTGCCGCTGCCTGGTCATATCGACGACAAGGCCGTGCTGGCCGCGATCGATCCGGCCAAGGATGTCGACGGCTTTCACGTCGTCAACGCCGGAAAACTGGCGGTGGGGGAAGAGGCGCTGGTTCCCTGCACGCCTTTGGGGTCGCTGATGCTGCTTCAGGACACGCTCGGCGACCTGTCCGGCCTTCACGCGGTGGTCATCGGCCGGTCGAACATCGTCGGCAAGCCGATGGCGCAGCTGCTGCTTCAGCAAAGCTGCACCCTCACCATCGCGCACAGCCGGACCAAGGACCTGCCCGCGATCGTGCGCCTCGCCGACATCGTCGTCGCCGCCGTCGGCCGCCCCGAAATGGTGCGTGGCGACTGGATCAAGCCGGGGGCGACCGTCATCGACGTCGGCATCAATCGCGTTCCCGGCAGCGAAGCGGGCAAGACCAGGCTGGTGGGCGATTGTGCCTATGACGAGTGCGCCGCGATTGCGGGCGCGATCACGCCGGTGCCGGGTGGCGTCGGCCCGATGACCATCGCCTGCCTGCTGCGCAACACCCTGGTCGCAGCGCACCGCCGTGCCGGCCTGACCGCGCCGGAGGGATTGTGATGAACGCTCTCAAAATCCTCCCCCTCTGGGGGAGGGGGACCGTTCGCGCAGCGAACGGTGGAGGGGCAGCCGGATTGTGCTGTTCTTCCCAAGATAGCACCCAGACGCTTCCCCTCCACCCCGATGCTGCGCATCGCGGTCCCCCTCCCCGTTTCGGGGAGGATTTGAGGCGATTGGTGGGCTGCTTGCTCCTTGCTTCCACACTTGCCACCCCACTCGCCACCCCGCCTGCGCATGCACAGCAGCGCGAACGGCGCGCCCCCCCGCCCCGGCCGGCGGGGCAGTCCTACGCCAATTCCAGCGCGCTTCTTGTCGAGGAGATCGCGCTTTCCAGGGCGGCCCGCGAAGATGGCCAGTGGGCCGCGTTCGCGCAGAAGGCCGCCGAGGAAGCGGTGATGTTCGCAGACCAGCCGGTGCTCGCACAGCCCTGGCTCAAGGGCCGCGCCAATCCTGCGGCGCCGATGACCTGGAGCCCACACAGTCTGTTCATGGCCTGCGATGGCCGCAGCGGCGCCTCGACCGGCGCCATGCAAGAGGCCGGCGGAACCGCGGGATATTACACCACCGTCTGGCAGAATCTGGAAAAGCCTCGCGCCAAACAGCCCAAGTGGAGATGGGTGCTCACCCATCGTGCGCCTTTGGCTCAGCCGCGGGAAGGCGAGGATATGATCGAATCGCGAACCGCGGTGTGCACGGGAGATCCCAAAGCGCTGCTGGGCGATATTCCGATGGGTCCTCCGCCCAAGGGCTCCGAACCCGTTGCGCCGCAGCCCGCCGGCGCGCGCGCATCGGCCGACGGCACGATGGTGTGGCGCTGGAACGCGCGCAGCGACGGCAGCCGCGCGGTAACCATAGAGCTGTGGAACGGCAGCGCCTTTGAAACCGTTGTGAGCGACACAGTCCCGGGCACCGCATCATGATAGAACTGTTCGTCTCCGCCTTCATCACGCTGTTCGTGGTGATCGATCCGCCAGGCTGCGCGCCGATCTATGCCAGCATGACCACCGATGCCAATGCCCGGCAGCGGCGCAGCATGGCGATCCGCGCAGTGATCGTCGCGGGCGGCATCTTGCTGGTGTTCGCGCTTTTCGGCGAAGCACTGCTGTCCGCGCTGCATATCGAGCTCAACAGCTTTCGCATCGCCGGCGGCATCATGCTGTTCCTGATCGCGCTCGACATGGTGTTCGAAAAGCGCACCGAGCGGCGCGAACAGCGCGCGCAGGATGTCATCGACGATCCCGAGATCGAGGACGTCTCGATCTTCCCGATGGCGATGCCGATGATCGCCGGCCCGGGCTCGATCGCGTCGGTGATGCTGCTGGTGTCGCAGAACTCCGGGCTCGACCGCGCGCTGACCATCCTTGGCGCCCTGCTGGCGGTGCTGCTGCTCACCTTGGCTGCATTGCTCAGCGCCGGCCCGCTGATGAAGCTGCTCGGCTCCAAGGCCGAAGCGGTGATCACCCGGCTGCTCGGCGTGCTGCTCGCGGCACTCGCGGCGCAGTTCGTGATCGACGGGCTAAGGGCGAGTTTTCAGTAGAGGGATTGGCTGAGGCACTCCGGCATCCGTCTTTGCCGGAAGAATGCACATTTCAGCCTTTGGCTCCCGTCCATGGCGCCAGACTAACCCCCTCCGCTCATCCTGAGCCGCGGGCTTCAGCCCGCGAAGTCGAAGGACCCGCGCCCACGCCAGCCGTACAGCGGGGCCTTCGACAAGCTCAGGCTGAGCGGAGGTGGGGCGGCTTCAGCGCTTGGTTGGAAAAAGACTGCCGTTCTGGAGCTTCAGCTTCCCCAACGAAAAAGCCCGCCAGCCTCTCGGCTGACGGGCTTTTCTTCAAGGCTTGCGCCCGGATTGAGGCTTAGAACCGCACCAGCGCCGACAGCGAGTATTGCTGTGCCTGGAAGTCCTGACGGCCCACGGTGGTGTCGATTGACGCGGTGAACTCGAAGGTCGGCTGCGCGATGGTCAGGCCAACACCGACTTCGCCCCAGCTACGGTCATCCGAGCGGTAGGCGAACGGGAAGCGGCCGGTGGTGCTGCCTGCGAAGTTGGCACCAAAGAACCGGTCGCCCTCAAGCACGTCATAGACGAAATCGCCGTAGATATAGGGCCGGAAGGTCGCGGTCCTCTTGGCGCTGGCCGCAAGGCCGGTGCGGATCTGCAGGCTGTCAAACTTGTTGCGATCGATATCCAGCGCCGGGCCTCCCCCGATTTCACGCACGTCGTCGAAGCCGATATACTGATACTGGGCAGCAACCCGCGGCGTGACCACAAGCGATTCGGTTTCGATCGGAGCCGAAATGCCAAGCTCTGCGGTGATCGCCAGGCTGTCGTCGTCGGTCCGCAGCGCGAACGGGGCTCCGGCGATCGCGACATTGCGCAGCGTATCCACCTGGAAGCTGCCCGCGCTGACGCGGCCATCGAATACCAGACCGCCCGGCGTGGTCACCGCGCCATAGACGCTGCCTTCGATCAGCCGGCCGGCGACGCTCTGGCCGCGCACGACATTGGCATCGACATCCGAATAGCCTGCCGAAACGCCCAGCACGACTCCGTCACGCGGCAGATATTCGAGGCCACCAACCACGAAGAAGCCGTCGAAAAAGTCGCTGCGATTGGGGGTCAGCGCGGTGGGCATCGGCGAGGACTTGCCGTTGAGATAGCCGCCGCCAAGATAGACCGCGAAATCGCTGTCGAGCGAATTTTCGTCCATCACGGTTTCCTGCGTATCCTGTCCGGCCGAAGCCGCAGCCAGCGCGCCGGGAAGCGCCACGCCACTGGTCGCGGTGGCGGCCAGGTTCAGCGGCTGGCCGATCATCGCGATCGTCCCGCCAGCGTTGCCCGAGAGCGACGATTGCAGCCGGGTGCGGTGGAAGCGCGAGGTGCTCGACAGAATGGCCTCGCCCATGCTCAGGCGCGACGATTCGGTGAACGGCGCGAGTGCTTCGAACGTCGACTGGATCTGTGCAGCCGACATAAGGTCGGTGCGCAGATAGACGTCCGCATAGGTGCGTTCCGAGCCGCGGTTGCTGTCAAGGATACCCGCATAGGACCGCTGGACCCGCGAGTTTGCGTCGATCACGTTGCGATACTGGCCCGCGGTGATCCGCATGTCGACGGCGTTGGCACTGGTGGTCAGCACCGGGGTCAGGATGGCGCTGATCGGTGCAGCCGAGTTGAACCCGGCAGAGATCGTGCCGCCGGTGGTGACGATGCGATAGGTATCGCCGTTCTTGATCGTGTATCCGCTCGCCGGGGAAACGATCACGCGGCCGCCGAGGCTGGCATCAACGGTAATCGCCAGGCGATCCGATACGCCCGCGCCGACATCGACCAGGAACTGGCTGGCCGAGGACAAAATGACGCTGCCATTCACGTTGAGCGTGCCGACGGTGCCGATCCCGCCCGGCGCGATGGTGCCCATGATGCTGGTCAGGAACGGCGTCTGGATGGTGCCGGTGCCGGTGAGCAGACCCGACGCCAGCGTATAGTCGCCGACCGAGGTCAGGCGGCCATTGACGTTCATCGTTCCACCGGTCTGGGTGACATCGATCAGGCTGGTGAGGTTGCCCGCGCCAGCAATGGTGAGACCGGCAGTGTTGGCCACGGTGAGACGATCGATGGTGACCGTGCTGGACAGCGTGGTGGTGCCCGCCGCGCTCAGCGTCACGTCGAAATAGCGCCCGGATGCGCCGGTGGTGTTGTTGGGGTTGCTGTTGTTGGGCACGAAGCCCGATGCACCCGGAAGGCCGTTGGCCAGCGTTGCCGCGGGCAGCGGACCGGTGCTGAACACGCCGCTGCCGTTGCGCTGCGCCTCTTCGGCCAGCTTCTGCAGGGCAGCAAGGCTTTCAGCGCTTGCAGCGGCGCTGAGTTCGGTGCCGAGGTCCGCCGTGGCAAGATGGCTGGTGAGGCTTCCGACGGCATTGTCACCGGCGCTGAGCGAGTTCACCATGTCGCCGCGGGTCAGGCTGGTAGCCGCAGCGGCAGGGGCTGCAGCTGCTGCCACTTCGACGGAACCGATGCTGCTGCTGACGGTACCCGACAGCGAAACCTGTTCGGCGCCGCCGGCGAGCTGGCCGTCGAGATCAGCACGACCGATGCCCGAGGTCAGCTCGACCCCGTCGGTGCGCGGGGCTGGCGTGAAGTCCTCTCCCGTGCTCAGATCGCGGCACTCGTTGAGACCAAGGCCCTGGATGCAGACCTGACCGAAATCGGGGTCACCCCCGCCAATGCCGAGGCCAAGACCGGTGGGAATTCCGGTCACCACCTGACCATTGGCGTTGATGATGTTGTAGTTCGGATCGAGCGTCGTGCGCCACCGGCTGGCGTCTTCCCAGTTGCCATTGCCGGCAGTGGCGGTGACATAGCGATAGGGGTTGGTCGCCGCGATATAGTCCCAGAACAGATACAGCGGTTGATAGAAGCTGGTCGAGCCATAGGCGCTGAACGGCTGAGCGGCGAAGAAGCGGCTGCCGCCGGACAGCACGCCGATCTGCAGGTTCTTGGTCGACAGCGTGTTGTTCGCCGCATCAAGGATCAGCGGGCCGCCAGAGTCGCCGCCTGCAGTGGTGCCTTCACGCACCAGCGCGTCGTCGCGGTGCACGTTGATGTCAAACTGGTTGGCGCCTGCGGTGCCGCGGCGCGGATCGTCGAAATCGAGCTGATACACATTCTGGCCCAGCGGCGGCGTGCCCGGCGCGGCGGGGCCGAACAGGAATTCGTTGCGATCATCGAGCGAGGCGAGCGCGCCCAGCATGTTTTCCGCGGCACGGCGGCGGAAGTCGACACCCGTGACCGCACCCTGCGTGCCGTTGCCCGAGCGACCATAGCCGGTGATGTTGACGTGATAGCCGGTGCCGCGGACCGGATCGATCGCGGTCGGGGTGGGCAGCGGCGAGAACAGCAGCGCCCAGGTCGGGATGCGGGCCGCCGGGGTGTCCAGCGTCGCGAGCGCGATGTCGGCTTCGAGGAAGCCCAGCGCCTGCGGATTGAGCAGCGAGCGCGGATCATACTGGATCTGGCTGATGTTGAAGACATTGAGCGCCGAATTGCTGCGGAAGGCATTGGCGGCCCAGTTCTGGAAACCCGGGCGTGCATCCACGTTGAAGGAGAACGCCGCCGGGACGGTGCCATCAATGCTGCTATAGTCGGTGGCAAGACGATCGTTCACGCAGTGCGCTGCAAACAGCACGGTGCGCGGGTTGATCAGCGTGCCGGTGCAGACGAACCCGTCGTTGCGGAAGAACATGCCCACGCCATTTACACCACCTGCGGTGTCGACGATCTGCGCCGGGGTCTGGTTGTTGTTGGGAACAATGGCCGAAGCCGGAACCGAAGCGAGCGCAACAGCAAGCGCCGTCGCTGCAACACCGCCACTGATAGCCTTCTGCAAACGCGCATTCTTGATGGTCATGATAATCCCCTGAAAAACTAGGCCCTGGTCAGGAAATTACCTTGGACGATCTTAAACGCAACGCGGCCCCGCGTGCGGTGTTAAGATTATATGACAGTGTTGCCGTTCGGACACATTTTATTGCTCAAAAGCGCCCGAATTGCATAAAATGTTAACCCTCGAACCGCCGCTGCCCGCGAATGCGTGGGACCAGCGGCGGCCGATATGCAGTTGCGACAAAGTAGCCGCGTCGGAATTAGGTAAGCTTTACTTGCCCAATGTCTCGGTCAGGAACCAGGCCCGCTCCTGCGCCTGATCGGTCCAGTCATCAACCATGCCGTCGGTGGCATTGTCGCCGGCGTCTCCGGCCAGGTCCTTGACCACGCGGAGCTTGGCCACGAACGCGATGTTATCGTCGCGCAGTTCCTTGAGCATGGATTCGGCCGATACGCCCGACTTGTCGTTGTCGGCGATCGACTGGCGCCGGGCGATATCGCCGATCGAGGTCAGGGTACGGTGCCCGTTCTTGCGCACCCGCTCGGCCACCGCATCGGTGATCGCAAGGATCTGCGCGGCATGGTCGTCGAGCAGCAGATGATATTCTCGAAAATGCGGGCCCGCGACGTGCCAGTGGAAGTTCTTGGTCTTGAGGTATAGCGCAAAGCTGTCGGCCAGCAGGCCATTCATCGCCTCGGCAAGCGCCTTGCCTGCATTATCGCCCTTTTTGTTTCCCATGATGCGTCTCCTTTTGCTGTGACCGGTCAATACCTAACATAGGTTGCAATCCGGCAATGCGCATGACGATTTATTGCATCACTGTGATCGCGGAAAACGCGCGGCGCGCAATCACACCAACCCGAAGGCAGCGAGCGCCAGGAAAGCGCCGAGCGCGGTGATCACGCCCCCTGCGCCGATGCGCAGAGCGCGCAGCGGCCAGTGCGCCAGCTCGTGCTGCCAGATGATGGCGGGAAGCAAACCTATGACGGTGCCGATGGCGCCGCCCAGCATCGGCCAGAGCGGATCGTGCGTGCGCGCGGCGGTGGCCGCGATGATGAACTGCCCCTTGTCGCCGAGCTGCAGGATCATCACGCCCAGCAACGCGGTCAGGAACGGACCGATTCGCCATCCGAGCAGCAGATCGACCCGGCGTCGCCAGGCGAGCATCCCCAGCCCGGCAAACAGCAGCGACAGGGCATAGAACAGCGCCAGGGCATCGCGGCTGATCCAGTCGCCGACCACCACCCCGCCCAGCGCGCCCAGCGCAGCCCCTGCCGCGCTTGCCGCAATCACCGCCGCGACCACCTGCCCCGTCCGCTCGAAGCGCATTGCCAGCGCAGCGCACAGAAGCTGGCTGCGATCGCCGGTCTGGACGATGGCGGTGAGCAGCAATGTGGTGACAAAGGCTTCCATCAACGCAGGCTATAACGCAATTCAGCGCACCCCGCGGACCGCGATCGATGCGAGCACCGCGGCGCGCATGTCGGCGTTGCCGCAATCGCTGGCTATCGCCTCGTCCATGGCATCGAAATAGTGCTGCGCCATATTGCTGCTCCAGCCGGTCGCAAGCAGGTGCTCCAGCCGATGGGCGAGATCACTGACGCACGGCATTGCGTTGCTGTCGGCGATGCGGCGCACCCTGTCGATCTGCGTGGCAAGCTCTGCGCGCGAAACCCGCCAGGCGATGGCACGGACATGCCCGGCCTGCATGCGCAGCTGCTGGCGCGCCAGCCTCAACCGGTCCTCGCTGCTATCCGATATCGTCGCCTCTCGCATACAGACTCCCGCACCCACCGATGATGCTGCATCGTGGCATGGCGAGGTTAATTTTTGGGCAAGCCTGACCGGGTCATGGAACGGGCGTGGGGACAGGTCGGATGCTTGACAAGCCGGGGCCGTTGCGGCAAGGGCGGCGCTCGCATGTGCAGGGCGGCCATTTGTGCCGCTCTTTGTGTTTTTGATTCGCCTAATTGTTCAGCGGGCCCGGCTTGTGCCGTGCACCACCGCAACGTCATTTAAACCCAAAGGAACAGGTCATGGCCAAGCCAGCCACTGTGAAAATCCGCCTGGTCAGCACCGAAGGCACCGGCTTCTTCTATGTCACCAAGAAGAACCCGCGCAACACCACCGAGAAGATGAGCTTCCGCAAGTACGATCCCGTCGCGCGCAAGCACGTCGAGTTCAAGGAAGCCAAGATCAAGTAATCTTGGGTGCGCGCAGCATGAACCGGCAATTCAGCGCCGGTTCAATCGCCTGCGCGCAGGGGGTCGGGGTTCCTTCAGCCATGAAAGCCCGACCCAGATGTTGAAATCCCGGTTCAAACCTATTGCCGCCGCGCTGCTTGCGACCTCGATGATCGCAGCACCCGTCGCCGTGCCCTCTGCAGCCTTTGGCCAGCAGGCAAACCCCGGCGGCGATCTGGCGCAGGTCTCCCGGCACCTGAAGGCGATGCAGTCGCTGCGCGCCGGCTTCACCCAGACCGACCGCAACGGCCAGACGCTCAGCGGCACGCTGACCCTGAAGCAGCCGGGCAAGATCCGCTTCGAATATCAGAAGGATGCGCAGCTGCTGGTCGTCAGCGACGGTCGCGCGCTGACCATGATCGACTATCAGGTCAAGCAGGTCCAGCGCTGGCCGATCCGCAATTCGCCGTTGGGTGCGCTGCTCGATCCCAACCGCGACCTCACCCAATACGGCAAATTGCTGACCACGAACGACCCCGACGTGGTCAGTGTCGAGGTCCGCGATCCCAAGCGCCCCGAATATGGCGTGATCACCCTGATCTTCACGCGCAGCGCCTCGGCGCCGGGCGGATTGTCGCTGGTCGGCTGGGTCGCGCTCGATTCGCAGAACAAGCGCACCACCATCCGGCTTTCGGGTCAGCAGTATAATGTCGCGGTCGCCGACAGCGCCTTTGCCTGGACCGATCCGCGCGCCAAGGGTCCACGCCGCTAAGGCAAATCTCGGTATCGCAATATCGTCATTCCCGCGAAAGCGGGAATCCCGCTAATACGCTGACGAACCGCCTTTGCCCGTCGACGAAATGCGAAAGCCTCGCAATTCCGTTCACATGGCAGACAGGCTTGGGTGACTAGAACGGTTTTCGAAGACGGCGACGAGGTTTCCCCCTGTTACCTGGTCGAACCACCGGCTTCATCCAAGCGTGACGAACGCAAAAAAGAACCCTCGTTCCAATGCCCCCGGGACGAGGGTTTTTTTGCGTCCTTTTGCGCCACAGGCTGTGTTTAGGGCTTGGGTTTGCGCAAGGGCCTGTTTAGAGCCGTGCCATGGCTTCCCCCCTTAAAATCGCTTCATGGAATATCAATTCCGTCCGCTTCCGCCTGGAATCGGTGCTCCGTTTTCTGGCTGAAGAACAGCCCGACATCCTGTGTCTGCAGGAAACCAAGGTCATCAACAGTGACTTCCCCGAGGGCCCGTTCCGCCAGCTTGGCTACAACTTCCAGAAGCTGAACGGCCAGCCGATGCACCATGGCGTGGCGATCATCGCCAAGGTGCGGCTGAGCGAGGACGTGCGGCTCGACTGGCAGGCCAATGGCGAGGCGCGCCATATCGGCGTGCAGATCACCGGCCCGCTGGGCGGCACGGTGCGGCTGGAGAACGTCTATGTGCCCGCAGGCGGCGAAATCCCCAACCGCGACGTCAGCCCCAAATTCGGCCAGAAGCTCGATTTTCTCGAGCGGATGACGCAATGGTCGAGCGGACTGACCGGTCGCACGATCATCCTGGGCGATTTCAACATCGCGCCGCTCGAAGACGACGTGTGGAGCCACAAGCAGCTGATCAACACCGTCAGCCATACGCCGATCGAGATCGCGCGGCTGAAGGCGATGCAGGATGCGCACAACTGGGTCGACATCGGCCGCAAGTTCTACCCGGCGCCCGAGCGGCTGTTCACCTGGTGGAGCTATCGTGCGCGCGACTGGTCGGTATCCGACCGCGGCCGCCGTCTCGATCACATCTGGGTGTCGCCCGACATCGTCGAGACGGTCAAGAGCCACCGCGTGGTCGAACCCTGCCGCGGCTGGCCGCAGCCGTCCGACCATGCCCCGCTGATCAGCGAGTTCCTGTTCTGATGGACCGCGCGTCCTGGGGCGTGGCCCCCAAGGGCCTGACGCGATGAACGCGCGCGCTGCGGCCCGGGCGCTCGACGCGCTGGCCCGGGGCTGGGATATCGTCATCGATTCGCCCGATGGCAGGCTGATGCTGCGCCCGGTGGAAACCGGCGCGGCGCCCGACACGGCAACGCCCCGGCTGCTGATATCGGCGGCCCGCGCGATCACGCTCAAGCTCGCCAACCAGAAAGAGGCCGCAAAGCCCGATGCGCCGGTGTGCATTGCCGTGCCCGGTACGCTCGATTCGGCGCTGGCCATCGCGATTGCCGATCCCTCGCTCGATCTGGCCCGCCCGATGAAGGGACCGTTTGTCGCACAGCCGCTGCCCGCGCCCCGCGCAGCCACAGCGGCGATGCAGCTCGCGCGGCTGGCCGGGCTGCTGCCTGCTTTTCATCTGCTCGCCACAGCGGAGGACGACGCGCCGGTTGTCACGCCGGACGATGTCGCGGCCTATGCCGACCCGACGACGCTGCGAATCGCGGCACGCGCGCGCCTTCCGGTCAGCGCGAGCGAAACCGCCGAGATCGTCGCCTTCCGCTCGGACGCGGATTTTCACGAGCATGTCGCGCTGATCGTCGGAACCCCGGACGACAGCCTGCCGGTGGTCCGGCTGCACTCCGAGTGCCTCACCGGCGACGTGCTGGGCAGCCTCAAATGCGATTGCGGGCCGCAATTGCACGGCGCGCTGCACGCGATGGCGCACGCGCAATGGGGCATCCTGCTGTATCTGCGGCAGGAAGGCCGCGGCATCGGGCTGATCAACAAATTGCGCGCCTATCAGCTGCAGGACCAGGGCTTCGATACCGTCGACGCCAACAACCGGCTGGGCTTCCCGACCGATGCGCGCGATTTCGCGGTGGCGGCGCAGATGCTCAAGGCGCTGCACGTTCCCGCCATCCGGCTGATGACCAACAATCCCGAAAAGCAGGCGGTGCTTGCCAGCCTGGGCGTCGAGATCGCCGAGCGGATGCCGCTGCTGATCCCCGCCAACCCGCACAACGCACACTATCTGGTCACCAAGCGCGACCGCACCGGGCACCAATTGTGAGCGACACGATCCGCGTCGATGTTGAGGCGCTGACGGTGACCCTGGGCGATTGGCGGGTGCCGTGCGTGATCGGACGCGGCGGGGCGTGCGCCGCCGATGCCAAGCACGAGGGCGATGGCTGCACTCCGCTGGGCCGCTGGCCGATCCGCGCGGCGCTGCTGCGTCCCGGTCGCGCCGCCCCGCCCGCCGGCTTTGCGCTGCCCTGGCGCTGGACTTCGCCGGGCGATGGCTGGTCGGACGATCCCGCCGACCCCGCCTACAACCGCCCGGTCCGCCTGCCCCATGGCTTCAGCGCCGAAACGCTGCAGCGCGACGACATGCTGTACGATGTTATCCTGGTGCTGGGCCACAATGATGAGCCGCCGGTGGCCGGCAACGGCAGCGCGATCTTCTTCCATCTGTGGAACGAGGCGAAACCTGTGCCCGAGCGCAGCACCGAAGGCTGCGTGGCGATCGCGCGCGCCGACATGGAGGCGCTGCTGGTGAAGCTGGTGCCGGGAATGGTGCTGGAGATCGGCTGACACCCCCAATCCTCACCCGGAACGGGGAGGTGGCAGCGCGCAGCGCTGACGGAGGGGAAGCGGGATTGGACGTTGATCGGAAGGGCGCGCAAACACGCTTCCCCTCCACCACTTCGTGGTCCCCCTCCCCGTTTCGGGGAGGATTTTGGTCACCCCATCCCCACGTCGAACACTGGCTCGTACACGCTGCCATCGCGCCCCATATGGCTCTGCATCAATACCAGCCGGTCGAAGGTGAACATCGCCCCCGGCAGCAACGGCTGCGCGCTGAGCCATACCGCAAGCTGCTCGGGCGAAGGCGCCATCGTCCGCGCAAAGCGCGCCAGCGTGATGTGCGGCACGTATTTGCGCCCTTCGGGCTCAAGCCCCAGCCCGACGCACAGCCGGTCGAGCCGCGCGTGCAGCCTCTCCAGCGGTTCGCGCGGCGCCAAGCCAGCCCAGAGCTGATCCACCCGCCCGCGCCGTTCGAAATGGCCGAAACCGTCGAGCCGCGACTCCACCCGCGCAAAACGCTCGTGCCGCAGCGCGAGCACCAGCGCATCGGCACAGTGCCGATCGACATCGCCGACGAAGCGCAGCGTCACATGGAGCTGCGCATCGGTCTGCCAGCGCGCGCCGGGCAGCGCGTGCATCGTATCCAGCAGCACCCGGCGGGTCGCGGCAGGGGGCACAAGGGCAAGGAACAGGCGCATGGTTTAGGAGTTCAATAGCAAGACACGACGAACAGAAAACCGGTTTCGCTTGAAATTTGCGAGGCAAAGGGTGATATTGTGTCCATCCGGCAACAATGCCGGGCAAAGGAGAATTTTTCGATGGCTGACCGTTTTGATCCTCGCATGACGGAGCGACTCCGTCCGGGGTCGATCAATGGCCAGGCTGGGTCGGTGGGCAATGCTGCGACTGATACTGGTCTGCGCTCCTACATGCTGTCCATTTACAACTACATGACCAGCGGCATCCTGCTGACCGGCATCGTCGCGCTGCTGTTCGCCCAGTCGGGCATGGCCGCGCAGATCATGTTCGGCCCGGGGATGATGAAGTATCTGATCATCTTCTCGCCGCTCGCGATCGTGTTCGCGATGAGCTTTGGCATGCAGAAGTTCTCGACCGCCGCCTTGCAGGCGATGTTCTGGGGCTTTGCGCTGCTGATGGGCCTGAGCATGTCGACGGTGTTCCTGGTCTATACCGGGGAAAGCATCGCGCTGGCCTTCTTCTCAACCGCAGCGGCATTCGCGGGGCTTAGCCTGTTCGGCTATACCACGCAGAAGGACCTCACCGGCTGGGGCAGCTTCCTGATCATGGGCGTTGTCGGCCTGATCGTGGCGAGCATCCTCAACATCTTCCTGCAGTCGTCGGTGATGGGCCTGGTGATCAGCTATGCCGCCGTGCTGATCTTTGCCGGCCTTACCGCCTATGACACGCAGCGCCTCAAGAGCACCTATTCCTATGTCGCTGGAACCGACATGATGGGCAAGGTGGTCATCATGGGTGCGCTGAGCCTCTATCTCAACTTCATCAACATGTTCCAGGCGCTGCTGAGCATCATGGGCAGTCGCGACTGATCTGTCCTGAAAGCACTGGAATCCTGACAACCCGGCGGAGCAATCCGCCGGGTTTTTTGTGCGTGGGTCCGATCCTGCTCGATCAGCCTGCCGCTTGAGAGACTCGCCTCGTCGCGCAACGCCATGCCCCTTCAAATCTTCCATTTCACGGTTCACCGTTTTGGTGTTGAGATCGGCGATTGGCGGGCATAAACTCATGTCCATGAGAACGCGGCGGGGCAACAAGCCACCGCAGGCGTCACCGGGAGAACAGCAAATGGCACGTATGGGCCTCAACCGTGCAGCAGCTCTGGCCGTCGCGGTCAGCATGACAACCCTCATCGCGGCCTGCGGCGCGGCAGCGCCTGCGCCGGTCGCCGTCGCGCCGCCACCGCCGCCGGTGGTTATCGCCCCGCCGCGCATGCCGGCGCCGCCTTCGAACTCGATGCTCGCGATGACGGTGCCCGCACTGCGCGCCGACGGCCTGCGCGACACGCCGATGCGCGACATCGATGACAACGAGAAATTGTGGTACTTCCGCTCGGCGCTCAACGTCGCCGCGCTCAACTGCCAGAACCCGCAGCATTACCGCATTGCCGACGACTACAATATGTTTCTGAAGACCCACAAGCGCGAGCTCGACCGGGTCAACAAGCTGGTCGAGGCCAATTATCGCAAGCGCCACGGCGCCGGGTTTGCGCGCATTCGCGATACCGAGAACACCCAAGTCTACAACTTCTTCGCCTTCCCGCCGACCAAGAACGACTTCTGCGATGCGGCGCTGGTGCTGGGCCAGGAGGCCGCTGCGCTCCCGTCCACCGACTTGGTCGCGTTCGGTGCCCGCGCGCTGCCGACGCTCGAAGGCGTGTTCGACCGCTTCTATGCCAATTACGAGAGCTATCAGAGCGAACTGCAGCGGTGGATTGCGCTCTATGGCAGCCCCGAAATGCGCGCCGCGCAGGCGGGAACCGCAAACGGCATGGTGCAGTCCACCAGCACCTCGGAAACGGCACCTGCGGCCACCTCCAATCCTCCGGTACTGCCGACAGTCTTCCCGTCGAGCGGCGGCTGATCGCCGTCGGGCGCACGCGCCCATCGGGGCTGGATAGACCCCGGGCGAAACGGTATACTGCCTGCACCGGCGGATAGCCCGCGAGCACGCCCGGGGCCGTAGCTCAGTTGGGAGAGCGCGTCGTTCGCAATGACGAGGTCAGGGGTTCGATTCCCCTCGGCTCCACCAGCCTGCCTTTTGCCGGGTTCGGTGCCGGGCAGGCCGATGGTTTGCCATGCTATTTCGCTGCCGCCTTCTGCGCCATCAGCGCCTTGTCTTCATTGGCGCGCGCGATGACGTAGTGGCGGATGCTGTCGATCTCGCTTTTGCCGAGCACCGAGGCGAAGGCGACCATGCCGTTGTCCTTGAGCGCCCCGTCATGCACGATCATCTGCCAGTTTTCCGCGCTGGCGAGCGTGCCCGAATAGCGCAGATCGGGGATGATGCCGCCGCGGCCCGAGGCCTGGATCGCGGCATCGCCATGGCACACGGTGCAGTAACGGCCATAGTGCCCCGCCCCTGCCGCAACCACGTCCGCCGCTGCAGTCAGCCCCGGAGGATCGAGCGGCAGTTCGTCCGCCGCGGGCATATCGGGCAGCTTGGCCGTGCCGCCCAGCTTGAACACCAGCAGCCGCGAGATGTTGCGCACCGGGCCCGACATGTCGCTGAGCACGCCGGCGGTGATCGCCCAGGCACCGCCCCAACCGGCGAGCACCGCGACATATTGCTGGCCATCGATGCTGTAGGTCATCGGCGCTGCCACCACCCCGGTCTGCGCGGGGAAGCTCCACAGTTGCTTGCCCTGGGCCGAATCATAGGCGACGAAATTGCCCATCGCATTGCCCTGGAACACCAGGCCACCGGCGGTCGCCAGCACGCCGCCGTTCCATGGTCCGCCCAGGGTGACGCGCCAGCGCTCCTTCTGCGCCACCGGGTCCCAGGCAATGAGGATGCCCTTGGTCGCCTTGCGCGCTTCCTCGCGCACCGCATTGTCGGCGGGCATCGCGTTGTTCGCGGTGTCCATGCCGACGTTGAAGCCGAGCTTGGAGGGCTTCCAGCCAGCCGCCGGAATATAGGGATAAGCGGTAATCTGCGCCGGGATGAAGACGAGCTTCTGGTTGGCGTCATAGGCCATCGGGTGCCAGTTGTGCGCGCCCAGCGGGCCGGGCGAGACGATATAGGGCTTTCCGGTCTTGTCGACCCGCGCATCCGGGTTCTCGATCGGACGGCCGCTGACGGGATCGACGCCGGTTGCCCAGTTGACCGGAACGAAATTGTTGGCGGAGATGAACTCGCCGGTGGCGCGGTCGATGACGTAGAAGAAGCCGTTCTTCGGCGCCTGCATCAGCACCTTACGCGCCTTGCCGTCGATTTCGAGGTCGGCGAGCATGATGTGCTGCGTGGCGGTATAGTCCCAGGTTTCGCCCGGCGTGGTCTGGTAGTGCCAGGCATATTCGCCGGTCTTCACCCGGATCGCAATGATCGAGGAGAGGTACAGATTGTCGCCGCCACCGGGCGAGCGATAGGCCTGGTTCCATGGGCTTCCGTTGCCGACGCCGACATAGAGCAGGCCAAGCTGCGGGTCATAGGCCATCGCATCCCACACCGTGCCGCCGCCGCCGATGTTCCAGTATTCGCCCTTCCAGGTGGCTTCGGCGGTCTTGAGATACTCCGCCTCGTTGGCGCCGGGGCGGTCGGGGACGGTGTAGAACTTCCACAACTGTTTGCCGGTCGCCGCATCATAGGCCGCGACAAAGCCGCGCACGCCGAATTCGGCGCCGCCATTGCCGATGATCACCATGCCGTCGATCACCCGCGGCGCGCCGGTGATGGTGTAGGCCGCGCCCTGATCGACCGTGACCGTGCTCCAGATCTCGCGCCCCGTCCCGCGGTCGAGCGCGACCAGACGCCCATCGAGCGTGCCGAGAAACAGCATGTTGCCCCAGGCGGCTAGCCCGCGGTTGACCACATCGCAGCACGCCTTGACCCCGGTCTCGCCGGGCACCTTGGGGTCGTAATCCCATAGCGGCTTGCCGTTGGCGGCGTCGAACGCCTTGACCTTGGACCAGGCGGTGGTGACGTAGATCTTGCCGTCGATCACCAGAGGCGTGGCTTCCTGGCCGCGCGCGGTATCCATATCGGCATACCAGGCAAGCCCCAGCTCGCCGATCGTGCCCGGGTTGATCTGGTCGAGCGGGCTGAAACGCTGCTCGTCATAGGTGCGGCCATAGCTCAACCATTCGCCGCCATCGGCCTGAAGGATCCGCGCGCCATCGATCCCGGTGGTGCCGTTGGTACCGCTGTCGGCCCCGGCGCCGGAACAGGCGGTCACCAGCAGCGCGAGCGCCGCCCCCATCAGCCGTGTCAGCCTCGATGTCATGCCCATCCCTCTCCTTTTCGTCTTGACCTTTTGCGGCCAATGACGGTCTTTGCGCTGCCGGATATTGACGGGGCCCACAGGGCTTGTCCATGGTGATTTAATTATCCGGTTAAAAGTTGGCCGGTTAAGAACAGGAGAGATACATGTTTTCACACGTCATGCTGGGCGCGGACGATATCGACGCGTCCAAGGCGTTTTACGACGCGACGATCGGTGCGCTGGGTGGCAGGCCTGGAATGGTCGACCCCAAGGGCCGCGTCCTCTACATGAACAATGGCGGGCTGTTCCTGCTCACCAAGCCGATCGACGGCCAGCCGGCAAGCTGCGGCAACGGCAGCACGATCGGCTTTGCCGCAAGCTCGGCCGAGCAGGCCGACGCCTGGCACGCTGCGGGCCTGGCCCATGGCGGCACCGCGATCGAGGACCCGCCGGGGGTGCGCGAAGGCGCGGGCATGAAGCTGTATCTCGCCTATCTGCGTGATCCCGCCGGCAACAAGGTCTGCGCGATGCACCGCGTGTGATCTGCTGTGCAGGGGCGGCGCATGGTCGCCCCTGCCCATGCCGCTTCAACTGCCGCCTTGCATTCGCCAACGAATCCCGCTAGGCGCGCACGCTTCCGACTAAGCGGGCTGGCCGGTTATGGGCTGCCACGTTCGCTTGATTACGGACTTCCAACGAAGGAGACCAAAATGCCCAAGCTGAAGACCAAGAGCGGTG
>NZ_JAUCZC010000016.1 GCF_030373265.1 Blastomonas sp.
CAGCAAGACTTGTAATTCATTTTTTTTGGCGTCACTATCTGCCGCTCGCAAAAGCGCGGCGCTGCCGTTAAGGCGTAGGCCCATGGCCGACCACCCACCCCGATCTGCTCTCGATAAAAAGGCGCAAGGCAAGACGCCCAAAATGCGTGTTGACCAATTGCTGGTCGAGCGCGGACTGGTGGAAAGCCGCGCGCGGGCGCAGGCGCTGATTCTCGCCGGGCTGGTGTTCGCCGGAGAGCGAAAGGTCGCCAAGGCGGGCGAAACGCTGCCGGCAGATGCGCCGCTGGATGTGCGCGGGCGCGACCATCCCTGGGTGTCACGCGGCGGAATCAAGCTGGCGCATGCGCTCGATCATTTCGGGATCGACGTTACGGACATGACCGCGATCGATGTCGGCTCGTCCACCGGCGGTTTCACCGACGTGCTGCTGACGCGCGGCGCGGGCCATGTCTTCGCGGTGGACAGCGGAACCAACCAGCTGGCGTGGAAGCTGCGGCAGGATCCGCGCGTCACGGTGCACGAACAGACCAGCGCGCGCATCCTGACCGACGCGCATATCACGCAGGCCATAGATATCGTGGTGTGCGATGCCAGCTTCATCGCGCTCGACAAGGTGCTGCCGGTGCCGATGGCGTTTGCAAAGCCCGGCGCTTGGCTGGCCGCGTTGATCAAGCCGCAGTTCGAGGTCGGTCGCGACCAGATCGGCAAGGGCGGGGTGGTCCGTGATCCCGCGCTGCATTCGGCGGTGTGCGATCGGGTCATGCAGTGGCTCGAAAGCATCGACTGGCCCGTTACCGGCCTGACTCAAAGCCCGATTACCGGTCCCAGCGGCAATGTCGAATTTCTGGTCGTCGCGCAAAAGGGGCGCAGCTGCTGACCCGAAGCGGTACGATTTTCCATGCTAAACCCCGCTGGCGCGGCTCGAACGAATCCGATATGCGAGTGCAGTCAAGTGCCCGGAAATGGCTGGAGAATTCGCGTCGATGAATGAAATCGCTTCGCCCATGCAGCTTCGTCTCAGCTTTCTGCGCTGGGCCTTGTTGTTCGTTCCGCTGGTCGTTCTGCTCGGCTTCGGTGTCAGCGATTTTTCCGGATCGGGGGAGGATAACCGCTGGTTCCAGGCGCTTCAGAAGCCCGATGCGCAGCCGCCGGGCTGGGCATTCGGCGCAGCCTGGTCGGTCCTGTATGTCATGATGGGTCTGGCGGTCACCGTTGTGGTCACCGCGCGCGGGGCGCGGCTGCGCGGTGTCGCGGTGCTGCTGTTCTTTATCCAGCTCGCGCTCAATCTGTCCTGGCCGATCGTGTTCTTCGCGATGCACCAGGTCACGCTGGCATTCTATTTGCTGGTCGCAGTGTTCGGCGCTGCGTTCATCACCACCATCGTGTTTGGCCGCGTCAGGTCGCTCGCGGCGTGGCTGATGGTGCCATATCTGGCATGGCTGTGTTTTGCAGCGGTGCTGAACAAGCAGATCGATACGCTGAACCCCAATGCCGAAACTCTGGTGGTCCCGCGCGACGCCCAGCGCATTCAGCTCGCCCCGCCTGCGCCCTGATCACGGCAATAGCGCTTGCGGTTGGTGGCCGTGCAACCCACATGCTATGGCATCACAATTAGCATCAGGCGCCCAGCGCCTGAGATGGAGATACTGATGCAGAACAAATCCGAATTTGGCGGCGACTTCGCAAAGTTCATCAATGGCCTGGCCGGAACCGTGGCCGGGATGAGCCGTGAAGCTGGCGAGAGCGCGCGCGAGCGGACCCGCGAATGGATTGCGGGAATGGATTTCGTCAGCCGCGAGGAGTTCGATGCGGTAAAGGAAATGGCCAGCAAAGCGCGCGAAGAGAGCGAAACGCTCAAGGCGCGGCTGGAGGCTCTGGAAGCCAAGTTGGCTGGCCAGAGCGCAGGCCCTGCGGCCTGAGCCTGGCTTAACCGTTCGTTATCCACAGTTTTTGAACAGACTTCGCCACATCACGCGCTCCGACGGTGTGCGTAGCCATTGCGTGCAACGGCGCATGGCGGCAATTTGAAGCCGCGCCACCGGGCGCGAAAGGAAATTCATTTGAACGAACAGCAGCTTGATCTGGACCGGGAGGAAGCAGCTCCGGTGGACATGCTCGCCGCGCTGTTCGAGGCGCGCGGCTGGCCGTGCGAGATGGTGGGCGAGGACGAGCTGCTGACCGAGGTCAAGGGCAGCTGGACCAGCTATCAGCTGCGCGCGATCTGGCGGCATGAGGACAATGTCTTGCAATTGCTGGCGATGCCCGACATTCGCGTCCCCGACGACAAGTTTGCGGTCATCTGTGAGGCGTTGGCGCTGATCAACGAGCAGCTGTGGCTGGGGCATTTCGATATCTGGTCGAACAGCGGCGTGGTGCTGTATCGCAACGGCATGATGCTGGGCAGCGACGCGATGCTGGGGCTCGACCAGGCGCAGCTCGCGGTCGAGGCCGCGATCGACGAATGCGACCGTTTCTATCCAGTGTTCCAGTTCATCCTGTGGGGCGACAAGACCCCGCAGGAAGCGTTGGCAGCAGCGCTGATCGATACGCAGGGCGAGGCTTGAGGTTTTAGCGGCATAGCCACCTCAGCCGCGTTCCCGAGCGAAGTCGAGGGACGCGATCGTAACCGTTGGCGCGCACGTCCCTCGACTTCGCTCGGGACAAACGGAGGTTTTCGTGTCGGGCATATTCCCCCAATCGCTGCTGGTCATCGGCTCGGGCAACATGGCTGGCGCGATGCTGCGGGGATGGTTTGCGCGCGGACTTGAGCCGGCCACCGTCACCGTCGTCGATCCATCACCGCGGGATCTTCCAGAAGGCGTGCGCCACCTCACCACGATCGATTCGAGCATCGCTGCCCCCGAATGGCTGTTGCTGGGCATCAAGCCGCAGATGCTGGCCGATGTCGCGCCGAAGCTGGCGTCGCTCGATCTGTCAGGAGCCCTGCTGGTGTCGATGCTGGCAGGGGTTGAGATCACGGGGCTCCGCAAGGCGGTGCCGGGTGCGCGTACCATCGCGCGGATCATGCCGAACATGGCGATCGGGATCGGCCAGTCGGTTACCGCGCTGTACGCCGAACCATTGGAGCCTGCCGAGCATCGGCGGCTCGAATCCTTGTTCGCGATGCTGGGCACCGCCGAATGGCTGACCGATGAATCGCAGATGCATCTGGTGACCGCGCTGAGTGGCTCCGGCCCGGCCTATCTGTTCCGTTTCATCGATGCGCTTAGCAAAGGCGCAGTTGCGATGGGCATGCCTGCCGATCAGGCCGCACGTTTTGCGCTCGGCATGGTGCGGGGATCGGCGGACCTCGCGCAGCAGTCGCCCGAAACGCCGGCGCAGCTTGCCGAGCGAGTCGCCAGCCCCGGCGGCACCACCCGCGCCGCGCTCAACGTGTTCGACGCCGATGATGCACTCGACAGGCTGGTGGCCGACGCGATGGCGGCGGCTGCCCGGCGCAGCGTCGAACTGGGTCAGTAGCTTCCCGGCTGCGCGCGATACCAGACCATCGCATCAGCCTGGGTTGCCAGCACGAACGGCGCCTTGCCCTCGATATAATCTACAGATCCCGTCACAAGCTGTTGCTTGAGCGCTGAATATCGCTCGGCGATATCCGGATGCGCGCGCAGGAAATCGCGGAACGCCAGATGCCGTTCTATGTCCGGGGAGTCTGCTGCAAAGCTGTGCAGATGATGAGTGCGGCGGCCTGCGGCGTCATCCTTGCGGAAATAGCGCCGGCCCTCGATGCCGTATTCGCCCATCGCCTCATAGCCCAGCCTGACCAGCGCCGGGGCGGCGGCATCGAGCGCCTCCACTGACGGCGCCACCGCCAGCATGTCGATCACCGGCTTGGCGTGGATGCCGGGAATGGATGTGCTGCCGATATGGTGGAGCGTGATGAGGTGTGGGCCCATGGCGGAACGGATGGCCTTGCGTTCCGCCCGAGAGTCATCGGTCCATAAAGGGTTATGGGCAACTATTTCGACCATGGCTCAACTGCTGGCGGGGTCAATCGCAGGGCAGCTCGTAGAATGTGCTGATCTTTTCCCAGGCCTCGTCGGCGGTTTCAACGAAATGGAACAGACCTAGATTGCTAGGCGAGATCACGCCTTCCTCGGCCAGTGCCTCGAAATTGACCACACGGTTCCAGAATTCGCGGCCGAACAGCATGATCGGAATGGCCTCCATCTTGCCGGTCTGGATCAGCGTGAGCAGTTCGAAGAACTCGTCGAACGTGCCGAACCCGCCGGGGAACACCGCCACCGCGCGGGCGCGCAGCAGAAAGTGCATCTTGCGCAGCGCGAAATAGTGGAACTGGAACGACAAATGCGGGGTCACATAGCGGTTGGGCGCCTGTTCGTGCGGCAGCACGATGTTGAGGCCGACAGAATCCATGCCGACATCGGCAGCGCCGCGGTTGGCGGCTTCCATGATCGACGGGCCGCCGCCCGAGCAGACGACGAACTGGCGCTTGCCGTCCTCTTCCACGCCGCATTCGCTGGCGAGCTGGGCCAGCCGGCGCGCCTCGTCATAATATTTGGCCTTGGCGACCAGCCTTTCGGCCACCGTTTTCTCCTCCGGCGTCCGTGCGGCTTCGACCAGCCCTTCGGTTTTGTCGGGCGAGGGGATGCGCGCCGAGCCGTAGATCACCAATGTCGATCCGATGCCGGCTTCTTCCAGCAGCATCTCGGTCTTGAGCAGTTCGAGCTGAAAGCGCACCGGGCGCAGTTCCTGCCGCAGCAGGAAGTCGGTGTCGCCAAAGGCCAGCCGATAGGCCGGGTCCTGGGTCTGGGGGGTATCGTGGACCGCAGCTTCGGCGGTACGGGCGTCTTCGGCAGCTTGGCGAAAACGCGGCTCGGTCAGGTCTTTTTTGGTCATCGTCCGCAATTAAGGGGCCAAGCGGTTATCGGCAATAGCCTTGGCCGCTCATATCGACATGCAAATGGTCACGATGCGCCGCGTTATAGTCGGGTCCCAGCACTGTGCCGAAACGCTTGCAGGCGCTGGCGTGGATAGTGCGCAGAAAGGCCCGCTCCTGGTTGCTTCCGTTCCATCCCTGCTTGACGGTTATACGGCGCCCATCGGCAAGCACGAACGCGGCGATATCGATCGCGTTGGCGTGGGCGTGCTGCGACAGCTTGACCGAGCCCGCAATGTTGCGGCAGGCATAGCTGCCCATGGTCTCGATCCTGACGAGCGGGCTTCCGAGCGTCTGCTCGGCGGCGCGCGCGATGCCGAACTGAGCCCAGCCGGCAAAGCGCTGCGCGAGTTCGCAGCGCACCGGCCCGATGTTGCTGATCGCCAGCTCGTTGGCGCCGCGTTGTGCATCGGTGAGCGATATCGTCGACAGGCGGACGCTGCCGAGCTGCGAACATCCTGCTCCGAACGTCTGGTCGGGGACGGGGGTAAAGCGCACCTGCGCCTGGGTCAGGGCGGCGATGCACTGGCGGGTTTCGGTGCGCGATGGAGCGGGAAGCGCGGCAGGCGCGCTGGCCGTTGCAGGTCGCGACACCGGCGCACGGGACAGCACCCGCCCCTCGGGCAACACGCTGCAGCCGGAGATCAGCACCGAGAGCGCAGCGACCAGCGCCATGCGCTGCATTTCGGGCGAGCCGGGGCTCGCATGGAAGCGAGGATCAGCCTTGCGGGTTTCGCAGCGATGGCGCCGTACACGACTGGTCGCGGCGAGGTGGGGCTGGGCCAAGGCAGCAAAAGCGACGGCGGGCGACACGGCATCGGCAGGCATGCTGCCAGCGATATCCACAGCCGAACCCGGCAGCGGACTGGCCGCCAGAGGATTGCTGTCAGGAAGAGCGCTACGGGTCATGAGATGCTATTACGACATGAACTTTAACCCTGCCGTGCCGACTATGGTTAACGGGCGGGTAGGGATTGAAACCATGGCATTGCGCCGGGTTGGCGAGAGGTTTAGCCAGAAGCCAGGCTGTGTTCTGCCTGCAATCACAAAGGCCTGCAATGTTGCGCATCCTGAAAAACCCCCGTCTCATCTGGCTTGTCCTGGCGATACCCGGGATTGCCATGGTGGCCGGATTCGTCCGCGATCCGGTGACGGCGTTCGACCTTATCCATCCCAGCGGCGAGTATTCGGTGCGTCTGATGATTGTAGCGATGATGATATCGCCGCTGCGGGCTGTTCTGGGTCGGCGAAGCTGGCTCGATTGGCTGCTGGCGCACCGCCGCGCTCTGGGTGTTGCCGCCTTTGGGTATGGGGCGCTGCATCTGGCGTTCTATCTCTACGACATGGGCGACTGGGGCATGATCGCCGAAGAGGCAGTGATCTTCAGCATCTGGACGGGCTATGCCGCGATGCTGATCTTTGCGGCCATGGCGGCGACGAGCAATGCTGCCTCGCAGCGTATGCTCAAGGCCAATTGGAAACGGCTGCAACGGCTGGTTTATCCCGCTGCGGTTCTGATTGCGCTGCACTGGCTTTATGTCGATGGGGAATGGGAGGCCATGCTAGCCCATTTTGTTCCACTGCTCGTCCTGGAAATCATTCGAGTGGTCCTTATGTTAAAGCGGCGTTCAGCGCGACGTGCCAAACACGCGATGGTCAATTGAAGAAGAGGGTTTCACGATGAAGTTTGGTCAAGCAATGCTGGCTGTGGCCGCGGCGACAGCGATGCAGTTTTCCGCTAGCCCGGCAGCGTTTGCCACGGGTAAGATGAAGTGCGACGCCGGCCCACAGTCAGGCTGGAAGAGCCGCACGGATCTCGAGTCTAAGCTCAAGAAAGACGGCTGGACGGTCAAGAAGTCCAAGGTCGATGGCGGCTGCTACGAAGTGTATGGCGTCACCCCCGAGGGCCAGAACGTCGAGGCCTATTTCCATCCGGTGACCATGGAAAAGCTGCTGGTGTCCCAGCGCGGCAAGGTAATTTTCAAGAAGTAATTGGCGCGCCGTCCGTTGCATTGTTGCACCGGACGGCGACCATTTGTACCCGTCCGCCGATTGGTGATTGCGCAAAACGCAAAACACCCTTAGGGCCGTCGACGGGCCACGCGGTCCCAACGCCGCGCGTGCTCTCTGTAAGGAGAGACTGACATGACTGATACCGTTGGCGCGAGCACTGCCGTGCTCGCCAAAAAACCTGCTACTCTGCCTGCTCGGCCGTATTTTTCTTCCGGCCCCTGCGCCAAGCCTCCGGGCTGGACGCCACAGGCGCTCTCCACCGAATCACTCGGCCGCTCGCATCGGTCCAAGATCGGCAAGGCGCGGCTGCAGTATTGCATCGACCTGATGCGCGAACTGCTCAAGCTCCCCGAAACCCATCGTATCGGTATCGTTCCGGGATCGGACACCGGTGCGTTTGAAATGGCGATGTGGACGATGCTCGGCGCGCGTCCGGTTACCGCAATGGCTTGGGAAAGCTTCGGCGAAGGCTGGGTCACCGATGCGGTAAAACAGCTCAAGCTCGATCCCACCATTGTGCGCGCGGACTACGGCCATGTGCCCGATCTGGCGGCGGTCGACTGGTCCAGCGATGTGCTGTTCACCTGGAACGGCACCACCTCTGGCGCACGCGTCCCCAATGGCGACTGGATCGCCGATGACCGCGAAGGCCTGAGCTTCGCCGATGCCACCAGCGCGGTGTTCGCCTATGACATCCCTTGGGACAAGATCGACGTTGCCACCTTCAGCTGGCAGAAAGTACTCGGCGGCGAAGGCGCGCACGGCGTGCTGATCCTCGGCCCTCGCGCGGTCGAACGGCTCGAGACCTATACGCCTGAATGGCCGCTGCCCAAGGTGTTCCGCCTGGTTTCCAAGGGCAAGCTTGCCGAAGGCGTGTTCAAGGGCGAGACCATCAACACCCCTTCGATGCTTGCAGTCGAAGACGCGATCTTCGCGCTCGAATGGGGCAAGTCGGTCGGCGGTGCAGACGGCATGATCGCGCGCAGCAACGCCAATGCGGCGGCCTTGGACGCGATCGTCCAGTCGCGGCCGTGGCTGGGTCACCTCGCGCCCGATCCGGCGACGCGTTCGACCACCAGCGTCTGCCTGACAGTCGAGGGTGCCGACGAAGCCTTTATCAAGGCGTTTGCCGGACTGCTCGAAAAGGAAGGCGCGGCCTTCGATATTGCGGGCTATCGCGATGCCCCTCCTGGGCTTCGCATCTGGTGCGGCGCCACGGTCGACACCGCCGATATCGAGGCGCTCGGGCCCTGGCTCGACTGGGCCTACGCCGAGCTGACTTCCAAATAATTGAACCGGTTTCCCCGCGAAGGCGGGGACCCATCTTCTGCGCGTGCACCAAGTGCGGCCGTCCGGAGATGGGCCCCTGCCTGCGCAGGGGACCGACACATCGTCCGACACAAGGAATCCCGACATGCCTAAAGTTCTCATTTCCGACAAAATGGACCCCAAAGCCGCGCAGATCTTTCGCGAGCGCGGCTGCGAAGTCGATGTCATCACCGGGCAGACGCCTGAGGAACTCGCCGGGATCATCGGCCAGTATGATGGCCTCGCCATCCGCTCCTCGACCAAGGTGACCAAGGCGATCCTCGATGCGGCGACCAATCTCAAGGTTGTCGGTCGCGCCGGGATCGGCGTCGACAATGTCGATATCCCCGCGGCCTCGGCCAAGGGCGTTGTCGTCATGAACACCCCGTTCGGCAACTCGATCACCACCGCCGAACACGCCATCGCGCTGATGTTTGCGCTCGCCCGCCAGCTGCCCGAGGCGGACGCCTCGACCCAGGCCGGCAAGTGGGAAAAGAACCGCTTCATGGGCGTCGAGCTCACTGCCAAGACGCTGGGTCTGATCGGCGCGGGCAATATCGGCTCGATCGTCGCGGATCGCGCCCTGGGCCTCAAGATGAAGGTCGTTGCATTCGATCCCTTCCTGACGCCTGAGCGCGCGGTGGAGCTGGGGATCGAGAAGGTCACGCTCGACGACCTGCTGGCGCGGGCCGATTTCATCACGCTGCACACTCCGCTCACCGACCAGACGCGCAACATCCTCAGCAAGGATGCGCTGGCCAAGACCAAGAAGGGCGTGCGCATCATCAACTGCGCACGTGGCGGTCTGATCGACGAAGCCGCGCTCAAGGACGCGCTGGATTCGGGCCAGGTCGCCGGCGCCGCGCTCGACGTGTTCGCGACCGAGCCTGCCACCGACAGCCCGCTGTTCGGCACCCCCAACTTCGTTTCGACCCCGCATCTGGGTGCATCGACCAGCGAAGCGCAGGTCAATGTCGCGATTCAGGTTGCCGAGCAGATGGCCGATTATCTGGTCAAGGGCGGCGTCACCAATGCGCTCAACATGCCCAGCCTGTCGGCCGAACAGGCGCCCAAGCTGCGCCCCTATATGGCGCTGGCTACCAATCTGGGCCTGCTCGTGGGGCAGCTGGAGAGCGACCGCGTCAAGAGCATCGCGATCGAAGTGGAGGGCGCTGCCGCCGAACTCGACATGAGGCCGATCACCGCTGCGGTGCTCGCCGGCTTCATGCGCGCGTTCAGCAGCTCGGTGAACATGGTCAACGCACCGTTCCTCGCCAAGGATCGCGGGCTCGACGTGCGCGAAGTGCGCCATGACCGCGAGGGCGATTATCACACGCTCGTGCGCGTCTCCGTCGAAACCGAAGAGGGCGAACGTTCGGTTGCGGGCACGCTGTTCGGCAATGCTACGCCGCGTCTCGTCGAGATCTACGGCATCAAGATCGAGGCCGATCTGGCCGGGCACATGCTGTACATCGTCAACCGCGATGAGCCGGGCTTCATCGGACGGCTGGGTTCGACCCTGGGCGAGGCGAATGTCAACATCGCGACCTTCCACCTGGGCCGCCGTGAGTCGCGTGGCGGAGGTGAGGCCGTTCTGCTGCTGTCGCTCGATGGCGCGCCTGCCGAACCCGTGCTGTGGAAACTGTGCCAGCTCGCTGGCGTGAAAACGGTCAAGAGCCTGCGCTTCGACGGATGATCGCAGGATCGTGCTCCTGCCTCGGGCTTCGGCCGGGGGCAGGGGTGGCCGGCGGTATGCCCGCCGGGCTGCTTACCGGCCGCGGCGGCTCGGGGAGATGCCCGGTCGATAGGTGTTTTGCATCGGTCTGAACCGCGTGAAGACATGGTTTTCGAGCGGCTTATTGACCTGGCTGTCCCAGCTGGACCCGTTGAATGCCAGGTTTTCGATCGCCTTTGTGTCGATGCGCAAATCCGATGTGAGCTGCGCACCGAACTGGCCGTTGCGCACCCAGCGGACCTCGGCCTCAAACCGGCCAAGTCCCGGCCGGTCGATGTCTATGACATCGCCCTGGGTGAGCATGGCGGTGCAGCGGCCGCCCAGGCCGCCTGACGATATATCCCGAATGACGGCGTCGGCGCTGCCGAAGCGTTCGTGAAAAATGGTGACCTTCATCAAACGGTGCACACGCGCTTCGCGCTCGGGCATGGCTCCGGCATCCGCATCTGTCTGCGATACGCCCGTTTCTGGCAGCCCTTTTTTTCCGAACGACATAGCGGTTTCATCCTCGTCGAACCGAGGATTAGCCACCAACCCTTAAATTGCGGTAAAATAGGGCTAAGCAGATCCGACGAGGTCAGGCATTGCCGATTTTGTCGAGGTAACTGTCGAACTGCGTTTCGCCCATGCGGGTAAGCGAGACCCGGGTCCGCCTGCGATCCGATCGATCGGGCACCATTTCGGCATAGCCTTTTTCGCGGAGCTGATGGATCAGGCGCAAAGCGGTACTTTCCGGTGCATCGCACATCAGACAAAGGTCGCTCATCGAAAGTTGCGTGCCGTTGCGCTTGGCCGCAAGCAGCGCCACGAGCATGTCCCAGCTTGGATTGCGCAGCTTCAGCCCTGAAAAGCAAGAAGAACGCAACCGGCTGGCTTGCTGTTCCTGCAGGATGAGGCGCGTCTTGGCGTCGCCCTCAAGTAATCTGGCGTCCGGCTGCGGGCCATCTGTTCGGGTCGGTCGGCTCCACGCGGAGGTCGAGCGCGAAGTATCTCTGGCTAACGATTTCACGTGCTTTCCCCTGTGCAAAGTCGCGCGACCGTGTGCCCTCTGTCTGCCCATTTGACGTGCGTTATTACTTGCCGGGCACCGACGGCTTATTCGATAGTTATGTTTTGCAGTATCTTTAAGGACTTACTACCCCGACTTTTAGGGGGGTGCGAAGTTTTATCGCTGTAAATCAAGCACCGGCCCGCGGCTTTTCCCGACAAGTTGGCAGGCGCGCTGCAACCGGTGTGCCCAGGGCAAGTCTGGAGCCCAGAGATGATTGCACCAGATGCGATCGGCGGTAAAAGGCGGGCGGGGCCAAACCGGCCCGCGACCATGGGATGCCGATATGCCTTTGACTGCCGATCTGCCGATGCGCTCGTGGTTGTTCGCACCGGGCGATAGCGAGAAAAAGATGGCCAAGGCGGCACAATCCGCTGCCGACATCGCGCTGTTCGACCTCGAGGATGCGGTCGCAACCGAGAACAAGCCGCTGGCAAGGCAGTTGGTTCAGGCCATGCTCGCCGACCAGACGGATGGGCGCGATCGGCTTTGGGTTCGGGTCAACCCGCTTGATGGTCCTTATACGCTGGCGGATCTCGCCGCCGTCATGCCCGCGCGGCCAGGCGGAATCATGCTGCCCAAGGCGAATGGACGCCGCGATGTCGAGGTGCTCGACCATTATCTCTCTGCGCTCGAGGTCGCCAACGGCATCGAGCAGGGATCGACGCCGGTGATCGCTCTGGTGACCGAGACCGCGGAATCGATGTTCCACACCGGCGGCTACAAGGGTGCAGCGCGGCTTGTCGCAATGAGCTGGGGGGGCGAGGACCTGGCAGACTCGATCGGAGCGAGTTCGAACCGCAACGCTGACGGGAGCTTCGGGTTTACCTACGAGCTTGCGCGCAGCCTGTGCCTGCTGGGCGCGGCCAGCGCAGGTGTGGCCGCGATCGAAACCATCCAGGCTGATTTCCGGGATCTGGACGGGTTGAAGGCGCGTGCGGAGAAGGTGCGCCGTGACGGGTTTCGCGGCATGTTGGCGATCCATCCCGCACAGGTCGATGTGATCAATGCCGCGTTCACGCCGAGCGCAGAGGAACTGGCGCACGCACAGATGATCGTCGACCTGTTCGCCGCCAACCCCGGCGTCGGTACGATCGGCTATCAGGGCGGCATGCTCGATCGTCCCCATCTGTCGCGCGCGCAGCAGCTGTTGCGGCAGCAGGGGCAGGTTTGAGGAAAGTAACATACAGCAAGTTGAACTGCGGGGTGTGAGCACCCCTTGCGTTGCAAAGATGCAACACTATGTGAGTTCTGCAAGGGCACAGATAGGGCGGAGACACTCCCATGAACCTCGAAAAATTCACTGATCGCGCCAAGGGTTTCCTGCAGTCGGCGCAGACCGTGGCGATCCGCATGAACCATCAGCGGATCAGCCCCGAACACATCCTCAAAGCATTGCTCGAAGACACCGAAGGGATGGCCGCCGGGCTGATCCAGCGCGCCGGCGGCAACGCGCCCGTCGCGGTGCAGGAAGTTGATGCGTTGCTCGCCAAGGTGCCCGCCGTGTCAGGCGGCGGCGCGCAAGCGACGCCGGGGCTGGACAACGACGCGGTGCGGCTGCTCGATAGTGCCGAACAGGTCGCAACCAAATCGGGCGACAGCTATGTCACCGTCGAGCGGATGCTGCTCGCGATCGCGCTCGCCAAGGGGACCAAGGCGGGTGATGCGCTGGCCAAGGCGGGTGTCACCCCCGAAGCGCTCAACACTGCGATCGAAACCTTGCGCGGCGGACGCTCGGCGGATTCGGCGAGCGCCGAGGAAAGCTACGAGGCGATGAAAAAATACGCCCGCGACCTCACCGAGGCCGCGCGCGAGGGCAAGCTCGATCCGGTGATCGGCCGCGACGAGGAGATCCGCCGTACCGTGCAGATCCTCGCCCGGCGGACCAAGAACAATCCCGTTCTGATCGGTGAACCCGGCGTCGGCAAAACCGCGATCGCGGAAGGGCTGGCGCTGCGCATCGCCAATGGCGACGTGCCCGATTCCCTGAAGGACCGCCGCCTGATGTCGCTCGACATGGGCTCGCTGATCGCGGGCGCCAAGTATCGCGGCGAGTTCGAGGAGCGGCTCAAAGCGGTGCTCGACGAGGTCAAGGGCGCCGATGGCGAGATCATCCTGTTCATCGACGAGATGCACACTTTGGTGGGTGCGGGCAAAGGCGAGGGCGCGATGGACGCTTCGAACCTGCTCAAGCCCGCATTGGCGCGCGGCGAACTGCATTGCATCGGCGCGACTACGCTCGACGAGTACCAGAAGCATGTCGAGAAGGACCCCGCTCTGCAACGGCGGTTCCAGCCGGTGTTCGTCGGCGAGCCCAATGTCGAGGACACGATCTCGATCCTGCGCGGGCTGAAGGAAAAGTACGAGCTGCACCACGGCGTCCGGATCACCGACAACGCGCTGGTCGCGGCGGCGACTTTGTCCAACCGCTATATCTCGGACCGCTTCCTGCCCGACAAGGCGATCGACCTGATGGACGAGGCCGCGAGCCGGATCCGCATGGAGGTCGAGAGCAAGCCGGAAGAAATCGAGGCGCTCGACCGCAAGATCATCCAGCTCAAGATCGAGGCGTCCGCGCTCAGCAAGGAAAGCGATGCCGCGTCGAAGGACCGGCTGGTGACGCTGCAGAAGGATCTGGCCGAGCTCGAACAGCAGTCGACTGAGCTGACCACACGTTGGCAGGGCGAGAAGGACAAGATCAACGCCGAGGCGAAGCTCAAGGAAGAACTCGATGCGCTGCGCCTCGAGCTCGACCAAGCGCAGCGCAATGGCGATCTCGCGCGCGCAGGCGAACTGTCCTACGGGCGCATTCCCGAACTCGAGCGCAAGATCGAGGAAGCGGCGACCTTTACCGAAGGTGCAATGCTGCGCGAGGAAGTGACCGAGGACGATATCGCTGCTGTGGTCAGCAAATGGACCGGCATCCCGATGGAGCGGATGTTGGCAGGCGAGCGCGAAAAGCTGCTGGCGATGGAAGAGCATATCGGCAAGCGGGTGATCGGCCAGGCGGCTGCGGTCGAGGCTGTCGCCAAGGCGGTGCGGCGCTCGCGCGCGGGTCTGCAGGACCCCAACCGGCCGCTGGGCAGCTTCCTGTTCCTCGGCCCCACGGGCGTCGGCAAGACAGAACTGACGCGCGCGCTCGCGGGCTTCCTGTTCGACGACGACAACGCGATGGTGCGCATCGACATGAGCGAGTTCATGGAGAAGCACGCGGTCTCGCGGTTGATCGGCGCGCCTCCGGGCTATGTCGGCTATGAGGAAGGCGGCGTACTGACCGAGGCGGTGCGGCGGCGGCCCTATCAGGTCGTGCTGTTCGACGAGGTCGAAAAGGCGCATCCTGATGTGTTCAACGTGCTGCTGCAAGTGCTCGACGATGGCCGCCTGACCGACGGGCAGGGCCGCACGGTCGATTTCTCGAACACGCTGATCATCCTGACCTCGAACCTCGGCAGCCAGTATCTCGCCGGGATGACCGAGGACCAGAAGGTCAAGGATGTCGAACCGCAGGTGATGGAGATCGTGCGCGGTCACTTCCGCCCCGAATTCCTTAACCGGCTCGACGAGATCATCCTGTTCCACCGTCTGGGCGAGGAGCATATGGCGCCGATCGTCGACATCCAGGTGGCGCGCGTCGCCAGGCTGCTCAAGGACCGCAAGATCACGATCGACCTTTCGGAAAGCGCGACGAAGTGGCTGGGCCGGGTCGGGTATGACCCTGTCTACGGCGCGCGGCCATTGAAGCGTGCGATCCAGCGCTATCTGCAGGATGCGCTGGCGGACAAATTGCTGCGGGGTGAGATCCCCGACGGCTCGACGGTCAAGGTCGAGGATGGCGACGGCGAGCTGGTGCTGACGGTGGGGTGAACTGCCTCTCCCCTCCCGCAAGCGGGAGGGGAGAGGCTCAGCTTGCTGAGCCGGGGTGGGCAGGGGGCACAATGGTCTGATCAGGCCCACCCCGCCCTGCGGGCACCCCTCCCGCTTGCGGGAGGGGAGAGGGTGTGCGCTGACTTACCGCGCCGCAATCCCCCGCTTGGTCGTCAGATAGGTCGCGAAACTGCCCAGCCAGTGGCTGCCTTCGTAATTGTCGGCGCTGACCGCTGCCAGCCCGCTGGTGGCGTGCGCCTTCGACGCCGCCAGCAGCGCGGGGATGCGTGCATCGCCCTCGGGCAGCGCGCTGGCGATGCCCTCCATCGCCCAAGCGCGCGACAGGTTGACCCCATCGAGGTGGACCAACTTGCCATCGGTGGGATCGCGGACCTCGCCGGGCGTCAGCCAGTCCGCCGAACCATCCGCGGGGATCTGCGGCAGGAACTTCGCCAGCCACGCGGCATAGTCCGCCTGCGGCATCACCCGGCGCATCAGATCTGCCTCCATCAGGCAGGGCGAAAGGAAATCCTCGCCCGAAGGTTCATAGGCGAGCGGGCAATTGACGTCCGCGCGATGGAACTCCAGCGACTTGTCAACCAGCGCCTGTTCGAACGCGCTATTGCCCGCCTGCCGCGCATAATCGATCATCAGACCAAACGCGAAGGCGCTCTGGTTGTGCGTGCCCAGCCGGATCGGATAGGCCAGCTTGGGCAGCCATTCCTGCGTCTCGGTGACAATCCGTTCCTCGAGCGGGCGCAACGTTTCGCGCCAGGCTTTCAGTTTCGGATCATCGCTTTCGTCAAGCTCGGCGACCAGCTGCAGCAGCCAGGCGGTGCCATAGGGCCGCTCGAACCCCTTGCGGCCCTCACCATCGAGATAGGCGAGTTCGAGCGCGATGTTGTCCTGAGTGAAGCTGCGGTCAAGCGCCGCGAGGATCGCGGGCTTCATCGGCGAGGCAGGGTCGGTCTTGAGGATGCGGACCAACAACCAATGGCCGTGGACCGAGCTGTGCCAATCGAAACAGCCGTAGAACGCGGGGGTCAGCCGGCTGGGCGTGCGCGCATCGGCGGCGTCGTTGAGCACGTGCGAAATCTTGTTGGGGTACTCTTTGTGCACGCAGCTCAGCGCCAGCCGGGCGAAGCGATCATTTACCGCGTCTGGCCGTGCTTCGGGAATGGCAGCGACGGGTTCATCGACCGTGGTGTCGGCCGGTCCGCAGGCCGACAGCGTCAGCAGGCCTGCAAACGCAAGGCCAGTCAGCTTGTTCAAAATGTGTTCCTTTGGTGTGTTTGGCGGCGAATACACACCAGAAGCCACGCCAAGGCAAGAAGTGCGATCAACGCAGCGCGAGGGTTGCGCGCGATGCATTTCCGGTCTTGCGGCAGTGCACAATAGCTGTCACATCTTCTGGCAATGACAGGGGACACACCGCACTTTGACGAGATGCTTCGGGCCGATGGTTCGGTGCGTGAACCTTATGACGAATTCTGCGCCTGGTACACCAGCCAGGACGCGAGCAGGTTGCGCACCAAGGCGCGCGATGCGGAGAACTTCTTCCGCCGTACCGGCATCACCTTCGCGGTCTATGGCGAGGAAGAAGCCAGCGAGCGCCTGATTCCCTTCGATATCGTGCCGCGCATCATTTCGGGCCGCGAATGGGCACGGCTCAGCCGCGGGATCGAGCAGCGCGTCCGCGCGATCAACGCGTTTCTCTACGACATCTATCACCGGCAGGAGATTCTGCGCGCAGGGCGTATTCCGATCGACCTGATCGCCAAGAACGATGCCTATCTGCCGCAGATGATCGGCATGGATCCGCCCGGCGGCATCTACACCCACATCATCGGCGTCGACATCGTGCGCACCGGCCCGAACCAGTTCTATGTGCTCGAAGACAATGCCCGCACGCCGTCGGGCGTGTCGTACATGCTCGAAAACCGCGAGACGATGCTGCACATGTTCCCGGAATTGTTCCGCAAGAACAAGGTGCGCGAGGTTTCCGATTATCCGCGCAAGCTGCGTCGCTCGCTCGCTGCCAGCGCGCCGCGTGCGTGCAATGGCCAGCCCGAGATCGCGGTGCTGACGCCGGGCATCCACAACAGCGCCTATTTCGAGCACAGCTTCCTCGCCGACCAGATGGGCGCGGAACTGGTCGAGGGGCATGATCTGCGCGTCATCGACGGACGCGTCGCGATGCGCACCACGCGCGGCTATCGCGCCATCGACGTGCTCTATCGCCGGGTCGACGACGATTATCTCGATCCGCTGACCTTCCGTCCGGAATCGGCGTTGGGCGTGCCAGGGATCATGGACGTCTATCGCGCCGGCGGCATCACCATCGCCAACGCACCGGGCACCGGCATCTCGGACGACAAGGCATTGTACAGCTACATGCCCGAGATCATCGAGTTCTATACCGGCGAAAAGGCGATCCTCGAAAACGTGCCGACCTGGCGCTGCTCGGAAGCCGATTCGCTGGCCTATGTGCTCGAGCATCTGAGCGAACTGGTGGTCAAGGAAGTGCACGGATCTGGCGGCTACGGCATGCTCGTCGGCCCCGCTGCCAACCGCCGCGAACTCGCTGCCTTCCGCGACAAATTGAAGGCACGGCCGGGCAACTATATCGCGCAGCCGACGCTGGCGCTGTCCACGGTGCCGATCATGACCCGCCAGGGTCTTGCGCCTCGGCATGTCGATCTTCGGCCGTTCGTGCTGGTATCTCCCAAGGGCATCGATATCACGCCTGGCGGGCTGACCCGAGTGGCGCTGAAAAAGGGGTCGCTCGTCGTCAATTCCAGCCAGGGTGGCGGCACCAAGGACAGTTGGGTGCTCGACGAATGATGTACGCTGTTGACGCTGAAGGAGCCCGCTGATGCTGGGCAAGACCGCAGGCGGCCTGTTCTGGATGCAGCGCTATCTCGAGCGCAGCGAGAACATTGCGCGGCTGGTCGATGCGGGCTTCCGCATCGCGTTGACCCGGTCGGAAGCGGCCGAGGACGAATGGGGATCAGTGCTGACCACCGCGGGCGTGCGCCGGGCCTATGCCCAGCGTTACGAAAAGGTCGAAGGCTCCAGCGTCATCAACTTCCTGCTGCGCGACAAGACGAACCCCAACAGCGTGCTTTCGGTCATAGAAAGCGCGCGCAACAATGCACGTCTGGTGCGCACCGCGCTGACCCGCGAGGTGTGGGAGGCCACCAACGAATGCTGGATGACGCTCAAGGAAGCGCTGCGCACCCAGATATCCGATAACGACCTGCCCGATGTGCTCAGTCTCATCCGCCAGCAAAGCGCGCTGGTGCGCGGCGCCCAGAGCGGCACGATGATGCGCAACGACATCTATTTCTTCGCGCAGCTCGGCGCCTTTGTCGAACGCTCGGACAGCACCGCGCGCATTCTCGACGTCAAATATTACGTGCTGCTGCCCTCCTTGTCCTATGTCGGGTCCAGCCTCGACAACGTGCAATGGGAAACGATCCTGCGGTCGGTTTCGGCCTATCGCGCGTTTCGCTGGCTCAACCCGGGCGAAACCAACCCGCGCAATATCGCCCAGTTCATGATACTCGATCAGGTGATGCCGCGTTCGCTGGCTTTTTGCGCAGGCCGCATGGCGGGCGCGCTCGAGGCGATCGCGCGCGAATATGGCGGCAGCGGCAGCAGTCTGGAACTCGCCTCGGCCTTGCGGCGGGATCTGGAGACGGCCAATATCGACATGATCGTCGACAATGGCCTGCACCAGTTCATTCAGGATTTCATCAAGCGCAACAACGCCATTTCCGCGCAGATCGAGCAGGAATTCCGCTTCTATCTGTAAGGGCCCGCGCCGGGTCGGATATTAATAGAGTTACGGGTCACTCATGCGTCTGCATATCGTTCACCGCACATCCTATCATTATGACACGCCGATGCCCTATGCACTGCAGCGGCTGCGGATGATCCCCAAGGACTCCGCCGGACAGCGCGTGGTCAGCTGGAAGACCGAGGTCGATGGCGGGTCGAAGCA
This sequence comes from Blastomonas sp., assembly GCF_030373265.1. Classification (GTDB taxonomy): domain Bacteria; phylum Pseudomonadota; class Alphaproteobacteria; order Sphingomonadales; family Sphingomonadaceae; genus Blastomonas. The sequence continues at coordinate 18,893 of NZ_JAUCZC010000016.1, forward strand.
AGTCGAATACGTCGATCATCACAACAATCATGTCGAACTGTTCAGCTTCGATCCCGATCAGCACGAGGTCGTGATCCATTGCGAGGGCGAAGTCGAGACCAGCGATCACGCCGGAATGGTCGGCCAGCATGGCGGTTCTGCACCGCTTTGGTATTTCTGTCGCGAGACGCCGTTCACCCGGCCCGGCCCCGGCATCCGCAAGCTGCTGCGTCAATTCGATGATCCCGGCACGGCCGATGGTGACGCCGTGCGCCTGCACAGGCTGTCAGAACTGGTGCGCGGCGCGGTGGGCTATGAGGTCGGCCAGACCGGGGCCACCACGACGGCGGAAGAGGCGTTGAGCGCCGGCCATGGCGTCTGTCAGGACCATGCGCATCTGTTCATCACGCTCGCGCGCTTGTTGGGCTATCCCGCTCGCTATGTCAGCGGCTATCTGCTGATGAACGACCGGGTCGATCAGGATGCCGGGCACGGCTGGGCAGAGGTGCATGTCGCCGGGCTGGGCTGGGTCGGCTTCGACATTTCCAACGGCTATTCCCCCGATGAGCGGTACGTCCGCGTCGCCACTGGGCTCGATTACCGCGAGGCGGCGCCGATCGGCGGCATCACCTTCGGCAAGAGCAACGAGGCGATGAGCGTCACGCTGCAGGTCCAGCAACTGCAGGTCCAGTCCCAGTCCCAATCGCAGGGCCAGTCCCAATCTCAGGGCCAGTCACAATCCCAGGGGCAATCGCAGACCCAGCAGCAGTAGCGGTTTTCCACATGCAAAAAGCGGCAAGTGGCATTCAAGCTTGACCCTGTGAAGTGCATGACCACTTATGGCAGTCATGCGAATAAAGGGGGAGGACGCTCCTATGACATATTGCGTCGGGATGCGACTGGACAAGGGGCTGGTGTTCATGTCGGACACGCGCACCAACTCTGGTGTCGATAACATCAGCGTTTTCAAGAAGATGTTCACTTGGGAAAAGCCGGGTGACCGCTACATCACGGTGATGACCGCGGGCAACCTTGCCACCACGCAGGGCGTGATCAGCGTGCTCGAGGAGCGCACCAAGGTGCCGCATGAGCGCAAGCCTTCGATCATGGAAGCGCCGACGATGTTCCAGGTCGCACGGCTGATCGGCGAAGCGCTGCGCGACGAGATTGCGCGGACACGTGCGATCGCCGGAGAAAGCGCGTCATCCTCTTTCGGCGCATCGATGATCGTCGGTGGCCAGATCAAGGGCATGGATCCCAAATTGTTCCTGATCTATCCCGAAGGCAACTTCATCGAGGCGGGCGACGACACGCCGTTCTTCCAGATCGGTGAAACCAAATACGGACGGCCCATCCTGGTGCGCGCCTATGATCGCGACATGTCGTTCAACGATGCGATCAAGCTGCTGATGGTGTCGTTCGACTCGACGATCAAGGCCAACCTCTCGGTCGATCTGCCGCTTGATTTGCAGATCTACGCCTCGAACAGCTTCGCCGGGCGCAACCGCCGCATTCTGGGCAGCGATCCTTATTACAACCTGATCGCCGATCAGTGGAGCGACGCCCTCAAGAACGCTTTTCACTCGCTGCCCGATTATACCGGGTGATCCTGCTTGCGTGCGGGGGCCGGGCCCCCTAATTCTGGGAAATGACCAACAAAGCACGCAACATTCTCGTTTTTCTGGGCCTCACCACCGCCATCGTCGGCGGCGCAGGCTGGTATTTTCTGAGTGGCGACACCGCCGAGCTCGATATTGCCGAGGTGTCCGGGCCCTCGCCGACGATCCTGCCCCCTCGCAAGGAAACCTTCCCGACGATCAATGTCGCCGATGTCAAAGTCTGGGCGGCCGACGAAGCGCCCAAGGCGGCCGCGGGGCTTTCCGTCGTGCGGTTTGCAGAGGGTCTCGACCACCCGCGTTCGATGCTGGTGCTGCCCAATGGCGATGTGCTGGTCGCCGAAACCAACAGTCCGCCGCGCGAGAACAAGGGCGTCGAGGGTTTTGTCATGCGGATGCTGATGAACAAGGCGGGCGCAGGCGTGCCGTCTGCCAACCGCGTCTCCGTGCTGCGCGATGCCGATGGCGATGGCAAGGCGGAGAGCAAGTCGGTCCTGCTCGAAGGGCTGAACTCGCCTTATGGCATGGCGCTGGTGGGTGAAACTTTGTACGTCGCCAACACCGATGCGGTGATGGCCTATGCGTTCACCCCCGGCCAGACCAAGATCACTGGAAATGGCCGCAAGATCATCGATCTGCCTGCGTCCAAGCCCAACAACCACTGGACGCGCAATCTGCTCGCCAGCGGTGACGGCACAAAGCTGTATGTCGCGATCGGTTCTGCCACCAACATCGCCGAAAAGGGCTTGCCCGCCGAGAAGGGCCGCGCGCGGATCATCGAGATCGATTTGGCGACCGGCGAGAAGCGCGACTTTGCGGTCGGTCTGCGCAACCCGGTCGGCATGGCATGGGAGCCCGGTTCGCAAGCTTTGTGGACGGTGGTCAACGAACGCGACATGCTGGGCTCCGATCTGGTGCCAGATTATCTCACCCGGGTGGAAGCCGGGATGCACTTTGGCTGGCCGTGGAACTATTGGGGCGGCTACGAGGATTTCCGCGTTGAGCCGCGCCGCCAGGATCTGCGCGAATACACCCGCCGGCCCGATTATGCGCTGGGCAGCCACGTTGCGCCGCTGGGGCTGACGTTCGCCGGCAACGCGGCCCTGGGCGGCAATTTTGCGAGCGGCGCGTTCGTTGCTCTGCACGGATCGTGGAACCGCAAGCCCGCCTCGGGCTACAAAGTGGTGTTCGTTCCGTTCGGCGAGGGCGGACGCCCGGCGGTTACCCGCAACGCCGAGGGCAAGGTTACCGGCGGCCTGCCGGTCGATGTGCTCACAGGGTTTCTGACGGCTAATGGATCCGCCAAGGGACGCCCCACCGATGTGACGGTGGACTCGCGAGGCGGTCTGCTCGTCACCGACGACGTTGCCGGGATCATCTGGCGGGTGAGCAACCCAAGCATGCGGCCTCGTCCCACCGAAACCGCGGCGCGCTGAACCCGCCGCGGCAGGAACCGTCCACGGGTGTCATGCGTAGATATGACATGAGCAAAGACACCAAAAAAACACCGCCCGCGCTCGATCAGACAGACCTGTCCGAAAAAGCGCTCAACCTTAAACAGGAAGGCGCGTCGGACGCGGATGCGGAATACCTCCAGCATCAGACCGATACCGCTGGCGAGGGACGGATCAGCGGAGACAGCGATCATAATCCGCCGATGGGAGCCCTGGATGCCGAGGGCCACCGCCCCGTCCTGGAACGTTCCAGAAAGGTGCGGTGAACGATTATGCTGATCCAATTCAACACCGATAACCGCATCACCGGCGATGAAGCGCTCGCCACCGAAGCCGAGGACATCGTCAAGTCCAGGCTGAACCGCTTTTCGAGCCGATTGACGCGCGTGGAAGTTCACCTGGCCGACGTGAATGGCCCGCGTGGCGGCAGCGACGATATCGAGTGCACGCTCGAAGCCAGGCCGGAGGGCGGCAAGCCGCTCACGGTCAAGGGCAATGGCGGCCAGACCGACGCAGCCTTGCGCGATGCGGCCGACAAGATGCAGGCCCTGCTGGAAACCCATTTCGGCAAGCTGAGGCCGTACTGACTTCAAGCCCAGCCTGATCGGCTGGCTATTGCGAAAAAGGGCGCTGTCACGGCAATGACAGCGCCCTTTGTTGTTTGTGGCCAGCGCCGCAACGCGATTACCAGATGCGGATACGCTTTTCCGGCGGCAAATACAGCGCGTCGCCCGGCTGAACGTTGAACGCTTCATACCACTCGTCGAAATTGCGGACCGTGCCGTTGGCGCGATAGTTGGCCGGCGAGTGAGAATCGGTCTGGAGCTGCTGGCGCAAATACTCCTCGCGCGACTTGTTGCGCCACACCTGCGCCCACGCCATGAAGAAGCGCTGATCGCCGGTCAGCCCGTCGATCACCTTGTCTTCCTTGCCATCGAGATGGATCTTGTAGGCACGGTATGCCATCGACAGACCGCCGACATCGCCGATGTTCTCGCCCAGCGTCAGCGCACCGTTGACGCAGGTCTTGCCATCGTCGAGCGGGCACAGTTCGCTGTATTGCGCCACCAGGGCGTTGGTCAGTTTCTTGAAGTTGGCTTGGTCTTCTGCGGTCCACCAGTCGCGCAGCACGCCGTCGCCATCCGACTTGGACCCCTGATCGTCGAAACCATGGCCCATTTCATGGCCGATGACACCGCCGATCGCGCCATAATTGACCGCAGGGTCCGCCGACAGGTTGAAGAACGGCGGCTGCAGGATTGCAGCGGGGAATACGATCTCGTTGCGCGGCGGCGAATAATAGGCGTTCACCGTCTGGGGCAGCATGAACCATTCGGTCTTGTCGATCGGCTTGCCCAGCTTCGAGATGTTGTCGTTATAGCCCCATTTGGTCGCGGCCATGACGTTATCCAGCGCCTTGCCGGGGGCCACGGCCAGGGTGTCATAGGTCTCGAACTTCTCGGTATAGCCGATCTTAGGGGTGAACTTGGCCAGCTTGTCACGCGCCTCGACCTTGGTGGCCTCTCCCATCCAGTCGATCTCGACCAGATTCGCCGCCATTGCCTTGCGCAGGTTTCCGACCAGCTCGTCCATCGCCGCCTTGTTATCGGACGGGAAATATCGGTCGGCGTAGATCTTGCCGACGATCTCGCCCATCGTGCCTTCGACGGCAGCGACGCCGCGCTGCCAGCGCTCGCGCTGCGTCTGCTGGCCGCCCAGAACCTTGCCATAAAAGGCGAAGTTGGCATCATCGATGTCCGAAGGCAGCACGCTGGCGTTGGCAGTGAGGAAGCCTGCAGTCAGCCATGCCTGCCAGGCTTCGACAGGCGCGGTGTTGGCCAGCCGGAACAGCCCGGGAATGCCGCTGCCAAGCTTGGCCGCCTGCTCGGGCGTCAGCTTTTCCGCTGCCAGTTCCTCGGCCGTGGGGGTGAGCTGACGGACCACGAACTCCTGCTGCCCGTCGACGCCGATGGCCTGCATGAAGGTTTCGACCGGGAAACCGTCGCCCAGTGCCACCATCTCCGCCTTGGAGAGCTTGTTGTAGGTGAGGTTGCGGTTGCGGCCGATGGCGCGATCCCAATGTTCGGTCGCGATCGCCTTTTCCAGATCATACACTGTTTGCGCGGTCGCCGCAGGGTCCGCATATCCGGCCTTGCCCATCAGGAAGGTCAGATACTCCAAATAGGCTGTGCGGATCTTCAGGTTCGCCTCGCTGTCGACCAGATAATAATCGCGGTCGGGCAACCCCAGCCCCGCCTGCGTCACCTGGAAGATGTACTTGTCGGTCTCCTTGGAATCGATGTCGACAAAGCCGGCGACGGGGCTGCGGAAACCGGGCGTGCCGAACAGCTTGGCCAGATCTTCGCGGGTCTTGGCCGCCTTGATGGTGTCGAGATAGGGCTGGGCAGGGGCCAGGCCTGCCGCGTCGATCGCGGCCGTGTCCAGATAGGCGTTGTAGAACGCGGCCACCTTGCCCGCGCCGGTCCCGGCATCGGGCTTGGTCGCGGCGAGTTCGTCGATGATCTTGCGGACGCGCTGCTCGGACTTTTCTGCCAGCAGAGTGAAGGCACCGTAACGGGCCCGGTCGGCCGGGATCTCAAAGGTGTCGAGCCACTTGCCGTTGACGTGGGCGTAGAAGTCGTCGCCCGGCTTGACTGCGGGGTTCATGACCGTGGTGTCGATACCCCAGTTGCCCCAATAATCGCGCGCGGTGGTGGTGATGCCTTCGGCATCGGCAGCGCCGGTTGCCGCAGTGGTGCCGGGAGCCTCGCCCTCGATCAGCATGTCGATGTCAGGGCCGTTGGCATCGGGCTTGTGCGCGTAGGCAGGTGCGGCCGTCAGCGCGACAAGCGCTGCCGATGCCAGCAGAATCGATTTTACCATATTCAGTTCCCCAGATGTCGGTTGAGCCCGCAGAATGCGGGCGGCCGCAACACGCGCTCCGGGGCGCGGTTCGCGGCGATGGGGTCAGCTTAGGTAACCACCTGCAGACGGGCAAAGCTTTTCGGCAGGCGGCTGGGCACAATCGACCAACGTCGGCTGGCGGCCGCCGGCCGAAGATCGATCAGGCGGGATCGGCGATCGTTCGGCGCCCCGGCCGAACACTGAGGCTGGTCGTGCCTGCCAATGCTGGATCCCGCTCGCGGATCGTGCGCAATTTGTGCCAGTGCGCGGTGGCGCTGTCCTTGGTCAGGTTCAGCGTCATATAGCCGCGCGCGCTGGTGTCGGCCCATTTGAGCTGCGGATTGGCACGAACCAGCGCCCCTGCGACATCCGTGGGCGCAATCGTCGGGGCATAGGCCTCGAAGCCGGGCGAACTGATCGAGTGGCCGGCAAATTCCACGCCCGCTGGCTTGCCGCCGGCATCGAGGTCGAAACCCCAAGCGTTGTGGCTGTCGCCAGACAGCACGACCAGATCGGCGTCTGCGGCTTGCGCGGATTTCAGCAAGGCCTCGCGCTGCACCGGATAGCCGTCCCAAGCGTCCATGTTCAACGGCAGCCCGGCCTTGCTTGCGGCAAGCCCCGCGGCCGAGCGGGTCCGCACGATCTGTGGCGCATCCTTGGGCACCCAGTCGGCCGTCTCCAGCGGCAGCTTGAGCGACCCCATGACGCATTGCTGCGCCCACACCTGCCAGCGCGTTCCCGATGCCTTCGATGCCCTGAACTGGTCACCCAGCCAGCGCGCCTGGTCATCGCCCAGCATCCGGCGCGATGGGTCCATCCAGGTTTCGTTGCGGAACTTGGCCAGTGCTGCGGCCAGGTCGCCGCCGCCCGAAAAGGCTTCCGCCAGCTCGGCGGGCTTGTCGCGTCCCGACAGCCGGCTCTCGGTGCGGAACAGTGTGGCCAGATCGCCGATCTGATAGCTGCGCCACAGCGTGTCGGACGGCGCCAGATCGGCGACCGGCATCCACTCGCGATAGACCTGTTCGGCGATGCGGCGGCGAACCATATAATCGCCCTCGGTCTCGCTCTGGTGATTCTGCGCACCGTCCCGATAGGCGTCGTTGGCGATCTCGTGGTCGTCCCACATCGCGATCATCGGCACCACCTGATGCAGCCGCTGGAGGTCGGCATCGAGCCGGTAGCTGGCATAGCGCAGCCGGTAATCGGCCAAGGTCACCATCTCGTGATCGGGCTGGACGCTGCGGCCGGGCAGGGCCTGCGTGCGGGTGGGGTACACGTCGAGACCATATTCATAGACGTAATCGCCGGTGTGCACCGCCAAGTCGATATCGTTGCGGGCCGCGGCATGGGCATAGCCGTTGAACCACCCGAACGGCAGGTTGGAGCAGGAAAAGACGCCGATGTTGAACGCGGCGGTGTCTCCCACCGGCAGGGTGCGGGTGCGCCCGACCGGGGATGTGCTGCCGTCCGGCGCCACGAAGCGGTAAAAATACCAGCGGTCAGGGCTCAATCCCGAGACGGTGAGCTTGGCGATATGATCGCGTGCGCCGCTTGCGGTGACCGATCCTCCGCCGACGACCTTCGCGAAATCGGGGGAGGGGGAAAGCTCCGCGGTCAGCCGGGTATCGCCATCGGCGACATAGCGTGTCCACAGCAACACGGAGTCGCCCGCAGGCTCGCCGCTCGCGACGCCATGGGTGAAGCCTCGACCGGCAAACAGCGCCTGCGCCGCGCCCGGGATGGACAGTGCGGCCAGACCGAAGGTCCCGGCCTTGATCAGCAGTCTGCGGTCGATCGTCATTGTCATGGCAAGGCTTCCCCCCGGGTAATGATCTGGCCGCGAGCTACGGCGCATGTGCCTGATGATCACGTCCCGTGTCGTGCGTGTGACAATCGTTCAACATTTCTAAGATTACAAAAATATGACACAAAAACGTATTTTATATGACATTGGTGTTGCACCGGATGTCACAAAGGCATAGCCTGCTGCTTGTCACACGATGAAAGGATTGATGACATGAACACCAAAGTTATCGCATTCGCGGCGCTGGCCGCCCTCGGAATGGCTGCCCCTGGCTTTGCCCAGCCTGTGCAGAACCGGGCGGCGGCGACTGAAATCGGATATGACGCAGGCTCGCTTGGCTACGCCGCGATGCTGCAGGGCAATTATCCGGCCGCTCTGGAACAGATGCACGCCGCAGAGAAACAGGTTTCCCCCGCCGCCCGTCGTGATCCCGCCCGGTTGATCAATATGGGGCTGGCGTACGCCAAGCTGGGCGACGTCGGATCGGCGCGCCAGCATTATCAGGCGGCGATCGATACCCCGGTGTCGTTCGACATCGTCCTGTCCGATGGGCGGGTGATGGACAGCCGCGTTGCCGCGCGCCATGCCCTGCGCCGCCTCGATCAGGGCTATGCCAGCCGCTGATCGCCACGATCGCCTTCCGTATTGAACGCGATGCCCGGTCGAATCCGTTTCGGCCGGGCTTTTGCATGGCCAGTCGGACAGATTGTTGCAAAATGATCACCTTCTGAGTCAATCGTGACCGCAAACAGACGTCGACTGCCGTGCTCCAGGCTGGCATCGACCCCCGACTGCTGCTGCAGTACCCGGAAAATAACGCAATAATTCCAGTCGCCTAGCCTGGAATGCGGTCCGGTTGACGCTGGATTGTCATATAAGACTCCAAATCGTCACATTCCTGTCGCTGCGCTGTCACTGAAATAGCGCCGCAGCTTCATCATGCCTGCCTATCTGCCCTCTCGAACGGCGTTCCAGGGGGTGGAATCAGCTCATCTCCGCTTCGTTCCTGAAAAGCCGACAGCCCAGCCTGTCCAGATTTGCGGAGAATCAAAGATGCTTAATGCACGTGTTCGTACGGTCCTGATGGCTTCGGCCGCGGCCCTAGTAGTAACCGCCTGCGGTGCAGATGATATTGCTTCGCCTGGCGAAGGCGTGATTGTTATTCCTGCCCCCACGCCGGCACCGGCTCCCACGCCAACGCCGACCCCGACCCCGACTCCGCCCAGCTTGGCCACTCCGGCAGCATCCTGCCCGTCTGCGATTTACACCGATCGCGGCACGATTTCGGGGCCGACCGGCACGTACCGCAACTGCGAGTTCCCCAGCCGTTTCACCAGCAACACCCAGGTGGCCCGCGTCCCCGGCGTCATCTATTCGATGGGTGGCCGCGTTGACGTCGGCACCGATCAGGGTCCGACGAGCACGGGCACGAATGTCATCCTGACCGTCGATCCTGGCGTCGTGGTGTTTGCGAGCGGCGCCTCGTTCCTGGCGGTCAATCGCGGCAACCAGATCGATGCAGTGGGCACGGCGGCCCAGCCGATTATTTTCACCGGACGCCAGAACGTGACCGGCGCAGCCACCGATGCAACCTCGCAGCTGTGGGGCGGCATCGTCCTCCTTGGCCGCGCGCCCATCACCGACTGCCTGGCTTCGGGTGCGACCCCGGGAACCGCCGCGTGCGAGCGTGACACCGAAGGCACCAGCAACGCGCTGTATGGCGGTGCATCGCCGACCGACAGCAGCGGTCGCATGCGCTATGTTCAGATCCGCTATTCGGGCTTTGTGCTCGAGCGCAACAGCGAGCTTCAGGGTCTTACCCCCTCGGGCACCGGATCGGGCACCGAACTGCAGTATATCCAGGTCCACAACAGCTCGGATGACGGCATCGAAATCTTCGGTGGCCGCGGTAACGCCAAGCACCTCGTCATCACCGGCGCGGAAGATGACAGCCTTGATACCGATGTCGGCTACAAGGGCTTCATCCAATATGTCCTCGCTATCCAGCGCTCGGACATCGGCGATTCGATCCTCGAAATCGACTCGGACAATGCGAACGATGGTCAGACGCCGCGTCAGAACGTCCGGCTGTCCAACTTCACCTTCGTCAAGAACGGCGACAATCGCGCCGGCAACAACGGAACGGCCATCCTGCTTCGCGGCGGTGCCGACTATTCGTTCTTCAATGGCGTGATGGTCAGCCCCAACCTTCCGTGCTTCGCGGTCAGCCGGCCTCAGACGGCAGCCACTGCGGCCGATGCCTCGATCGACGAAGCGGGCGCTCCCGTCTTCCGTTCGGTGCAGTTCCAGTGCCCTTCGGGCAACGCCTTCAGCGGTCGTAACGGCGTCACCAACGAGCAGGTCGCTTCGCTGTTCAACGCTGGCACCAACGTCAGCTCGACCTTCTCGCCGACTCTGTCCGCGATTTATATCAACGGCTCTGCAGAAACCGCCATCCCGGCATTCGATGCTTCGACGATCAATTCGTTCTTCGAGCGCACGAACTATATCGGTGCGGTCCGTGATGCGAATGACCGGTGGTTTGCCGGATGGACCTGCAACTCCAACTTCGCCAACTTCGGGTCCAGCAGCGGCAGCTGCACCTCTATCCCCGTGATCTGAACAAACTGAATAAGGGTCGAGCCATCCGGCTCGACCCCCATACTATGGGGGTTATTATGCGAATGCCGCTATCCTTTGCGGGCGCACTCTTGCTGAGCACAGCGCTTGTTGCTCCTTCCAGCGCCTGGGCGCAATCGTCTGACGGGCAGGCTGGTGGTGGCACCGTCAGCCAGAATGCGCAGGCTGGCGGCACCGTCGTCCCGGACGCGCAGGCTGAACCGGACCTCGGCGCAGAAGAGGAAGTCGATGTTTCCGGTCCCGGTGCTGGCGGGCAGGAGATCGTCGTCCGCGGCCGGTTCATTCCGAATACCCTCAGGGCGAATACCGAGGTCGTATCGGTGCTGTCCTCGGCGGATATTGCGCGTACCGGCGAAGGCGACATCGCGGGCGCGCTCGAGCGCGTCACCGGTCTCAGCGTCGTCGGCAACGGTTTCGTCTACGTCCGCGGTTTGGGCGACCGCTATTCGCTGGCTCTGCTCAACGGCTCGCCGCTGCCCAGCCCCGAGCCGCTCAAGCGCGTGGTTCCGCTCGACATTTTCCCGACGAGCGTGATCGCATCGTCGGTGGTTCAGAAGACGTTTTCGGCGAGTTATCCCGGTGAATTCGGCGGCGGTGCGATCAATCTGACCACCATCGCTACTCCCGCAGAACCGTTTCTCAACGTGTCGTTCAGCACGGGTGGGGATACGGAAACCACGGGACAGCTTGGCTACACCTATTTCGGGTCGCGCACCGACTGGACGGGGTTCGACAATGGAACCCGTGACATTCCCCCGCTGTTGAGCGCGGCGCTGAACAGCGGCCGCCCCATCCTGCCGGGCGCGGACTTCACGCTCGACGATCTGAAGGCCATCCAGCTTCAGCTTGTCAATGCGCCGACCACCGTCCTGCAACGCAACAACAACATTCCGGTGAACTGGTCCGCGGGCTTTTCCGGCGGGACCACCATTCCGATTGGCGATACCCAACTGGGCCTGATCGCTTCGGCCAATATCAGCAACAAGTGGCTGACCCGTCAAACGCTCCAGCAGTCTGCAAGCACGCTCGACCTTTCGGGTACGCCGGCCTCCGACTTTACCCGCGTCATCACCGACAACCGCATCATCGTCAGCGGATTGCTGGGCGCGGCGCTTGAGTTCGGCGAGCACAAGCTGCGCTGGACCAACCTGTATATCCGCGACACTCTGAAGCAGGGGCGGTTGGGCGTCGGCACCAACATCAACACCTTCCAGACCGAGTTGCTCGAGCAGGACACCGCCTGGTTCGAGCGCCAGCTGATCAATTCCCAGCTCGTCGGCGAATTCAAGTTCGACGCCTTTTCGGTCAACACCCGCGGCGGATATGCCAACTCGCAGCGCGAAGCGCCCTACGAGCGCAGCTTCACGTATGTTCGGTCGACCGTTGATGATCCGAACAATCCCCTGAGCCGGAAATTCATCAACGACCTCGGGGGGTCTTCCCAGGGCGTAGCTTCGCTGGCGTTCAGCGACCTGAATGAAGATCTCTGGTTCGGCAGTATCGATCTGGGCTATGAAGTGACCCCCGATATCACGGCGTCGATCGGATATGCCTATACGGACGCATCCCGCAGTGCCGTGCGCAGAGCCTTTCTCTATCGCGCGCCCGGTCTGCCGATCCCCGTCCAGCAGTTGCGGCCCGATTTCCTGCTGTCCGATGCAAGCGTCCAGTTGTACGACATCTTCCTGATCGAAACGTCGGCGCAGGACGGCACGGCAGCGTTCCAGGCCGACCTGACGACTCACGCCGGATATTTCCAGCTTCAGGTCAATATGGCCGAAGGATTGAGCCTCAACGCCGGCGTGCGCTATGAGGACGCGGAACTGACAGTGGTACCGGTCGATTTGTTCGACAGCGGTGCATCGGCCATCGTCGCGACCAACCTCAACAACGACTACTTCTTGCCCACTGCAACCCTGACCTGGGAATTCCTTCCCGACATGCAGCTGCGCTTCAACGTGTCGAGCACGATCGCCCGGCCCCAGTTCCGCGAGTTGATCGCGCAGGTCTTCCAGGACACGGACAGCAACCGCGTGTTCCGTGGCAACCCATCGCTACAGGATAGCCGCCTGATCAATGCCGAGGCACGCTACGAGTGGTATTTCGACCGCGATCAGCGTTTCTCGGCAGCCGGTTTCTTCAAATCGATCGACAATCCGATCGAAACCTTCACCTCGAATTCGGACAACGTCGTCAACTCCAGTTTTGCCAACGCTCCCAAGGCAACGCTGTATGGTGCCGAGGTCGAAGCGATAAAGTATTTCGACATGGCCAACTGGATCGATGGTGATTTTTTCACCTCGCGCCGGCTGCTGCTTCTGGCAAACTACACCTTCACGCAGTCTGAACTGAAAGTGCGGCCCGGTGATGTGACGGTGGTGAACGGGTTGAGCTCTGCAGCCTCGAATTTCTTCATCGATGGGGCGCCCTTGACCGGACAGTCGGATCACATCGTCAACCTGCAGATCGGCCTCGAGGATACCGAGCGGCTGTCCCAGCAGACGCTGCTGTTCATCTACAACAGCGATCGTGTGACCAGCCGCGGCCCTTCCGGTCAGCCGGACATCTTCGAGAAACCCGGGCTTCGTCTCGACTTTGTCGCAAGGCAGGGCATCCGACTGGGCGGATTGGACGCCGAGCTGAAATTCGAGGCGCGCAACATTACGCGCACCAAGTACCAGGAACTTCAGCGGGTTGGCGACAATCGCATTTTCTACAACCGCTATGATCTTGGCGCAGCTTTCAGCATTGGTTTGTCCGCCAATTTCTGACGCGTCAGCGCGGTTTCAACGCGACCATAAGGGGGGCGGGCGACAAGCCTGCCCCCTACTTGTTTGCGCTTCAGATGCGCGCCGACGCATTTGCGTTCAAATATCTGTCACAAACTGGTAATCCAACCGTCATTCACTGCGCCTAGCAGCGAGTGAGGGCCAAGGGGATCGGCCTGCAAAGGGGAGTGATTCGTGGCATCAGCGGCCCATAACGGCGCGCAGACAGGCCTTGGCGCTTCACTCTCCCGATTCCGGTCGGCAAGGTTTGAAGGGCGGGGCGGCAGTGTCGCTCGGTTTCTGCCGGTCGGCCTGTATGGCTGGCTGCGGGCTCTGCTTGTGCTGGCGCTGGTCATCCAGCTTGCCCGGCTGATCTGGACAATTGTCACCCCGATTTCCCCTTTGGGCGACTGGCAGGCGCGCACCGCAAACGTCATGTCCGCTCCCTCGCGCGCAGCGCTCTTCGCCAGTTTTGACGGGTTCGATCGCGCCGCCGCAACGGGCGATGCCAGCGCGGCGGTCACCTCGCTCGATCTTACGCTCTACGGGCTGCGGATGAACGAGGCTTCGGGCGGCGGCTCTGCGATCATAGCCGGATCCGACGGGGTGCAGCGCAGCTATTCGGTTGGCGAGGAAGTCGCCTCCGGGGTCAAGCTGGTTGAGGTGCTGTTCGATCATGTCGTGCTCGAGCGCGGCGGATCGCGCGAAAGCCTGTTCATCGATCAGTCGGTTCCCGCCGAGACGGTGGGCGATACCGCCGCTGCCCCGGTATCCGGAGCGCCGCAGCTGCCGGTAGCCCAAGCAGGGCCGCTTACGTCAGACGCGATCACCGCAGGCATTGGCTTTGCACCGCGCTCCGAAAACGGCCGCGTCAGCGGTTTCGCCGTCACCCCCAAGGCCGATGGTGCGGTGTTTGCGCAGGCCGGGTTCAAACCCGGTGATATCGTCGTGGAAATCAACGGCCGCAAGGTCAGCTCCGCCCAGGATGGCGCGGCGCTGGCAGGGCAGCTTCGCCCTGGTGCCCGCATTTCGCTGCTCGTCGAGCGCGGCACAGAAACCCTTCCCATCGCGCTGATCATTCCGGAACCATGAAAAAACACATCTCAACCCTGGCGCTGTGCGCCGCGCTCGTGCTGTCGTCGCCCTTGGCCGCGCAGCACAGCCTGAATGTCCGCGATGCCGATGTCCGCGCCTTTATCGAGGACGCGGCGACGGTCACCGGACGCACCTTCATCATCGACGGCCGTGTGCAGGGCAAGGTTTCGGTGGTCACCGATCGGCCCTTGAGCCGCAGTGAATATTTCGAGGTGTTCCTTTCCACCTTGCGCGCCAACGGGCTGATCGCGGTGCCGACCGCCAACGGTGCGTACCGCGTTCAGCCGACCGATGGCGCGGCCTCGGCACCAGGCCGGGTGGGCAGCCGCGGTGGGCAGAACGAGTTCGTCACCGAAGTCTTCCGCCTGCGCGCGATCGACGCGAGCACGGCGGTCGAGACGCTGCGTCCTCTGGTTAGCCGCGAAGGCTCGATCACCGCGAACCGCAGCGGCAACAGCCTGGTCGTCGCCGATTATGCCGACAACATCCGCCGTATCCGCGCGCTGATCGGCCAGATCGACCGTGACAATGCGACCACCCAGGTGATCACGCTCAACCATGCCGGCGCGCGAGAAATCGCGATGACGCTGCAGCAGCTCAGCCCGGCACCGGGCGGCGGCGCAGAAGGCGGCGGGGGCGCGCCTCTGGTGTCGGTCGTCGCAGTGGACAGCAGCAACTCGGTCGCGTTGCGCGGCGATGCGCCAACGGTAGCGCGGCTCACCGCGATCGCCCGAGAGCTGGATGCACGCGCCGCCAATGGCAGCGAAATCCGCGTAATCTGGCTCGATTATGCCGATGCCCAACAGCTGGTGCCGGTGCTGCAGATGATGGCCGGCAGCCAGGGCGGGGGCGGCATGCAGCCGCTGTCGGCGGCGGTCGCAGCGCCCGCAGCCAATGGCGCGGCGACCGGCGGAGCATCGGCTCCGGTCGGTGGCGCGGTGGCGCTGTCGAACGGGCGCGGCCAGGCGATCATCACCCGCTATGAGGGCGCCAATGCGGTGATCATCTCGGCACCGGTGGATGTCCAGCGCTCGCTGGCCGAACTGGTACGCCAGCTCGATATCCGCCAGGAACAGGTTCTGGTCGAGGCGATCATCGTCGAGATTTCGGACCGGGTGGCGCGCGAGCTCGGCGTCCAGTTCCTCATCGGCGGCAAGGACATCCCGTTCCTCGTCACGCCGTTCTCCAACGTCACGCCCAACATTCTGGATATTGCAGGCGGCCTGCTTGCCAATGACCTGGATGAAACGACCACCGTGATCAACGGCAACACCGTGACCACCAGCACCAACAGCGCGGTGGGCGATTTCCTCCGTCAGAACGCAGCCAACCGCATCTTGGGCGCGCGCGGCGGCTATACCGGTTTTGCCGCCGATATCGGCAACAACCGCGTGCTGGGCGCGATCATCAACGCGGTGCAGGAAGACAGCGATTCGAACATCCTGTCGACGCCGTCGCTGACCGTGAACGACAACGTCCAGGGTTCGATCCTGTTCGGTCAGGAAATCCCGGTCAGCACCGGCGAGGCGCTGTCGAACAATTTCGACAACGCCTTCCGCACCATCCAGCGCCAGAATGTCGGCATCGAGCTCGAAGTGAAGCCGCAGATCAATGCCGGCAACCAGGTCAAGCTTCAGATCCGGCAGGAGGTCAGTTCGATCGTCGGTCCGGTGAGCGATGATTTCAACGAACTGATCATCAACAAGCGCGAAGTCGAAACCACGGTCACCGTCAAGGACCGCGAGATTATCGCTCTGGGCGGACTGCTCGACGACAATGAACGCCGCACGATCCAGAAGATTCCGTTCCTGGGCGATATTCCGATCATCGGTGAACTGTTCAAGTCGCGTGGCAAGGAACGCACCAAGACCAACCTGATGGTGTTCATCCGCCCAACGATCCTGCGCACCGCAGAAGATGCGCAGGCAATCGCTGCGCGGCGTTACAATTATGTGCGCGCGGCGCAGATCGAGTTTAACCCCAAAAGCGAACCCTCGCTCGACGCGATTGTGCGCGATTATATGGGGGCAAACATTCCGGTCGCTCCGCCTGCAGGGCCGAACGATCTGGTCGTATCGCCGCGCGCGATGCCGAACAGCGCGCCGCTCGACAGCATGACACTGCCGCCGAGCCAGCCTGCGCAGCGATCAGGCCAGATGCCGCCCTTGCCGGGAGAACAGCCATGAAGATCCGCAAAGGCGACGCTCCCATGGAAGAGGCCGCTAGCGAAGGGCCCGGCTCTGCGCTCGACCTGTCGGTTGATCGCACCCTGTCGCGGATGATGCTCGACATCCCCTATGGCTTTGCCCGCGACAATGGCGTGGTGATGCTGGGCGAGGCCGAGGGGCGGCTCAAGGTCGCTTTGCGCGAAGGCGCGGACCCGATCACTTTGCTCGAGGTGCGGCGCTATCTCGCGATGCCGTTCGATGTCGAGATCGCCCCGGTGGCGCAGTTCGAACGCTATCTGTCGGATCATTATGCGGTCGAGGGCAATGCAGCGGCGATGGCGAGCTCGATGAACATCGATGGCGGCGATCTCGAGATGCTGGCAAGCGACCTGCCCAGCGCCGAGGATCTGCTCGACAGCGCCGATGATGCGCCCGCGATCCGGCTGATCAACGGCGTGATCGCCGAGGCCGCGCGCCAGGGCGTGTCTGACATCCATATCGAGCCTTATGAAACCGGGCTGGTCATCCGCATGCGCATGGATGGCGTGCTGCAGGAAAAGCTGCGGATGCCGCCCAATGTCGCGCCGGTGATCGTCAGCCGGATCAAGGTGATGGCGCGGCTCGACATCGCCGAGCGCCGCGTGCCGCAGGATGGCCGCATCGGTCTGACGATCGGCGGCAAATTGCTCGACGTCCGCGTCTCGACCTTGCCCAGTCGCGCGGGCGAGCGCGTCGTTCTGCGCCTGCTCGACAAGGAAAACGCCAATATGGATCTGGGGCTGCTGGGCATGAGTCCGCGCACCCACAAGATCCTCGCCGAGGCGCTGTCCGAACCCAATGGCATCGTGCTGGTCACCGGTCCCACTGGATCGGGCAAGACGACGACGCTCTATTCGTGCCTCAAGCAATTGAACGATGGCTCGCGCAACATGCTGACCGTCGAGGACCCGGTCGAATATGCGATCGAAGGCGTCGGCCAGACCCAGGTCAATCCCAAGGTCGGGCTCACCTTTGCCGCAGGGCTGCGCGCGATCCTGCGCCAGGATCCCGACGTGGTGATGATCGGCGAAATCCGCGATCACGAGACCGCCGAGATCGCGGTGCAGGCTTCGCTGACCGGACATCTGGTGCTCTCGACCGTCCACACCAACGATGCGATCGGCGCGATCACCCGGATGCGCGACATGAAGATCGAGCCGTTCCTGCTCGCCTCGACCTTGCGTGCGGTCGTTGCGCAGCGGCTGGTGCGGCGGCTGTGCCCCGACTGCCGCGAGCCGGTGCAGGCCGATGGCTCGCTCGCCTCGCTGCTCGGCTTCGACAAGGGCACCGTGGTCTATCGCCCGGTCGGCTGCGATTCGTGCAACCACACCGGCTTCCAGGGACGCATCGGCGTGTTCGAGGCGGTGCGCGTCGACGAAACGATCCGCCGGCTGATAAACGACGGCGGCGACGAGGCGATCATCTCGCGGCATGCCTTCCTCAACGCGCCCAACCTCGGCTCGGCGGCGCGCGAACTCGTCCGCACCGGGCAGACCACCGCGGAAGAGGCGATCCGGATTTCAAGGCGCGAGGCTGAACCGGTGCCCGAAACGGCCAATGGCTGACTTTGCCTATAAGGTGATCGATGCGGCCGGGCGCGAACGGCAGGGGCGGATTAGCGCGCCTTCCGATGCGCAGGCGCGCGCAGCGTTGATCCGCAAGGCGTTCCACATCGTCACCGTATCGCCAGCGCCGCCGCGCAAAGCGTTGCTGTCGCAGCGCACCGCGCGATTGAGCCCCAAGCAGCTCACCCTGTTCACCCGGCAGATGTCGTCGCTGATGTCCGTCAGCCCGCTCGAGGAAGCGCTGCGCACGATCAGCCGCCAGACCGAAAAGGCCAACGCCCGCGATGTGCTGATCAACGTTCACGCAGGCGTGATGGAGGGCCAGTCGCTTGCTGAATCGATGGCGCGCGAGGCACGCAGCTTTCCGCCGCTGTATCGCGCAATGATCAGCGCGGGCGAAAGCTCGGGCTCGCTGCCGGTGATCACCGAGCGGCTGGCGGCCTTGCTCGAGCAGCAGGCCGAGGTGCGCGGCAAGATCATCGGGGCGCTGGCCTATCCGATCATCCTGACGCTGGTCGCCTTCGGCGTGGTCGCAGGCCTGATGATCTCGGTGGTCCCGCGGGTGGTCGAGCAGTTCGACAATGCCCAGACCCAGCTGCCGCTGATCACGCGGATCGTCATCGGGCTTTCCGATTTTCTCAGTACCTGGTGGTGGGCGCTTGCCATCGCGCTGGTGCTGGCGGGCATCGCCTTCTGGCGCGCGATGAAGGTGCCCAAATTCAAATACCGCTTCGACGGCATGCTGCTCAGGCTGCCGCTGATCGGACGGCTGATCCGCGACCTGAACGCGGCCAAGCTGGCGCGCACGCTGGCCACGATGGTGCACAGCCGCCTGCCGCTGCTCGAGGGCATGAAGCTGACCACCCGCACCGTGCGCAATGCGGTGCTGCGCGAGGCGCTCGAAGAAGCGGTCGAATCGATCCGTTCGGGCGGGTCCTTGTCGGGCGCGCTCCGCAATGCGGGGACGTTTCCGCCGCTTCTGGTGTATCTTGTTGCCAGCGGCGAAAGCGCCGGCCAGCTCGACACGATGCTCGAGCGCGCCGCCGAGTATCTGGAGCGCGAGTTCCAGAATTTCACCTCCACCGCGATGGCGCTGCTCGAGCCGGCGATCATCGTGGTGATGGGCGGGGTGGTCGCACTGATCATCCTGTCGATCCTGCTGCCGATTCTGCAGCTTCAGAACCTGACTGGCTTATGAGGAATATCATGTTGAACTTTCGATCCGCGCTGCTGAAGCGCCTCTCGCCCAAGGCACGCAAGCGTGCCAATGGCTTCACCCTCGTCGAACTGATGGTGGTGATCTTCATCATCGGTCTGCTCGCGACCGTGGTCGTGATCAATGTGCTGCCCAGCCAGGACCGCGCGATGACCGAAAAGGCGCGCAGCGACATTGCGACCTTGAGCCAGGCGCTCGAGATGTACCGGCTCGACAATCTTGCCTATCCGGGGTCGGCAGAGGGCTTGAACGCGCTGATGACCCCACCTCCCACGCTGACGCAGCCCGGCCGCTATCGCAGCGGTGGCTATATCAAGCAGCTGCCGCAGGATCCGTGGGGCCGCCCGTACCAGTACACCAGCCCCGGCACCACCGGCGCGTTCGACCTCTATTCGCTGGGCGCCGACGGCGCACCGGGCGGCGAGAACGAGAATGCGGATATCACCGCCAATGGGGGGTGAGACGCTTAAATCCTCCCCCAGCTTGCTGGGGGAGGGGGACCGTTCGCGCAGCGAATGGTGGAGGGGAAGCGGGATCGTACCGATGAAAAAGACGTGCGCCTCGCTTCCCCTCCACCCCGCCGCTGCGCGGCGCAGTCCCCCACCCCGAGACAAGCTCGGGGAGGATTTGAGCAACGGCTTCACGCTGATCGAACTGATGGTGGTGCTGTTCATCGTCGGGCTGGTCGCGGGCGCTGTGATGCTGTCCATCCCTGGCGACAGCTCGGCGCTTTCCGAAGATGCCGATCGCTTTGCCGCCCGCGTCGCCGCAGCGCGCGACGAGGCGGTGGTGAGCGCGCGGCCGATCGCGGTGTGGATCGCGCCATCGGGCTACGGCTTCGATGCGCGGCAGGACCGGCAATGGGTTCCCTTGAACGCGCGGACGCTGGCCAACCGGGACTGGAAGCCGGGGACTATCGCCCGGATCGAAGGCGAGGCTGCACAATCCGTTGAACCGCCGGGCACCGATCCTGCCGCTGCAGCACCGACACGCGCGCGCTTCTGGTTCGACAGCACCGGACTGCCCAATGCGCCGGTGACGGTGTTGCTGTCGCGCGGCGCCAACAGCGACCGGATCATCATCAGCGCCACGGGGGAGGTGGGCCGCCCCCGGTGAGCGTCCCCGCTCGGTTACCGCCAGCGCAGATTGCCGCGCGTCAGCTGGTCGAGCTTGGTCACCCCCATCAGCTTCATGCCGCGCTCGATTTCCCCGCGCAGGTTGGCCAAAGTCCGCTCGACCCCGCGCTGGCCCCCGGCGGCGAGCGCGTAGAGATACAGACGCCCGCCCGAACACGCCTTGGCGCCGACGCTGAGCGCTTTCAGCACATGCGTGCCCCGCGTGATGCCGCCATCGCAGATCACCTCGATCCTGTCGCCGACCGCATCGACGATCTCGGCGAGCTGGTCGAACGGTGCGCGGCTGCCGTCGAGCTGCCGTCCGCCATGGTTCGACACCATGATCGCGGTCGCGCCGATCGCGACCGCGCGGCGCGCATCCTCGACGCTCATGATCCCTTTCAGGCAGAACGGGCCGTCCCACGCCTTGCGGATCTCCTCGGCCATCGCCCAGTCCATCTGCTGGTCGAGCATGGTGTTGAAATAGTCCGCCACCGAAATCGCCGCGTTGGTGCCCGCCGCGATATGGCTTTCCAGATTGGGCAGCGAGAAGCGCTCGCGGCCCATGTAATTGAACGACCAGCCGGGATGGGTAGCAAAGCTCATCGCCGATCCCGGGGTGAGCCGCGGCGGAGAGGTGAAGCCGGTGTGCAAACACCGCTCGCGCTTGCCCGAGACGATGGTATCGACCGTCAGCGCCAGCGCATCGAACTTCGCGTCCTTGGCCGCCTGGATCAGCGCGGCGTTCAAGCCCTTGTCCTTGTGGACATAGAGCTGGAACAGTTTGGGGCTGGCGATGCTGTCGCCGATCTCGGCAAGGCTGACCGTGGCGAGCGAGGAGATGCCGAAGAAGGTGTTGAACTTTTCCGCCGCCGCACCGACCGCCTTCTCGCCGCGCCAATGGAACAGCCGCTGCAAGGCTGTCGGTGACAGGAACAACGGCATATCGATCTTGCGGCCCATCAGCGTGGTCGTCATGTCGATATCTGCGACCCCTGCGAGCACATTGGGGACGAGGTCGCACTCTTCATACGCCGTGGTGTTGCGGTTGCGGGTCACCTCGTCATCGGCAGCGCCATCGATATAGTGGAACACCGGATAGGGCAGCTTCTTGCGTGCCAGCTCGCGAAAGTCATCGACCGTGTGGCAATCGGCCAGCCGCCGGACCGGAAAACGTCGCATAGATTTCTGCCCCCAACTGTCGGATCCTCCCCGGAACGGGGAGGGGGACCGCGAAGCGGTGGAGGGGCAGCCGAATTGCGCATCCCATCGGACACATCATCCGGACGCTTCCCCTCCGTCTCGCCTGCGGCGAGCCACCTCCCCTAAAGGGAGAGGAGTTTGAAGCAAGTCACTTCATGCT
Organism: Blastomonas sp.; assembly: GCF_030373265.1. Classification (GTDB taxonomy): domain Bacteria; phylum Pseudomonadota; class Alphaproteobacteria; order Sphingomonadales; family Sphingomonadaceae; genus Blastomonas. The sequence goes on from NZ_JAUCZC010000016.1 coordinate 40,619, forward strand.
CGAAGGCTCGGGTGCGGACGGATACTTGCAGCCGCGCTGATGGCCGATCCCCTTGAGGAAGCTGCGCCGCACGACGCCCGCATAAACCGCGGCGTTATAACGGCGCTCCTGTGCCGCCGCTCCCGAGATTTCGCGAATGACCCGGCGGAAGGGGATGATCGAATTGACGATCAGACCGCCGACCCTGCCGGCTGTATCCTTGCGCTTGTCATCGCGGGTCTGCTCATAGCGCACGTCGAGGTCTTCGCCGAGCACTGCGTCCATGTCACCGATCGCGCTGCGGATCTGAGCGCACGTCTTGATCCCGACCAGCGAATAGGGCTTGTCCTGAATGGCGATCAGATTTTGCGGGATGTCCTTCTTGTCGATCCCGATATCCTCGACCGGCTGGGTGACGACATCTTCGGCCACCTGCTCGGTCGAGCGCGGTCCATTCGACCCTGGGTTCTGCGCGGCGGCGGGAAGTGCACTCGCGGCAAAGGCAAGGCTGGCGAGAACGGTGGCGGTGCGGTGCATGATGGTTTCCCCGGTTATGGCGTCAGTTAAGCGCCTTTGTTGCGCTTACGCACGACTGTGCCAAACGATGCGTCCGATCACAAACGTGTCGCGCTGAAAGTATCGCATTGCGCCGGGTCGCCGGTGCTCAACCCCTTCTTCAACCACGCCATGCGCTGGGCAGAGGTGCCATGGGTGAAGCTTTCGGGGACCGGCCTGCGGCCTGCAGCCTTTTGCAGCGTATCATCTCCGATGGCGCTGGCGGCGGTCAGGCCCTCCTCGATATCGCCCGGTTCCATGCGGTTCTTGTTGCGCGCCGCCCAGACCCCGGCATAGCAATCCGCCTCAAGCTCCATCCGCACCTGCAACTGGTTGCCTTCGGCCTGGCTGGCGGTGCTTTGCGCGCGGCGCACATTGGCAGAGCGCCCCGTGATCGTCTGGATATGGTGGCCGACCTCGTGCGCGATGACATAAGCCTGAGCGAAATCGCCTGCGGCGCCGAAGCGCGTGGCGAGTTCGTCGAAGAAGCTGGTGTCGAGATAAATTCCGTTATCGGCGGGGCAGTAGAACGGCCCCATCGCGCTTTGTGCCGCGCCGCATCCCGACTGGCCATTGCGGTCATAGAAAGTCAGGGTGGCAGGCTGATAGGCCTGACCCTGTTCCTGGAACAGCGCCCCCCAGGTGTCTTCGGTGCTGGCAAGCACCTGGCAGCTGAACTTGCTTTTCTCATCGACCGCGCAGCTTTGCGCCGCGTTCTGGCCGCCGGCTGCCCCAGGTCCTTGAGTCTGCACCGGCGCACCACCGGTCATCCCGCCCCCCTGGATCAGTTCCATCGGATTGATGCCGAAAACCAAGGCTGCGATGCCCAGGATAAGGATGGTGCCGATCCCCATCTTGCCGCCGCCGATCGGCAGGCGAGAGCCGCCGCCCCTGCCGCCGCGCTGATCCGAAACATTGTCTGAGGTGCGATAGTCGTCGAGCTTCATGCGCTGCGTCATCCCTGTAGCGAACAGTGCCTGTCTACCACCGGCAGCGTGCGATGGGCATCACCCATTTTTGCAGCAATTGCGTTATTGTGCGCTGCGGCATAGAGTCACGTCCAAAGCGTGCAATGGCACGCCAACAGACGAGGACGTAACATGCCGGGCTCTCAAGATGCGCTGGATACCCAGTCCGCAGCCGTTCCGCTGCCGGAAACCGTGGCCTTGGTGCTGCAGGGCGGCGGCGCGCTCGGTTCCTATCAGGCAGGCGTGTTCAGCGAACTCGTGCGACAGAACGTGCGGATCGACTGGGTCGCCGGGATATCGATCGGTGCGATCAACTCGGCGATTATTGCCGGCAACGAGCCCGATATGGCCTGCACACGGCTGCGCGAATTCTGGGAGCTGGTGACGTCGGGCACCGTCGATTTCATGCTCGGCGATGCGGACTACTGGCGCGAGGTGAACCACTATGCCGGAGCGGCGATGGCCGCGACGGTCGGCGTTCCGGGCTTCTATCGCCCGCATCTGCTGCCGCCCTTCTTCGCCTGGCCGGGCACGCCCGCGGCGGTCAGCATGTACGATACCACCCCGATGATCGAGACGCTCAACCGCTTCATCGACTGGGACCGCCTGAACAACGGCCCGATGCGGTTTTCGGTCGGCGCGGTGAACGTGGAATCGGGCAATTTCTATTACTTCGACACGCAGGACCCCCACGGCCCGCAGGTTATCGACGCGCGCCATATCATGGCCTCGGGCGCGCTGCCTCCCGGGTTTGCGCCGATAGAAATCAACGGCAAGCATTACTGGGACGGCGGCCTCGTCAGCAACACGCCGCTGGCCTATGTGCTCGACAACCAGACCAGCGATATGCTGGCCTTCCAGGTCGATCTGTTCCCGGCACGTGGCGAGCTTCCCACCAAGTTTGCCGATGTGATGAGCCGCGAAAAGGACATCCGCTATTCCAGCCGCACCCGGCAGGTGACCGATTATTATCTCAAGCTGCGCAAGGAGCACGAGGCGCTGCGCAACGTTCTGGCGATGCTGCCGCCAGACATGCGGACCGACCCCGATGTCGAGCGCATGCGCGCACTGGTGGAGGACAATGCAGTCAACATCGTCCACCTGATCTACAATGTACAAAGATGGGAAAGCGGGATGCGCGATTTCGAGTTTTCGCGCGCCACCATGGACATGCACTGGGACCAGGGCATCGAGGCGGTGCAGGCGGTGATGAAACGCGGCGACCTGCTGGCGCAGAACATCATGAACGGCAAGACGGCCGCCTTCGATCTGGCGCCGCACAGCTGATCAGGCTGGCCACCACGAGGCACGGAGAGTGAGCATGGTTTTGGGGATCCGAGCAGGGCTGGTGCTTGCCGCTGCGGCACTGGGCACGGTGGCCACCGCGCAGGGCTGGCAGGATACCATCACTGCCAGCGATGCAGAGCGGCTCAAGCAGCGCGACACCGCGTTCGCCGCGGCGCTGGCCGAGGTGCGCGCGTCCGAATATGCTGGCGAACTCGCCAAGGACGGTTTGCTCTACGATCCGAAAAAGCGTCTCGAGACGCCGCTGCCCCCCGAGGGACGCTATCGGTGCGCCACCCACAAATTGGGCGGGAAATATCTGGCGTTCATCGCCTATCCCGATTTTGTCTGTGCGGTTTACGGCAGCGGGGCGACCCGGCAGTTCGTCAAGCTCACCGGCTCGCAGCGCCCGGTTGGTTTCATTCACGCCGATAGTAAGCGCGGAGGGGTGTTCCTGGGTTCGCTGATGCTGGGCGATGACGAGACCCTGGTGCCGTATGGGCAGGACAAGGAGCGTGACATGGCCGGCACCGTCGAGCGCATCGGCGAGGACCGCTGGCGGATCGTGTTTCCCAACCCTTATTATGAATCGACGCTCGACATCATCGATCTCCGCCCACTGAAGTGAGGCGCGACGGGTGAGGTGCGCATCTTCGTCATCCCCCGGGCACGCCGGGGGGCCCGCTTGCGCGCAACCCCGGCCACAACGAGCGGTATTCCCGCGGACGCGGAAATGACGGTCCAAATTCGATTGGCGTAATGCGATCAAGGCGTTAGCCTGCGGCTCAAACATATGTCTGGGGAGACACTTATGCCGGTCGCATCGTTTGTAACGCGCGCGTTTGCCGCATCCGTTCTGGCGCTGGCAGCCGCCATGCCCGCGCAGGCGCAGGACACCATCCGCGCCGATATCGCTGCGGACATGCCCGGCCTGATGGAAATCTATCGCGATCTGCACGCCAATCCGGAGCTGAGCTTTCAGGAGGTCAAGACCGCAGCCAAGCTTGCCGCCGAGGCGCGCAGCCTGGGCTTTGAGGTGACCGAAGGCGTCGGCAGGACCGGCGTGGTCGCGGTGATGAAGAACGGTCCCGGTCCGGTGGTGATGCTTCGCGCCGACATGGATGGGCTGCCCGTGGTCGAGCAGACCGGGCTTCCCTTTGCCAGCAAGGTGCGCGCGATGAGCCCCGCGGGGATTGAGACCGGGGTGATGCACGCCTGCGGGCATGACACGCATATGACCGGCTGGGTCGCCACCGCGCGGCAGTTGGTCAAGCGCAAGGCCGAATGGTCGGGCACCTTGGTGATGATCCTGCAGCCAGCCGAAGAGATCGGCTCGGGCGCGCTGGCGATGCTCGAGGATGGGCTCTACACGCGCTTTCCCAAGCCCGAATACGTGCTCGGCTTCCATGATGCCGCGCAGGCACCCGCCGGTTTCATCGGCTACACCCCCGGTTTCGCGCTCGCCAATGTCGACAGCGTCGATATCAAGGTGAAAGGGCTGGGAGGGCACGGTGCCTATCCACAATCGACCAAGGACCCGATCGTGCTCGGCGCGCGGATCGTCACCACGCTGCAGACTTTGATCAGCCGTGAGCTTGATCCGCAGGATGCCGCGGTGGTCACCGTCGGCAGTTTCCAGGCGGGGGCCAAGCACAACATCATCTCCGACGAGGCGAAGCTGCTGCTGACGGTGCGCAGCTATTCGGACGAGACGCGCGAGAAAATCCTCAACGGCATCAAGCGCGTGGCCAAAGGCGAGGCGATTGCCGCGGGCATGCCCGAAGACCGGATGCCCGAGGTGACGATGAGCGACACCTTCACGCCTGCGGTCTACAACAGCCCGGATTTCACCCGCGAGACCGCCGAGATGCTCAAGGCCCGGTTCGGCGAGCAGCGGGTCGCGCAGGTGCCGCCGTCGATGGGTGGCGAGGATTTCAGCCGCTTCTACCGCGCCGATCCCGACAACATCACCAGCCTGATCTTTTGGGTCGGCGGGGTGCCGCTGGCCGAATACAACAAGGCCAAGAAGGAGGGCGCCGAAATGCCCTCGCTGCACAGCCCGTTCTGGGCACCCGAGGCCGATACCGTGATCGCCACAGCCGCCGAGGCGATGACCGCGATGACGCTCAAGCTGATGGCGAAGTCGCCCTGAAAAAGCCGGGCGTCAGATCAGCTGCGGCTGGCGCTCGGTAGCCCGGCTGCCGACGCCGGGGAGGTTGAGCGCCGAGACCATTTCGCGCAGTTCCTGCCGGGCGATGATGTGGCTGGTGCCGAGATCGGCGAGATGGCCCTTGTCGAGCAAGGTCAGCCCCGAGGGGAACAGTTCGCGATAGACAACGCGCTCTGACAGTCCCTGGACATAGCGGAAGCCGACGCGCTTGGAGAGTTCGGCGAGCGCGGCATCGAGCCTGCGCTTGTTGCGGGCATCGGTCTGCTGGGTGCGGTTGCGCAGCACCACCCAGTCGATCTCGATCCCGTCGGTCTTGGCGCGCGCCTTGCGTGCCTCCCAGATCAGTTCGGCATAGAAGCTCAGGCGGCGGACCTTGAAGTTTTCCGGATCGACCTGGCCGATCAGATCGAAATCGACGAAGCTGTCGTTGAGTGGGGTGACCAAGGTATCGGCGCGGGTGGCGACGAAACGCGCGAACTTGTCATCACGGCCCGGCGTATCATAGACCAGAAAGTCGCAGTCCTCGCTCATCTTGACGACCATCTGCTCGAGCCGAGCCTGGCTTTCTTCCTGATACACTTCGAACCGGGGGGTCGGCAGGGTGATGCCGCGCCGTTCCTGTGTTGCCACACGGTTTTCCAGATAGCGGTGCAATGTGCGCTGGCGCGGATCGAGATCGATCGCGCCGACGCGAAAGCCGAGATACGACAGAGCCACCGCGACATGGACCGCGCTGGTGGATTTGCCGGTGCCGCCCTTCTCGTTGGCAAACACGATATGGTGCGGGGACGCCTTGCGCGTCGTCATGTCCATGGTTTTCAGCCCCTTCCAGCAGGCCGACGAATGTGCCAGTGCTGCCTAGTGAATCGCGTGCGGGCACGACCCGTACCCCATTGCGGCAGTTCCCTATCGGAGGCTTTACCAAGGTGCAAATCATACGTCGGCTAGACAGGTTGAGGTCTGCGGTTTCGCTGCTGAGGCGGCAGGGCGGCGAGGTGGCTCTGGTGCCCACCATGGGGGCGCTGCACAGCGGGCACATGCAGCTTGTCCGAGAGGCCCGGCAGCGCGCCGACCATGTGGTCGCGTCGATTTTCGTCAACCCCAAGCAGTTCGGCGCAAACGAGGATCTGGACGCCTATCCGCGACAGGAAGACGCGGACGCTGCAATGCTCAGCGAGGCTGGCGTGGCAATCCTGTGGGCACCCGATGTCGATCAGGTCTATCCGGCAGGCTTTGCTACCAACGTCAGCGTCACCGGGGTCAGCGAGGGCCTGTGCGGTGCGGCGCGGCCCGGTCATTTCGATGGCGTCGCGACCGTCGTTGCCAAGCTTTTCAACCAGGTTCAGCCCGATATGGCGCTGTTCGGCGAGAAGGATTACCAGCAGCTCGCCGTCATCCGCGCGATGGCGCGAGATTTGAACTTCGGGCTCGACATTATCGGTGTGCCGACGGTGCGCGATGTCGATGGGCTGGCGCTGTCATCGCGCAACGCCTATCTGAGCGCCGAGCAGCGCGCTGCCGCCGCGATGCTGCCACGCGCGATGCAGGCGGGGATCGCGGTGATCGAGGCGGGTGGTCCGGTGAGGGAGGCAACCAGCGGCATCGAGCAGGCGCTGCTGGCAGCCGGGTTCGGCTCGGTCGATTATGTCACGCTGGCCGATGCGGCGACGCTTGAGCGGATGGACGCTGCCGACCGTCCGGCGCGGCTGCTGGTCGCAGCGCGCATCGGCGGAACTCGGCTGATCGATAATATGCCCGTAAACGCAAGCTAATGTAAAACTTCTGGCATGGTTACTGCCGAATTAACCTTTTCTTCACCACATTTTCCCAAGCTCGCCCCTGTCGGATCAACCGGCCATGCAAAGAGGGGCATGAGTGATGGCTAACAGTCTGAAGTCCGCGACGTTTCTGATGGAGAGCAAGCTCGCTGCGGCAGCGCGCGGCGACATCAACGCCTATTTCGATCTGGGAGTGGCATTTTCCACCGGGGGACACGGCGTGAATGTCGATCTGATCGAAGCGCACAAATGGTTCAACCTCGCCGCGGTCAAGGGGCATGAGGAAAGCCAGCTGTGCCGCGCGGAAATCTCCGAGGAAATGACCGCACGCCAGATCGCCGAAGCCCAGCGCGAAGCCCGCGCCTGGCTCCAGCAGATCGCAGCGCGCGCCGCCTGAGTCTTACTGCGCTGCCGGTTTGCGGTAGCGTTCGAACCAGGCGATGATCGCCGACGCCTTGGCCGCGCTTTGCGAAGGCCGCGCCGCGATGCCGCCATGGCTGGCGCCTGGAACCTTGACCAAAGCCGTCGGCACGCCGACCAGCTTGAGCGCGGTATAGTACTGCTCGGATTCGCTGACCGGGGTGCGATAATCCTCGCTGCCGACCACCACCAAAGTCGGCGTCTTCACATTGCCGACCAGCGACAGCGGCGAGCGCGCCCAATAGCTCGCCTGATCCTCCCACGGCATTTTCCCGAACCAGTATTTCGCGAAGAACGCCGGGCCATCGGCGGTCAGCGCCTGGCTGGTCCAGTTGATCACCGGCTTTTGCGTCGCGGCCGCCTTGAAGCGGTCGGTCTTGCCGACGATCCAGCTGGTCAGCACGCCTCCACCCGATCCACCAGTGACGAACAGCTGCTCGGGATCAGCCACACCGTCGGCAATCGCCTTGTCGACCATCGCGATCAGATCGTCATAGTCGTTGCCCGGATAGGCATGGTGGATAAGGTTTGCGAACTCAGCACCGTAACTGGTTGATCCGCGAGGGTTCACTGACAGCACCGCATAGCCCGATGCGGCATAGAGCTGGTTGTCGGTCGAAAAATGGGGGCCATAAGCGGCAAACGGTCCGCCATGGATTTCGAGCACCAAAGGCACCCGCATGCCAGGCACGTGACCCGGCGGCAGCGTCAGCCAGCCTTCGACTTCCCGGCCATCGAAGGTCGAGGCGGTGGTCATCTTGCGCACCTCGCCGAGCCGCTTGCTCGCCATCAGCGACTGGTTGAACCGTGTCAGCGTGCGGGTCTTGCCGCCGCTCGCCAGCATGACATCGGCAGGTTTGGTGGCATTGCCGCCCGAATAGGCGATCGCACCGTTTCTTGCGATGCTGAACGATCCGCCCGCATAGGGCCGGTCGAGCGCCGGGCCGGTCAGGCCGCGCACGATCTCGCGCACCGATCCATCCATGCCGATCCGCGCGACGAGGGTTTCGCCATGGTCGTCATATTGCGCGATCAGTGCCTGGCCATCGGGTGCCCACACCAGGGTGTCGATGCTGCGGTCGAGCGCGGGCGCGACCGCGCGTTTGCCCGATCCGTCGCGGTTCATCACATAGGCCTGGGCGTTGTGATAGCCGAGCAGCTGGTCGTCGAAGCCGAGATAAGCGATCCTGCTGCCATCGGGCGATACCACCGGCGATGCGTCGGGCCCATCGCGGTCGGTGAGCGCGGTGATGGCACCGGTGGCGATGTCGAGCGCGTAAATCTCTGCATCGACCGGATCGTTTTCCCAGTCGGGCGAGCGGTTGCCCGAGAAGTACAGCGTCTGCCCGTCGCGGCTCCAGGTCAGCCCGCCCCCGTCATGATACTCGCCGAAGCTGAGCTGGCGCGGTGCGCCGCCGGTCGCGGGGACGACGAAGATCTTGTCGAAGCCGGGCTTGATATAGCCCGCGCCATCGGCACGATAGGAGAGCAGGTCATAGGTTTCGAGCGGCGCTGCCCAGGTCGCTCCCTCGGGCTTGTCGGGCGCCTTGCCCAGCTTCGGGCCTTCGGCGGGCACGAACATGGTGTAGGCTATCTGATTGCCATCAGGGGACCAGGCGATGTTGCCCGGGCTTTGCGGCAGACCCGTGATCCGCACGGCTTCGCCCGAGGCCATCCAGCGCACGAACAATTGCGGCGCACCGCCTTCTGCCGTCGAGACATAAGCAAGGCGCTTGCCGTCGGGCGACCATCGCGGCTGGCTGTGGCTGCCGGGCCCTGCGGCAACCGGGGTCAGCTCGCCGGTGGCAGTATCCACCAGCCAGATCGACGAGACCGCCTTGTCCGCCATGATGTCGTTGGCGCGTCGGACGAACGCGATCTTGCCGCTATCGGGTGCGATCTGCGGATCAGCGGCAACCTCGAGCGAGAACAGGTCCTGGCCGGTCAGCCTGCTGTCGGGCGCAGTCTGCGCGACCTGTGCCATGAGGGCGGTGGGGCTGGCGAAGGCAAGCAACAGGGCGGCAAGACGAAGGGTGCGCATGGGGCGAAGGCTTTCTGCAGGAAGGTCAGGAGCTTAGGCAGGTGTTGCTGGTGCGATGGTGCGCTGCCCGCGCGCCAGCGTCAAGCAGGAGATGGACCGCGCCGGAACGGAAGCATCTCGGTCAGCATGTCGCGGTCAGCCTCCACCGCTGCGCGCTCGCGCACGAGGAAATCACCCACAGCGCGGCGAAAGCCCGGATCGGGAATGTAATGCGCCGACCAGGTGATCTCGGGCGCATAGCCGCGCGCCATCTTGTGCCCGCCCTGCGCGCCCGCCTCGACACGGGTCAGGCCGCGTGCCAGTGCGGCGTCGATCGCCTGATAATAGCACAGCTCGAAATGCAGGAACGGCTTGTCGACGGTACAGCCCCAATAGCGGCCATAGAGCGTATCGCTGCCGATAAAGTTGAGCGCGCCGGCGATCGGGCGCCCTTCGTGCAGCGCCAGGATCAGCAAAATGCGATCGGCCATCGTCTGACCCATCAGGCTGAACGCCTCGCGGGTGAGATAGGGCTGGCCCCATTTGCGCGCGCCGGTGTCCTGATAGAAGATCCAGAAAGCGTCCCAATGCTCTTCGGTGATCATGTCCCCCGTCAGGTGGACGATTTCGACGCCCTCCTGTGCGTTGGCCCGCTCCTTGCGCAGGTCCTTGCGCTTGCGCGAGGTCAGCGAGGCCAGGAACCCCTCGAAGTCGCCATAGTCCTCATCGTGCCAGTGGAACTGGGTGTCGGCACGCAGCAGCCATCCGGCCTGTTCGAACAGCGGCAGTTGCGCAGGCTCGATAAAGGTCGCGTGGACCGAGGACAGGGCGTTCTGCTCGGCAAGGTTCTGCGCGGCGGTGAGGATCGGCAGCGACCAGACCGGATCGGCGAGCAGGATGCGTGGGCCGGTTGCCGGGGTGAACGGCACCGCGATCTGCAGCTTGGGATAATAGCTGCCGCCAGCATTTTCCCAGGCGTGCGCCCAATTGTGGTCGAAGACGTATTCGCCCTGGCTGTGGCTCTTGAGATAGGCCGGCAGCGCGGCGACCAGCGCGCCGTCCTCGCCCTTGATCGTGATCGGGGCAGGGGTCCATCCGGTGCCGCGCCCGACGCTGCCCGATTGCTCGAGCAGGCTTAAGAACGCGTGGGACACGAACGGATTGTCCGGACCTGCCAGAGCATCCCATTGACCAGCATCGAGTGCGGCGATGCTGCGGCCGACCTCTGCGGTGATCGCCCGCTCGTTCATGCTGGTAGCGCGGAGTCCGGCATGGCTGTCCGTTCGTAGATCGGTGCATCGGCATATGCAGCGGCGATGGCGTGCTGATCGTCGCTGCGCACGGTCCAGGTCAGCACCGGTAGCCCGCGCGCGCGCTGCGCGCCGGCGAAGCGGCTGGGCAGGTCGCGGATGTCATAGGCCAGAAAATCGGGTTTGGCCTTCCACAGGTCGCGATGGCGTTGCAGCATGCCCTTCCAGCCGCGGTTGCCTTCCTCGGTGATGACAAGCCCGCGTGTGATGTGCGGTGCCTGCCGCCGGAACCACGCCGACACGGCCGGGTGGAAGCCCATGATCGCCGCCTTGCCGCCATAGCCTTCTAGCGCGCGGCGCACCGCCAGGCACAGGGGCGCGACGTTGTCACTCTCGGTCTTGATCTCGATCAGGATCGGCGCGCGCCCGCGCACCACGCCCAGCACCGCGCCAAGCTCGGCAATCGCGCCGTTCTGACCGATCAGGCGGATCTGGGTCAACTCGGCGGCGGTCTTGCCGTCAACCCGCCCTTGCGCCAGCGTCAGCCGGCTGAGCGAGAAATCGTGGAACACCACCGCGCGGTTGTCGATGCTGCGCTGGACGTCGCATTCGATGCCATGGCCCGCCGCGATCGCTGCAGCAAAGGCGGGCAGGCCGTTCTCCAGCACCGGCCCGTCCCAGTTGCCATCATGCAGTCCGCGATGGGCGTAGGGCTGCTCTCCCAGCCAGGCGATGCGGCGGGGGTCGGGCGGCGGCGCCAGCCAGCCGTCAAGCAGGCCGAACGGCAACAATTGCATCGATTTCCACGGCTGCGCCCAGCGGCAGCACGGGTACGCCGACAGCGCTGCGCGCATGCTGGCCAGCGGGGCCGAAGACCTGCGCCATCAGATCGGAAGCGCCATTGGCGACCTTGGGCTGGGCGTTGAACTCGGGCGTACTCGCAATGAACGCGCCCAATTTGACGATCCGCTCGACCCGGTCGAGCGAGCCCAGAGCTGCCTTCATCTGCGCGATCAGCATGATGCCGCATGCGCGTGCCGCGGCTTCTCCGGCTTCGAGCGAAACATTCTCCCCCAGCCGTCCGGTGACCACCTTGCCGTCGATGAACGGCAGCTGGCCCGAGATGTAGAGCAATCCATTTACTTCCACGGCGGGAACATAGGATGCCACGGGGGCTGCCGGCTGGGGCAGGTCCAGCCCAATTTCGGCCAGCCTTTTTTCAATGATGTCAGTCATATGCGCATTCTCTCCAATGGGTGGGCCAGCGTCAAGCTGCCGCTGCGATGCCGGGGGCAGGGACGCCCAGCGCAAAACGTTCGAGCACCCAGTCGAGCGCTTCGTGCCAACTGTCGATCCGGGCATGGGCATGGCCGGCGCTGGCGGCACAGGCGATATGCGGAGCGAGCGCGGTCTCTCCGACCATGTGCAGCCGCCAGACCTCGGGTGCGTGCTCGGCGGCGGATTCGTGGTGCTGCGGCAGATCGTCGACGAAGATCGCGACCGAGGGGGCATGCTCATCGATGATCCGCTTCAGGGGTTCGCCCTTGGGCCCCTGGTTGCAGACGACGCGATGGTGCACGCCAAAGCGCGCCAGCTGCTCGCTGCGCGACTGCTGGCGGTGATCATTGAGGTTGGTCAGAACGACGATGTCGGCCTGTTCGCTGATCGCCTGCAGGGCCTCGATCGCGCCCGGGATCGGCATCTGGCGATGCATTTCGGTGTCGAAGAACGCATTGAGCAAAGGCCAGATATCCCCCGGTTTTACCGCTTCGCGCGTCTTGCGATCGAGCAGCGCCTTGGCGAAATCGCCGCCGGACATGTCGAACTCGATGTCATGCGCCTCGTCCAGCCATTCGCGGAACGGGGAGACCATATACAGCAGCACCTCGTCGCAATCGGTGATCAGCAGTGGGCGGGGGGCTCGGGGGGAGGGGGTCATGTCGGGTCCGTTCGGGGTCATGTCTGGCGTTCAAGTTCAATGCGGGCGTTGACCAAAGCCGGCGGGCTGGTGCCGATTGCATCGGCAGCGGCAACCAGATCGGCCTCGTGCCCCTCGAGATAGCGGACGAATTCCGCCAGAATTCTGGGGTTCGAGGCGCCCTGGCGCAGATCGTCGACGGTCATTCCGGTAAGTGACAGCAACCGGTCGGCGCGCTCACCGTCGCCCAGCAGCCAGGATAGCGCCATCAGCGCCATCGTCGCAGGATCATTGGGCTGACCCCGGTCTGCCCTGATTGTGTCTGGCCTGATTGTGTCGGTCACGGCTTTGGCCTACATCCACGTTCTGGTGAATAACGTCCGGCGCCTCGCGCGTCGGCAATTTGGATAAGCGGTTCAGTGGCAAAAAGAGTGCTGGTTGTCGAGGACAACGACCTCAATCGCAAACTTTTCTGCGATCTCCTCACCGCGCACGGCTTTGCCGTCGAGGGGCTGGCGGATGGCCGCGAGGTTATGGAGCGTGCACGTCAGTTCGTGCCCGGATTGATTATCATGGATATCCAGTTGCCCCACATCAGCGGGCTCGAACTGATCGAGGCGATCAAGGCCGATCGCGACCTGCGGCTGATCCCGATCATGGCGGTCACCGCGTATGCGGGCAAGGGCGACGAAGACCGGATCCGCGACGCCGGCGCCGAGGGCTATGTGTCCAAGCCGGTGTCGATCGGGCCGTTCATGGCGGCGGTGAACGCGCTCGTGTAAAGCGCGCTCACCGGGCCGAAGTTCAGTTTCAGATACGCTCGATGATGATCGCAGGGGCCATGCCGCCCGCAGCGCACATCGTAATGAGGCCATAGCGGCCACCCGAACGTTCCAACTCGTCAAGCGCGGTGCCGATCAGCATCGATCCGGTCGCGCCGATCGGATGTCCCAGCGCCATCGCGCCGCCGTTGATGTTGACCTTTTCGCGGTCGAGATCGAGATCGCGGATGAATTTCTCCGCCACCACCGAAAACGCCTCGTTGATTTCCCACACGTCGATGTCGTCCTTGGTCAGGCCTGCGCGCTCCAACGCCTTCTTCGCCGCGGGGACGGGGGCGTTGAGCATCAGCGTTGGGTCATCGCCCATGTTGACATAGGTGACGATGCGCGCGCGCGGCTTTAGCCCGTGCTTGTCGGCATACTCCTTCGAGGCGATCAGCACCGCTGCTGCACCATCGACCACGCCCGAGCTGTTGCCCGCGTGGTGGACGTGCTCGATCGTCAGGTCGGGATAGCGCCGATTGATCTGCTTGCGGAAGGTCGTGCCGCCGATCTCGAAATCGGCCAGCGCGGTGAACGCGGGCTTGAGCCCGGCAAGGCTCTCGGCGGTGGTTTCGGGGCGCGGGAACTCCTCGCGGTCGAGCGCGACCGAGCCATCGGGATTGTGCACCGGCACCACCGACTTGTCGAAACGGCCCTCGGCGATCGCGCGCGCCGCACGCTGCTGGCTGACCAGAGCGAGCGCATCCAACGCTTCGCGCGAAATGCCCTCGATCGAGGCGATCGCATCGCCGCACACGCCCTGGTGCGACTGCGGGTGCAGTTCGTCGAGCGCAGGGTTGTGCGATCCCATCAGCGGCGGCGGCATGCCGGCGTTCGCTTCGGCTGCGCCCACGGTCTGGGTGTAGCTCATCATCTCGGTGCCGCCCGCGATCACGCAGTCTTCCATGCCCGACATCACCGATGCCGTCGCCATGTTGACCGAGGTGATGCCGCCGCCGCAGAAGCGGTCGAGCGTCACGCCGCTGGCCTTGACATCATAGCCTGCCGCGAGCGCGGCCATGCGGCCAAGGTCGCCGCCCTGCTTGCCCTTCTGGGTCGAGGTCGACCACACGATATCGTCGACGGTCGCGGTGTCGAGGTGGTTGCGGTCCTTGATCGCCTTGAGCACGGTCGCGGCAAGGTCCTGCGGATGCAGGTGCGACAGCGCGCCCTTGCCGGGCTTGCCGACCCCACGCGGGGTGCGGACAGCGTCGATGATATAGGCGTCGGCCATGCAGGTATCCTCTCGGGCTTCGTTGGTTTAACCGATCAGTTAAACCATCCCCGGGACGCCAGCAAGCGTCAATTCAGCGCTTCGAGCTTCTCGTTGTTTTCAAGCCACGTCGCCTCGGCTGCGGCAAGCTCGTCGCCCAGCCGCGCGCGCTGGCGGGCCAGTTCGCTCATCGTCAGCTTGGCGTGCTCGGGCTTGGCCGAAGAAGGGTCGAACATCGCGCGGTCGAGGTCGGAACACTGCGCCTGAAGTTCGGCGACGGCCTTTTCGGCTGCCTTGACCTTGTTCTCGACCTTGCGGACCTGATCGCGGTGGAAGGCGTCGGCCTTCTTGTCCTTCTTGGACATCTTGGGCTTGGGCTCGCCCTTGGGCTGGTTGATGCCCAGCACGAAGTCCATGTAATCGCGCATCGAGCCGTTGTATTCGGTCGCGGTGCCGGCATCGACCAGCACCAGCCGGTCGGCGGTCAGCTCGACCATGTGGCGGTCATGGCTGATCAGGATCACCGCGCCGTCATATTCGTTGAGCGCCTGCACCAAAGCCTCGCGCGCATCGACATCCAAGTGGTTGGTCGGTTCGTCGAGGATCAGCAGGTGCGGGGCATCGCGGGTGATCAGCGCCAGCGCCAGCCGCGCGCGCTCGCCGCCCGACAGGGTGCCGACGCTCGACATCGCGCGGTTGCCCGAGAAGCCGAAGCGGCCGAGTTGCGCGCGCACGGCTGCAGGCGTCTTGCCCTTCATCGCGCGGGTCATCTGTTCGAGCGGGGTGCTGTCGCTTTCGAGTTCTTCGACCTGATACTGGGTAAAATAGCCGATCTGCATCTTGCCCGCGGTATCCATCGCACCTTCGAGCGGCGGCAGCTGGGCTGCGAGCAGCCGTGCGAGCGTGGTCTTGCCGTTGCCGTTGCGCCCCAAGAGCGCGATCCGGTCGTCGGGATCGATCCGCAGGTTCAGCCGCCGCAGGATCGGCGTGTCCGCGCTATAGCCGACCGCGGCCAGATCGAGCGTGATCAGCGGGGGCTTGAGCTCGGAAGGGCTGGGGAAGTCGAAGGTCAGGCTCGGATCTTCCATCAGCGCGGTGATCGGCTGCATCTTGGCGAGCATCTTGGCGCGTGACTGCGCCTGCTTGGCGGTCGAGGCGCGGGCGCTGTTGCGCGCGACGTAATCCTGCAACTTGGCGCGCTGGGCATCCTGCGACAGCTTGGCGGCGGCGAGCTGCGCGGCGCGTTCGGCGCGCTGGCGCTCGAAGCTGTCATAGCCGCCGGGATAGAGCGTCACCTTGCCGCCCTGCAGGTGCAGGATGTGGTCGACGACGTTGTTGAGCAAATCGCGCTCGTGGCTGATGACGATCAGCGTGGCGGGGTACGCCTTGAGGAAGTTTTCGAGCCACAAGGTCGCTTCGAGATCGAGGTGGTTCGAGGGCTCGTCGAGCAGCAGCACGTCGGGCTGCGAGAACAGCAGCGCACCCAAAGCGACGCGCATCTTCCAGCCGCCCGAAAAGCTGTCGAGCGGGCGGTTCTGCATCTCGTCGTCGAAGCCGAGGCCGGTGAGAATGATCGCCGCGCGCGAAGGCGCGCTATAGGCATCGATCGCGAGCAACCGATCATGGACATCGCCCAGCCGGTCGGGATCGGTGCAGGTTTCGGCCTCTTCGAGCAGGCTGGTGCGCTCGACATCGGCGGCGAGCACGGTCTCGAGCGGGGTCATCGCGCCGTGCGGGGCTTCCTGTGCGATATAGCCCAGTTTGGCGAGGCGTGGCATGTCGATCTCGCCGTCATCGGGCTCGAGTTCGCCGATCATCACCTTCATCAGCGTGGACTTGCCCGCGCCGTTGCGCCCGATCAGGCCGATACGGCCGCCAGGGGGAATGGACGCGGTTGCGCCGTCGAGGATCGTGCGGCCACCCAGCCGGACGGTGATGTTGTTCATTGCGAGCATGCACGCGCGCCTATCAGGGCGCGGCGCATTAGCCAAGCGGGGCGTTGCTGCGATGCAGCGAAAACGTTGCCAAAACCCCTATCAGCTTGCGCGCGGATGAACGCTCGGCCCCATCTGATACACTTTGCGACACTTTTGCCGGTGATCCGGCATAGCTGTGCGACATTGGACTCCTAAAACGGTTCTCAAGGAAGTCGTTCCGGTCCCCAATTTCCCCCTTTGCAGCGGGGCTGGGGCGACTTCCTCCGATTTGGAAACGAACCACAAAGGAATACCCCATGAAGAAGACCCTTATAGCAGGTGCCGCTCTCGCCGCGATGCTCACTGGCAGCATGGCCATTGCCCAGCCGGGCGGCGGCAAGATGCGCGGCCCGGATGCCAATCAGGACGGCGTGATCACCGAAGCCGAGGTCCGCGGCCATGCGCGCGAGCGCTTTGCCAAGATGGACGTCAACAACGACGGCAAGATCGACAAGGCCGACCGTGAAGCCCGTCAGGCCGAGCGCTTCAAGAAGCTCGACACCGACGGAAACGGTCAGATCAGCCAGGCCGAAATGACCGCAGCGCGCGAAGCCCGTGAAGCCAAGCGCGGTGAGCGCATGGCGCAGCGTGGCACCGAGGCCAAGCCGGGCGAGACGCGCGGTGGACCCGGCGGCAAATGGCGCGGCAAGCGCGGCGGTGGCGGCGAAGGCATGCAGCGCGGCATGATGCGGATGGACACCAACAAGGACGGCGCGATCTCGCTGGCCGAGTTCGAAGCCGCCGCAGTCGAGCGCTTCAAGCGCCAGGACACCAACAACGACGGCCAGGTGACCAAGGCCGAACGCGACGCTGCGCGCGAAGCGATGAAGCAGCGCTGGCAGGAAAAGCGCGCTGCTCCCGAGGGCTGATCCAGCCTTGATCCGACCTTCCGGCCCCGGTGCAGGTTCCCCGCTGCACCGGGGCCGGTTGCCTTTGCCCCCCGCAACCGGCACATGCTGAATTGATATGAACGAACCCGTCCACATCCTGCTCGTCGATGACGAACCGTCTTTGCGCGAACCTCTGGCCGAATATCTCGTCGGGCAGGGCTTCGACGTGACCGAGGCAGGTGATGCCGCCAGGGCGCGGACGTTGATGCGCGACCAGCGCTTTTCCATCCTGCTGCTCGATATCATGATGCCCGGCGAGGATGGCCTGAGCCTGTGCCGCCATGTCGCGGCGCAATCCGAAATTCCGGTCATCCTGCTCACCGCGAAGGGCGAGGCGATGGACCGGATCATCGGATTGGAAATCGGCGCGGATGACTATGTCGTCAAACCCTTCGACCCGCGCGAACTGGTGGCGCGGATCAAGACCGTGCTGCGCCGCGCTTCGCGGTCCCCGCAAGCGCTCGAGGAAGACGTGCAGGGCTTCGAGTTCGACGGCTGGACGCTCGACACCGTCAAGCGCCGCCTGATCGATCCCGATGGCGCGCTCGTCCCGATCTCCACCGCCGAATTCAAGCTGCTCCAGGTGTTCGCCGAACATGCAGGGCACGTGCTCAACCGCGACCAGTTGCTCGATCTCGCGCATGGCCGCGAGGCGCATCTGTTCGATCGTGCGATTGACAACCAGATCAGCCGTCTGCGCAAGAAGGTCGAGGTCGACAACCGCAGTCCCAAGCTGATCAAGACCGTATGGGGCGGCGGCTACACGCTCGCCGCCAAGGTGCGCCGTCTGGCCAGCCCCGATACGCCATGACCATTGTAAAGCGGCCGAGTTTGAAGAGCCTGTGGCCGTCCAGCCTGGCCGGCCGCCTGCTCGTGACCATCGCGCTCGCGCTGCTGGTCGGGCAGTTGCTCAACGGCGTGCTGCTGGTGCGCGCGCAGCGAGCGCAGGCGATGGACCGGGTTGCGGCCGAGGCTGCGGTCCGGCTGATCGCAGCGACCGACCGGATCGAGGCGGGTCGCCCGCTGCGCGAGCGAAGGCTCGGGCGGATGAACCGCGCGCCCGGGCTCAGGCTGCGCCGCACCGACCTGACACCCGCCAACCCGCTCAAGCCGGGAATGCGGGCGTTGCCTCAACTTGAGGAACGACTCGACGCGATCCTGCCGAGCTATGGCGTGGAGTATCGCCAGATCGATGCCGCCGCCATGGCGGCCCCGCCACGGCCGCAGCGGATGGCGCGGCTGTCGGCGGAAATTGGCGGGCGCGGAGACGCGGAAATCCGCCAATTGGCGCTGATCGCGATCGAGCGCCCGGACGGCCAATGGCTGAGCGTCGGGGTCCCCGTGCCCGAGGCGTCGAGCCGCGTCGGCGCGACGATCATCTTTCAAACGGTGGTGCTGTATCTGGTGATGCTGGTGCCTTTGGTGTGGCTGACCCGACGGATCGCCCGGTCGATGGGGGCATTGCGCGATGGCGTCGCGCAGTTCGAGCAGACCCAGCAGGCGCAGCCGATCGAGCCCTCGGGCCCCAGCGACCTTGCCGACCTGACGCGATCATTCAACGCGATGAGCGCGCGGATCGCCGCGATGCTCAACGAGAAGGACGTGATGCTCGGCGCGATCGGGCATGATCTCAAGACGCCGCTTGCAGCCTTGCGGGTCCGCGTAGAATCGGTGCCCGACGACCGCCAGCGCGGACGCATGGTCGCGAGCATCGACGATATCACCCGCACGCTCGACGACATCCTGTCGCTGGCGCGGATCGGACGCACCGGCGAGGCGCCCGAGCCGGTCAATCTGGGCGCCTTGGTCGAGATGATCGCCGACGAATATCGCGATCTGGGGCAGGACGTCGAACTGGCCGATTGCGAGCGGATTGTCGCGCCGCTGCAGCTCACCTGGATCCGCCGCGCGTTGCGCAACGTCATCGGCAACGCTGTGCGCTATGGGACGCGCGCGCGGATCAGCGTTGCGCGGCAGGCGTCGTCTGTTTCGATCACGATCGACGACGACGGGCCTGGCATCGCCGACGACCAGATCGAACGGATGTTCGAACCTTTCACCCGGTTGGAAGCCTCGCGCAACATGGCGACCGGCGGCACGGGTCTGGGCCTGACGCTCGCCCGCGCGGTCGCGCACCAGCATGGCGGTACGCTGACGGTGCAGAACCGGCGCGGTGCGGACGGTGCGGTCGAAGGGCTGCGCGCGGTGCTGACGCTGCCGGTGGGGTGAGGCGTTGTGGACGTCCCTCGACTTCGCTCGGGATAGGCGGGGTGGGGGTGTTTGGCATTTTGATGGCTAGCCTGTACGTACTATACCTGTCCGCTAAAGCCCCCCTCCCGTGTTCCCGAGCGAAGTCGAGGGACGTTGCGCCTCCCGTGCCTGATTGACCCCAGTCCGCAACACCGCTTCCCCTCGACCCAACCACCCGCTAATGCTCGGGCATGACGCACACCACTCCCCCCACCGCCTATCCCGCAACCCGCCTGCGCCGCACCCGTGCGACCCGCTGGAGCAGGGAGATGGTCCGCGAAAACAGCCTGACGCCCGCCAACCTGATCTGGCCGTTGTTCGTGACCGAAGGCGAGGGCGTCGAGGAGCCGATCGGCTCGCTTCCCGGCGTGTCGCGCTGGTCGGTCGATGGCATCGTTGCTCGTGCCAAGGAGGCCGCAGAGCTTGGCATCGCGTGCATCGCGCTGTTTCCCAACACCCAGGCCGATCGCCGCAGCCAGGATGGCGCCGAAGCGCTCAACCCCGACAATCTGATGTGCCGCGCGATCCGCGCGATCAAGGCCGAGCTTGGCGACCGGATCGGGGTGCTCACCGATGTCGCGCTCGACCCCTACACCGCGCACGGCCAGGACGGGCTGATCGACGATGAAGGCTATGTGCTCAACGACGCCACGGTCGAGGTGCTGGTCGGCCAGGCGCTCAACCAGGCGGCGGCGGGCGCGGACATCATCGCGCCATCGGACATGATGGATGGCCGCATCGGCGCGATCCGCGCGGCGCTTGAGGCGCACGGGCACCACAACGTCCAGATCATGAGCTATGCTGCGAAGTACGCCAGCGCGTTCTACGGCCCGTTCCGCGATGCGGTCGGCTCGTCAGGCCTGCTCAAAGGCGACAAGAAGAGCTATCAGATGGACCCGGCCAATGCCGACGAGGCGCTGCGCGAAGTCGCGATGGACATCGCCGAGGGCGCCGACAGCGTGATGGTCAAGCCTGGCATGCCCTATCTCGATATCGCGGCCAAGGTGAAGCAGACCTTCGGGCTGCCCACCTACGCCTATATGGTCTCGGGCGAATATGCGATGATCGAGGCGATGGCGGCGGCAGGCGCGGGCGACCGCGACGCGGTGGTGCTCGAAAGCCTGCTCGCTTTCCGCCGCGCCGGGTGCAGCGGCATCCTCACCTATCACGCGCTCCACGCCGCCAAGCTGCTGGCGAAAGGCTGACATCATGCAGGACGTCTCGATCATCAGCCTGCACGGCAAGACCCCGCGCATCCATGACAGCGCGTTCATCGCGCCGGGATGCCGCATCATCGGCGATGTCGAGATCGGCGCCGATGCCAGCATCTGGTACAACTGCGTGATCCGCGCCGACGTCAACCGCATCGTCATCGGCGCGCGCACCAATGTGCAGGATGGCAGCATCATCCATTGCGACAGCCCGCGCCCGGGCCTGGAAGACGGTTATCCCACGCTGATCGGTGACGATGTGCTGATCGGCCATCTGGCGATGGTGCACGGCTGCGTGCTTGAAGACCGCGCGTTCGTCGGGCTGGGCTCGATCGTGATGGACGGGTGCCGTATCGGCAGCGATGCGATGCTGGCCGCCGGTGCGATGCTGACGCCGGGCAAATCGATCCCCGGCGGCCAGCTCTGGAGCGGTCGTCCTGCTCAGTTCATGCGCGATCTGCCCGAACCTGCGATCGCCGGAATGCGCGTGGGAGTTGCGCACTATGTCGAGAACGCGCGCGCCCACAAGGCGGCGCTTGACGGTTCTGTCACCTGATCCAGGCTCAGATCGTGGGGGTATGGCTGATCGATCACCTTCCGTGGATGTGCGCGCTGGTCGCGACGCTGGTCGCGCTTGCGCTGCTGCGCCGTCTGCACCTGACCCAGCACGAGAACTGGGCGCTGCATCAGGATCGCAACCGGGTCAGCCTGTCGCTCGATCTGGCCCACAGCGTGGGCAGAATGGGCATCTGGCAGTTTGAGCGATCGGACGCGTCGCTGGTCTGGTCGGACGAGGTGTTCGTCATCCATCATCGCGACCGTCGCCGCGGTCAGCCCGGGCTGGACGAGGCGATCTCCTATTATCATCCCGACGATCGCCTGAAGGTTGCCGATGCGGTGCAGCGCTCGCTCGACCATGGCGAGGACTATGACCTGCGCGCGCGGATCATCACCGATCGGGGCGAGGTGCGCGAGGTCATGTCGCGTGGAACCTGTCGCTTTGGTCGAGACGGCACGACCATAGGCCTGCTCGGTTTCGTCATCGACCTGACATCCGGCCCGGTCGGGCAAGCCTGATTGCGCGTCAGCCTGTTCTGTAATTGCGCGGCGGAACGAACCGTTCGCCGCGCGCCCGCGCCTGCATAGCCTCATCCGCGATCGCGGTCTTGCGTTCGACAGCGGCGATCCGCGTCGCCTTCCGCCGGGTCAACCCACCGCTTTCCTCGGTCAACGCCATCGCCACCTTGCGGATCTGGTCGCCGCGCGTGCCGATGACCAACGCCAGAAAGACCGAGGCAAGCGAGATCGAGAGGAATGAAATGAACACACTGTCTGGTGACATGCTGACCCCCTTTTGCGAACAACTACAACAAGATGTGCGCATTGCTGGTTAAGCGCGGCTTGGCAGCAGGGGTTAACAGGTCGTTGACGACAGATTTATCTTCTCTTTACCTCTCGCGCACGCCGCGCTGCTGGAATATCGATCGATCCGTCACGCAACGAAAGTCCGCCATGCCCAGCCAGATCGCGCCCACCGTCCTGCTGCTCGCCATATCCAACATCTTCATGACCACCGCCTGGTACTGGCACCTGAAAGGTGGACCAGAGGCTGCGGCGGCCCGGCCGATTTTCTGGGTGATCGCGATCAGCTGGGGAATCGCGCTGGTCGAATATTGCTTTGCCGTGCCCGCCAACCGCATTGGCTTTGCCCATGGCTGGACTCCGGGCCAGCTCAAGATCGTGCAGGAGGCGCTGGCACTGACCGTGTTCGGCGTGTTCATGGTGGCGGTTCTGGGCGAGGCACTGCACTGGCGGCATTTTGCCGCGTTCGCCTGCATCATGGCCGGGGTGGGTTTCCTGTTTGTTGGGAAATAAGCCCTACAGCGCGGACATCGATGCCCGCAATTTGCTAACCTCGCGCGTGGAGTGACCATGACCGACAGCTACAGCCTGACCCTGTCCTGCGCCGATCGACCCGGCATCGTTGCCGCGGTCGCCGGCTTTCTCGCCGGTCATCACGCCAATATTCTGGAATCGCAGCAGTATAACGACCGGATCGAAGACCGGTTCTTCATGCGGGTCAGTTTTGAACTGCTCGAGGGAGCCAAGCCGATCGACGATTTCCGCGATGCCTTTGCGCTCGTCGCAGGTTCGCATGGGATGGAGTGGTCGATCCGCGATACCGCCCAGCCGCGCCGCGTGCTGCTTCTGGTCTCGAAGTTCGACCACTGCCTGAGCGATCTTCTCTACCGCGCGCGCATCGGCGAGCTCAACATGGTTGTCACCGGCATCGTCTCCAACCACCCGCGCGAGGCGATCAGCCACACCATGATCGGCGATATTCCCTATCACCATCTGCCGGTCACCGCGGCAACCAAGCCCGCTCAGGAGGCCTCCATTCGCGCGATCGTCGAGCAGACCGAAGCCGAGCTGGTGGTGCTGGCGCGCTACATGCAGATCCTGTCGGACGAGATGGCGCAATATCTCTCGGGGCGCTGCATCAACATCCACCACAGCTTTCTGCCCGGGTTCAAGGGCGCCAAGCCCTATCATCAGGCGTGGGATCGGGGCGTGAAGATCATCGGCGCAACCGCGCATTATGTGACGGGCGATCTCGACGAGGGGCCGATCATCCACCAGGATATCGAAGCCATCAGCCACAGCGACACCCCCGATGACTTGGTACGCAAGGGCCGCGACATCGAGCGGCGCGTGCTCTCACGCGCGGTGCGGTTTCATCTGGAGGACCGGGTGCTGATCAACGGCAGCAAGACGGTCGTTTTCCACGATTGATCTGCTCGCGATAGGGAACCGTTAACCCGGCGGCGCGATCATGCCGTGTGGCCAAATCCTATCCCGTTCGCTCGCGCAAGGCCGAGCCAGACTTTACCCGCCTGATCGTGCTTGCGATGCTGCTCGCTGCGCTGATCGGGTGGAACCTCAACGCCTGGCTGATGCCGCTGCCGCAGGACGCCGCCGCGCCAGCGTCGCTCGATCTCGCCAGCGCGCAGCCGGACGCGGTATCGGTCCAGTTCGGCATCTGCGGTGGCGGCGCGCGGGTCACCTGCGTGGTGGACGGGGATACCATCTGGCTGCGCGGGCAGAAGATCCGCATCGCCGATATCGACACCCCCGAAATATCCTCGCCGCGCTGCCCTGCGGAGCTCGAGCGCGGAAGGCGGGCGACCCATCGCCTGGTCGAGTTGCTCAACACAGGCCCGTTCACGCTCGAACCCGTCGACCGGGCGCAGGACCGCTATGGCAGAGCACTCTTCGTGGTGGCGCGCGACGGAGTGAGCGTCGGCGGCGCACTGGTCGATGAGGGCCTGGCCGTTTGGTACGGCAACGGTCGCCCCGACTGGTGCTGAGCCGGCGCTAGATCCTGGCGCCGGCGGGCTTGCGCGCTGCCTTGCCGGGCATATCGAACAGCACCCGACGCTGCTTGAAATCGATCATCATCCGGCTGAAGGCGCGCAACGTGCCCATGCCCAGCAGCAGGGCAGGGGTGTCGTCCAGACCCAGTTGGGTGAAGGCCTCGGAATCGGTGAACAGGATCGGCACATAGTCGAACTGCGCGCGGCCGATCCGGAAATCGGAAGCGAACCCGGCATCGACATCGATCGACTGGCCGGTCACCGAAATCAGGCTGCCCTGGTCCTGGGTCAGGCGTTTCCCGTTGCCCAGCCGCCTCAGCAGCGCGAGGTTTCCGATATTGGCCTGGGCCCCGGTGTCGATCACCACGCTGATCCGCCGCCCGCCCAGCGTCGCATCGGTGAAGATCAGCTGGCCAGATTTGCGGCGCGCGGTGACGACGATCTCGAAACCACTGATCGGCGCGCGCCGGGTGACATCCTCGATGCTGATCGCATTGGATGTGAAATCGAACAGAATGCGCTGGTCCTGCAGGCCATCCAGGCCGAGAATCCCGTCCGCGCCGATGTGATGCGATTCAAGGATCGGCGCGACCACCTCGCCGTAATTCTGCCGTCCCAGGGTCAGCCCGGGCACATAGACGGTTTCGACCATCTTGCTGCCGGCGATGCTGACCAGCCGGGCGACCTGGGCGAACTCGAGCATCAACCGGGCAGCGATGTCGCGCGAGACGACGGTGCGTTCAGAGCCTGTATCGATCAGAAACGAAAATGGCCCGCGCCCGTCGATGCCCACCGGAACTGTCATCCGGTCGGCGCGATCCTGGGCGATAGCGACGATCTCGGCAGCGGCGCTGACCGCATTGGGTTCGAGTGCGCCGACGGTGGCATTGGCCACGCCGGGGGCAGGATCGGAGGGTTGAGCGGTAACGGCAGATGCGCACAGGGCGACCACAAGAGCCAGCGCGCCGCACAAGGGGCGTAAAGTCATACCGGTGGTCCTCTCGCGCGCCCGAAGGTTGAAGCCGTCGCGGCGTGCGGCAAGGGTACCATTCGCCGCCAGCACTGGCAATCAGTCGCCGCGCATCGCGGTGGCGGCAAGGCTCTCCGCCTCGACCAGCAAGGCATCGTCGGTCGAGCCTTGCGCGACGTTTTCGCGCCCGATCATCACCAGCACCGGCACCGCGAGCGGGCTGACGCGTTCGAGATCGATATGCAGCATCGTTCCCGCCGCGCGGTCGAGCAGATCACCCAGCCGCCCGACATCGGTCATCCGGGCGCGCGCATCGGCCCAGGCCGCCTCGAGCAGCACGTGGTCGGGCTCGTACTTGCGCAGCACGTCGTAGATCAGGTCGGTCGAGAAGGTCACCTGCCGCCCCGACTTCTTCTTGCCCGGATGCTGGCGCTCGACCAGCCCGCTGATCACCGCGACCTCGCGGAACGCGCGCTTGAGCAGGTAGGAATTCTGCACCCAGTCGGTGAACTCGTCGGCAAGGATATCGGCCGACAGCAACGCGCCCGGATCGGTGATCGGCTTCAGACCCCAGACCGCGAGCGCGTAATCATTGGCGACAAAGCCCATCGGCTGCAGCCCGCGATCCTCCATCCGCCGCGTGAGCAGCATGCCCAGCGACTGGTGCGCGTTCCATCCCTCGAACGGATAGCAGACCATGTAGTGCCGCCCATGGTGCGGAAAGGTCTCGACCAGCAGCTGGTCGGGCTCGGGCATCGCCGAGCGCCAGTCCTGCATCTCGAGCCATTCGCGCACGTCATCGGGAAAGCGGCTCCAGCTTGCCCGATCGGTGAGGAAGTTGCGCACCCGCTGCGACAGGTGCGTGGTCAGCGGCATCCGCGCGCCGCCATAGCTGGGGATCTGCGAGGCCTTGGAGGATGCCTTGACCAGCAGGTCCATGTCCTTGATCCGCTCGACCTCGAGCCCCATGCCTGCGAACACGAAGGTGTCGCCCGGCGCGAGTTGCGCGGCGAAATTCTCCTCGACCCGGCCCAGCGAGCGCCCGTTCTTGAACCGCACCTCGAGCATCGGCGTGTCGACGATGATCCCGGCGTTGAGTCGGTAAGCTTGCGCGAACTTGGGGTGCGCCAGCCGCCAGGTGCCATCGGGCAGCCGCACCAGCCGCTTGAAATTGTCATAGGCCCTGAGCGAATAGCCGCCGTTCTCGACAAAGCCGAGCACGCGGTGGAACGCGGCGCGGTCGATACCGCTATAGGGCAAAGCGGATTGCACCTCGTCGAGCAGCGCATCCTCGTGGAACGGCCCTGCGCAGGCTGCGCCCATGATGTACTGCGCGAGCACATCGAGTCCGCCCGGACGGAAGCTCTCGCCATCGCGCTGGCCTTCGGTGACCGCATCGAACGCGGCTTGCGCCTCGAGATATTCGAAGCGGTTGCCGGGGACCAGGATCGCGCGGCTGGGGCTGTCGAGCCGGTGGTTGGCACGGCCGATCCGCTGCAGCAGCCGCGACGAGCCCTTGGGCGCGCCCATCTGGATCACGCAATCGACATTGCCCCAGTCGACGCCCAGGTCGAGGCTGGCGGTGGCGACCAGAGCGCGCAACTCGCCACGCGCCATCGCGCCCTCGACCTTGCGCCGCGCCTCGACCGAGAGCGAACCGTGGTGGATGCCGATCGGCAGATGCGCCTCGTTGAGTTCCCACAGCTTCTGGAAGATGAATTCGGCGAGGAAGCGCGTGTTGCAGAACACGAGCGTGGTCTGGTTGCGCGATATTTCCTCGAGCACCTGCGGCACCGCATAGTTGCCGCTGTGCCCGGCCCAGGGGACGCGGTCATCGGTGATCAGGATCGATAGATCGGGCTCGGCACCGGGTTCGCCCTCGACCAAAGCCACGGTATCGATATCGCCATAAGGCGCGAGCCAGGCGCGGTAGGCGTCGGCATCCGCTACCGTCGCCGATAGAGCGACGCGCCGGAGTGCGGGGGCGATACCCTGCAACCGGGCGAGCGAGAGGTTGAGCAGATCGCCGCGCTTCGAGGTGGCGAACGCATGGACCTCGTCGACGATCACGGTCTTGAGCCCGGCGAACATCTCGAAGCTCTCGGGGTAGGACAGCAGCAGGCTGAGCGATTCGGGCGTGGTCAGCAAGATATGCGGCGGGCGCGCGCGCTGGCGCGTCTTGCGGTCCGATGGCGTATCGCCGCTGCGCGTCTCGATGGTGATGCCCAGCCCCATCTCGGTCACCGGGGTCAGCAGATTGCGCTGAATGTCGTGCGCGAGCGCTTTCAGCGGCGAGATATAGAGTGTGTGCAGCCCGTCATGACTTTTGCCATCGGCGAAATCGGCGAGGGTGGGCAGGAAGCCTGCGAGCGTCTTACCCGCGCCGGTCGATGCGACCAGCAGCGCATGGCGCCCGGCGTCGGCCTGTTCCAGCATCTCGAGCTGATGCCGCCGGGGGGCCCAACCGCGCTGCGCGAACCAGTCGGTGATGATTGCGGGCAGCGCCATGGCTGCGGATATAGGGGGAGAGGGGAAGGAACAGAAGGGGGCTGAGATGCACCCTCGCCATTACCCACCTCCGCTCAGGCTGAGCTGGGTGGGGCGCTCACTCCAGCGCGGTGATGATCGCGCTGAAATCGAGCCCCTGCGCGTCGGCCTCGACGAACGCGGCGTAGATCGCCTCGGCGCGCTCGCCCATCGGAACCCGTGCGCCGTTGGCCTTGGCCGCCTCGAGCGCGAGCCGCATGTCCTTGAGCATCAAGGCGGCGGCAAAGCCACCGGCATAGCCATTGTCCGCCGGGCTGCTCGGCCCGACGCCGGGGACCGGGCAATAGCTCGTCATCGACCAGCTCTGGCCCGAGGCCTTGGACGAGATGTCGTAGAAGGTCTGCAGATCGAGCCCGAGCTTTTTGGCGAGCGCAAAAGTCTCGCAGGTCGCGGCCATCGTTGCGCCCAAGAGCATGTTGTTGCAGATTTTCGCCGCCTGGCCAGCGCCATTGTCGCCCGCGTGGATCACCGCCTTGCCCATATCGGCGAGGATCGGTTCGGCGCGCGAGAAGCCGCCCGAGCTGCCGCCGACCATGAAGGTCAAGGTGCCGCCATTGGCCGCCGCGATCCCGCCCGAGACCGGGGCATCGACCGCGACCAGCCCGCGTTCCTTGGCCGCTGCTGCGACGTCGCGCGCGGTATCGACGTCGATGGTCGAGCAATCGATCAGCAGCGTCCCGTTCTTCGCCGCGCCGAACACGGTGTCGTTATAGACCGATGCGACATGCTTGCCCGCGGGCAGCATCGTGACGATGACATCGGCATCGCTCACCGCCTGCACGGGGTCGGAGACGGGCGTGCAGCCCGCTGCGCCCGCGCGCGCCAGCGCTTCGCCCGACAGGTCGAATGCAATGACCGTGTGTCCGGCCTTGGCCAGGTTCGCCGCCATGCCGCCGCCCATATTGCCCAGGCCGATAAATCCGATTGTGGTCATGCTGTTTCTCCATCGTCCGAAATCGCGTTCGTGCGCGCTTCGATCAAATCCCATCTGTTGCCATACAGGTCGGCAAACACCGCGACCCGTCCATAGGCCTCGTCGCGCGGGGCTTCAGCGAACTTTACCCCGACCGCGAGCATCCGCGCATGATCGCGGTCGAAATCGCCGGTGTGCACGAAATACGCAACCCGCCCGCCTGCCGCCTTGCCGACGGCCGCGATCTGATCAGGGGTCGCCGCGCGGGCCAGCAGCAGTTCGCCGCCATCCGCTGCGCCAACCCTGACCCAGCGCTTGCCGCCGCCCATATCGGTGTCTTCCACCACCCTCCAGTCCAGCGCTCTGACGAACCAGTCGATGGCTTCGTCATAGTCGCGGACCAGATAGGCGGTGTAGGCCAGCCGCACAGGATTACCCCATCGTCGGGATGACGAAGGCGTTGCCGCCATCGACCGCGCCGTCGGGCCAGCGCGAGGTTATCGTCTTGACCTTGGTCCAGAACTTCACGCCTTCCATGCCGTGCTGGTTGGTGTCGCCGAATGCGCTGCGCTTCCAGCCGCCGAAGGTGTGGTAGGCGACCGGCACCGGGATCGGCACGTTGATGCCGACCATGCCGACATTGACCCGCGCGGCGAACTCGCGCGCGGCGTGACCGTTGCGGGTGAAGATCGCCACGCCGTTGCCGTACTGGTGCTTGCTGGGCAGCGCGACCGCTTCCTCGAAATCGGCGGCGCGGACGATCTGCAGCACGGGGCCGAAGATCTCTTCCTTGTAGCTTTCCATCTCGGTGGTGACGTGATCGAACAAAGTCGGGCCGACGAAGAAGCCGTTCTCATGGCCCTGCAGCGCGAAGCCGCGGCCATCGACGACCAGCTCTGCGCCCTCATCGATACAGGTCTGGATCCAGCCTTCGACCTTGGCCTTGTGCGCGGCGGTGACCACCGGGCCGTAATCGGCTTCGGGATCGGACGAGACGCCGAGGCGGAGCTTTTCGATCGCGGGGATCAGCTTGGCGCGCAGACGCTCGGCGGTCTCGTTGCCGACGGGGACGACAACCGGCAGCGCCATGCAGCGTTCGCCCGCCGAGCCGAAGGCCGCGCCGGCGAGATCCTTGACCACCTGGTCGAGGTCGGCGTCGGGCATGACGATGCCGTGGTTCTTCGCGCCGCCCATCGCTTGCACCCGCTTGCCTGCAGCGACACCGCGCTGGTACAGGTAATGCGCGACATCGGACGATCCGACGAACGAGACGCCGGCAATCGCAGGGTGATCGAGGATCGCGTCGACCATTTCCTTGTCGCCGTGGACGACCTGCAGGATGCCATCGGGCAGGCCGGCTTCGCTCATCAGTTCGGCAAGCCGCACCGGCACAGAAGGATCACGCTCGGAGGGCTTGAGGATGAAGGCGTTGCCGGTGGCGATCGCGGGGCCGAACATCCACATCGGGATCATCCCGGGGAAGTTGAACGGGGTGATGCCCGCACCGATGCCGATCGGCAGCCGCATCGAATAGACGTCGATGCCGGGGCCCGCGCCATGGGTGTATTCGCCCTTCGAGGCGTGCGGGATGCCGCAGCAGAATTCGATGACTTCGAGCCCACGCTGGATATCGCCCTTGGCGTCGGCGTGGACCTTGCCGTGCTCGCTGGAAAGCAGCGCGGCGAGCTCGTCGATATGCGCTTCGACCAGGGTCTTGAAGTTGAACATCACGCGGCTGCGGCGCTGCGGGTTGGTCGCGGCCCAGGCGGGCTGCGCGGCGAGCGCAGCATCGACCGCGGCGTCGAGAACGGCCTTGTTGCCGAGGTCGACCTTGGCCTGCACGGTGCCGCTGTTGGGATCGAAGATGTCGGACTGGCGGGGGCTGGCGGGGACGGTGGTGCCGCCTGCCAGGCGGTGGGTTACGGTGCGCATGATCGCTCTCCTAAAGGTGCTTGTCGCTTGGTCACCGCATTAGCCTCTGGCATAACTGCAAGCAATTGCGTAAAAACATCACAACAGGCTGCATAAATACAATAGTCGGAGAGCGGGTACCTTATGAACTGGCCAGCATCATGAACTGGGATGATCTGCGCATCTTCCTGATGCTCGCGCGCGCCGGATCGGTGGCGGAAGCCGCGCGTCGGCTCGAGATCGACCCGACCACGGTCGCGCGCCGGTTGGCGCGGCTGTCGTCCGATCTGCAATCGACGCTGTTCGAGGCGGGCGGCAAGGGCATCACGCTTACCGAACATGGCCGCAAGCTGCTGCATTATGCCGAGGGTGCTGAGCAATCCTTGGTCGATGCGCGCACCGAGCTGACCGGCGAGCAGACGGTGTTTGCCGGCACGATCCGGGTGAGCGTCGCCGAGGGCTTTGCCGCGTGGATCATCGCGCGCAACCTCGCCGATTTCCACCGCCGCCATCCCGCGATACGCATCGAACTGGTTGCCACCAACGGTTTCCTCAATCCTTCCAAGCGCGAGGCGGACCTGGCGATCATGCTCTCGCGCCCCACCGCCGGGCCGCTCAAGGTGCGCAAGCTGGTCGACTATCAGCTCGGCGTCTATGCCGAGCGCGACTATCTCGCCGCCGCCGGGCCCATTGCCTCGGTCGACGACCTGCGCGGCCACCCGCTGATCGGCTATATCCCCGATTTCATCTATGCCGACGAGCTGCGCTATCTCGACGAGATCGGCCCCGGGCTCGAACCGGTGCTGACCAGCTCGAGCATCAACGTGCAGCACAGCCTGATCGCGAGCGGGGCAGGGGTGGGGATCCTGCCGTGCTTCATGGGCGAGCAGAATGCGCGGCTGGAGCGGGTGCTGGCCGACAGCGTGACCATCCACCGCAGCTTCTGGCTGGTGGTCCACCGCGACATGCGCAAGCTGGCGAGGGTGGATGCGTTTATCGGCTGGCTGGATGATGTCGCGCGCAAGATCGCGCCGGGCGAGTAAGGCCGCTTGCTCTCTCCCCTTAAGGGGAGAGATACGAAGTCTTGCCAGCTTTGCTGGCTAGGCGAAGTTGAGAGGGGCCAGCGGCAACGCATCCCCCTCTCCCCCCGCCGCCTGACGGCGTCTCCTCCCTCTCCCCTGAAGGGGAGAGGGCCTTTGGGCAGACCCCGCACCACCCCCGCTCATCCTGAGCAGCGGGCGCAGCCCGCGAAGTCGAAGGACCCGCGCCCACGCTGGCCGAATAGCGGGGCCTTCGACAGGCTCAGGCTGAGCGGAGGTGGGTGGGGAAACTCGCTCAAGGCACCACCACCTGCCTAATCGCCGTCCCACCCGCCAGTTCATCGAACAGCGCGTTGATCTCCGACAGCGGGCTCACCGAGCTCAGCAGTTTCTCCACCGGCATCCGTCCGGCGCGCCACAGGGCGATGTAGCGGGGGATGTCGCGCGAGGGGATGGCGTTGCCCATATAGCTGCCCATCAGCGTCTTGCCGTCGCCGACCAGCGAGACCGCGGGGATCGAGAGCATGTCGGCGGGGTTGGGCAGGCCGACGGTGACGATCCGCCCGCCGCGCCGCGCCAGCCCGTAGGCCTTGGCCAGCACCGCCGCCTTGCCGACGGTCTCGATCACCAGATCGGGCTTGCGGCCGAGCACCGCGATCACCGCGTCCTCGCCGTCCTCGGGCGGCACGGCGGCGAGCGCGCCGAGTTCCATCGCCAGCGCGCGCTTGGCGGGGACGGGGTCGATCGCGATCACCGGATGCGCGCCGCCCGCGATCGCCGCCATCAGCGCGGCGAGGCCGACGCCGCCCAGGCCATAGACCACCACGCTTTCGCCCGCGCGCAGGTTTCCGCCATTGAGCACCGCGCCCGCGCCGGTCAGCACCGCGCAGCCGAACAAAGCTGCGATCTCCACCGGAATGTCGCCATCGATCTTCACCGCCGAGCGCCGGTCGACCACCGCGTGCGTCGCGAAGGCCGACGAGCCCAGATGATGCTGCACCGGATGCCCGTTCTCGGACAGCCGCCGCTCGCCGCCGAGCAAGGTGCCCGCGCCGTTCGCTGCTGCGCCGTTGCCGCAGAGGTATCCCTCACCCGAATGGCAGCTGGGGCAGTATCCGCACAACGGCAAAAAGCTCAGCACCACCCGGTCGCCGGGGGCGAAATGCTTGGCGGCGATGTCGCCCAGCTCGAGCACCGTCGCCACCGCCTCATGCCCCAGAGCCATTGGCATCGGGCGCGGGCGGTCGCCGTTGATAACCGAGAGGTCGCTGTGGCACAGCCCCGCCGCCTCGATCTTGACCAGCATCTCGTCCGCACCCGGCGGGGCGAGGTCGATTTGCGCGAGCCGCAAGGGGCGGGTGTCGGCGAACGGCCCGGTGTGGCCGATGCTATCGAGGATGGCGGCGGTGATTTTCATGCGCGCCGTCATGCAGCGGCAGGCGCGCGGCTGCAAGCGCCACGCGCCGTCCGCAACCGCCTAGCGGACAGCCGCCATCTGGTAGAGCATCTCGACAAAGCCCATCGTCGCATCGGTGATCCCGGCAACCTTGGGGTTGGTTGAGTCCACCACGAAATATTCGTCGGGGGCATGCGCGCCGCTGCCATGGCCGATGCCGAAATGGCCTGCGGGGATGCTGACCGGCGGGGCGGTGAAAACTGCCCCCGGCCAGGATCCGGCCAGCCGCGGGTTGAGGTTGGCCTTCACCCCCATCCTGGCATACGCCGCCATTTCCGCCTTGATCAGCAGGCTGTCCTCGGCGACCTCGGTGGGGTCGTACCCGCCCGAGACGTTGGCCTCGACATCGGTGAAGCCTTGTCTGTCGAGATGCGCGCGGAGCTTGGCCTCGGCCTCGGCGCGGGTCTGGTTGGGGACCAGCCGGAAATCGAGCTTGGCGACGGCCTTGCCCGGCAGCACGGTCTTGCCGCCGGGACCGGTATAGCCCGCGACCAGCCCCTCGATGTTCGCAGTCGGCTCCTGCGCCAGCCGGACCAAAGCCTGGTCGAGCGGCAGGTCGTCGATCCAGTGGGTGACGCCGAACGACGCCTTCATCTGCGCCTCGTCCATGCCCTTGGCGGCCTCGGCGATCAGCGCCTTTTCGCGCGCCGTCAAAGGCCGCACGTTATCCGACCAGCCGCCGATGACGACATTGTTGCCATCTGCCGAGACCAGGGTCTGCAACGCCTGCACCAGCCGCCATGTCGGCGAATCGATCATCGCCTTGTAGCTCGAGTGGACATCGCCCTTGGGCCCGCGGCCCCATTTTTCACCGCTGGCGATCAGCTCGAGTTCGATGATCCCCTTCGAGCCTAGGTTGACCTGCACCTCGCCATTCGCGCCCTGCCAGCACGCGGGGATAAAAATGCCCTCGCACCGCTTCAACGCGGCCAGCACGTTGGGCCGGGTGGCGATCTGCTTGAAATTGGGCGACCCGATCTCTTCCTCGCCCTCGGCCAGCAGCACGATGTTCACCGGAAGCTTGACGCCCGCGTCTTTCATCGCGTGCAGCGCGGCGAGGAAGGTCGCCTGCGGACCTTTCTGGTTGATCGCGCCGCGCCCGACGATCGCCTTGCCCCAGCCGGGCTTGTCGACGATCCGTGCTTCGAGCGGCGGCGAGGACCATTCGGCGGGATCGAACTGCTTGACGTCGTACATGAAGTAGATGCCCAGCGTCCGCTTCGCGCCGACGTCGATCGTGCCGAAGACGCCGGGATGGCCGTCCGACGGCACGGTCTCGACCCCGGCGAACCCTGCGGCTTGCATGAGCTCGGCCATATAGGCCGCGCCTTCGGGCATATTGAGGTTTTCCGCCGCGATCGAGGGGAGGGCGATCCAATCCTGGATGCGCTTGATATCGGCCCCACGGTTCGCTTGCGCCGCCTTGCGGATCCGCGCGATGTCACCGTCGGCTGCCAGCGCGGATCCGCCGCCGCCAGCAGTCAGCGCCAGACCGCCCCCGACCAGCGCCGCCGAGCGCAAGAAGGCGCGGCGCTCAGGCGCCGGAGGTGTGTCCATGGTCATGCTGGCTGCTCCCCTGATCCTTATCTGCTGCCAACGATGACGCAATGGATAGGGGCGGGCAAGTCATTAACCCCTTGGAAACCCTAAATCGCCTAGCGACGCTCTAAATGTAAAATCGACCTGACGCCTTTTACCCCGCACACAAGGACAACGGCTCCCGCCATGGCATTTCAGCTTTTTTCGGAACAGCATCAGGCGTTGGATGATGTCGCGCGGGCGATACTGGCGCACGTCTCCGGACTCACGGACGGTAAGTCCGTCGCCGGGACGGATCCGCTACCGGCGCTGCGGCTCGCCTTTTCGCGCACTGTGGCGGCGCACTGTTCGGCCGAGATCGATTATCTGCGCGAGCATGTCAAAAGCCATCCGCAGGTCGCAATCGACCGGGCTGATCTGATCCGGCGCTTTCACGACGAACTGCTTGCCTGGCGCGCAGCTCTGATGGAATTGAACGCGCATTGGCCGGCCAAGCGGGTCGCGCAAAACCCCGATGATTTCCTGGCAGTGTTTGCACCTCTGGCGGAAGACCTGTTTGCGCGCTTGCGTTGGGAAGAGCAGGAGTTCTATCCCAAGGTGCTGGGGCGCGGCATAGCATAACAACCGGCGGCAGCGCCGCCCGTCGCCGACGGTTTACTCCGCCCAGGCAGTGCGGCTGCGGGTGACCCGGAACATCGGCTGCATCGGCTGGGCGGCGACGTTGGCCAGCGGGATCGCGGTCTCGCAGGTTGCGCATTCGGCGCTCATCCGTCCGACATGCCAGCTCTTGCCGCCACAACCGGGGCAGTGGTTGGTGTCACCCAAATGGTAAAGCGGCATGAAGCCGCGGCCCGCAATACGATGGGCGAAGCTGTGTCCAGCCGCCAGAGTCTGGCGGGGGGCAACCGCGAGCCGGGAAAAGTGCATCGTCATGTCCTGCTTCCTCCAATCCATGCCGCTAAATACGCACGAGGGCCGAAACGGTTTCCTTCAGCGACGAGGCGATTGTCGCATACTCTGGTGGTCGCGCTGTGATGGCGTGCATATCCTGTCTGGTACCGCCAGAAACAACCTGGCCCGGCACGCATGAACCAGCGTTCGTGTTCTTGAACGGGGCGTGCTATCGTGCGCTCGTCCGTTCGCCGGGGTCAGCGCGATGATGCGCGAACCTGCGTCCGCCGCCTCCTTCCTGCAGTCGACGGTCAATGCCAGGGAGGGCCATGTCGTGCGCGTCACCGAGAAATTCTGCCGCGAGCAGGAAAGCCTGCAGATCGCCAAGGCGGCGGCCGAGCCGCTGAAAAACCGGCAAGGCATCGCGCTTGCTGCGGCCAAGGCCTGGGACGTTGCGGCACAGCTTGCCCACAAGCAGGAATCGAAGCTCGAGCCGCTCGACAAGCTCGACGCGGCAATCACCCAGGAATTTGCAGCCGAGGAGGCTGCGGGCTATCAGGACGAGGACGAGCTCGAAGAGCCTGCCTGACCCCGCGAAGCCGCATGGCTGCGCCCGTCAGCGCGCCACGGCATTCCACTCGCTGAACACCGCGTCGATTTCTGGCCTCGGGCGTTCCTCGAGCGGCTGGCTGGCCGTGCCGATGAACACGAAGCCTGCGATCTGTTCGCCCGCAGCGCCGAAATGGTCGCGTACGGAATCGCTGTAGCTCGGCCAGCCGGTGATCCAGCCCCCGACAAACCCTTGCGCATGGATCGCGTGCAGCAGGTTCATGACGAACGCACCGGCCGAAAGCTGCTGCTCCCAAAGCGGGATCTTGCTGGATTCGCGCGGCGAATAGAGCACCACCAGCAATTCGGGCGCCTGCCGCGCGAACGTCTCCATCGCCTCGATCTCCAGCCTCCCGGCCTCGGGCTTTTCGGAGCGATAGGCATCGACCAGAACCCTGGCAAGCGCATCGCGCTGGTCGCTGGCGATGTGCACCACGCGCCAGGGGTTCAATTTGCCATGATCGGGTGTGCGCGTGGCGATGGCGACGATGTCGCGCAGCTGTGCAGCGTCGGGGCCTGGGGCGACCATGTCCCGCGGGCGGCCCGATCGGCGGCTGGCGAGATAGGCAGGCAGCGAGGAAAGGTCGTTGAACTGGGTCACGTCGGGCTCCGGTGAGCGGCTGGAAAACGAGAAGGCGGTATCAACTGCAACAAGGCGCTTCACAGCCGCGCATTTTTCTCTAGGTTGGCGCGCATGCTATGGCGCGCCCGGGGACAGGCCGCCATTATAAAATCGACGGGAGCAATCGAATATGGCCAGCGGATATGCCGTTAGTGGCGATTCCAAAGGCACGTTTCTCGGCCATCCAAAGGGCCTGTACGTGCTGTTCTTCGCAGAAATGTGGGAACGCTTTTCCTATTACGGCATGCGCGCGCTGCTGATTTTTTACCTGACCAAGCACTGGCTGTTCTCGGACGAGCAATCGGGCGTCATCTACGGCGCGTATACCGCTCTGGTCTATATCACCCCGGTGCTGGGCGGATATTTGGCCGACCGATATCTGGGGCAGCGCAAGGCGGTGACCTTTGGCGCTGTGCTGCTCACCTTCGGTCATTTCCTGATGGGATTTGAAGGAACGGGTGGACAGAATACCACCTCGCTGACCATATTCTGGCTGGCATTGGCTTTCATCATCGTTGGCTCAGGCTTCCTGAAGGCCAATATCTCGGTGATCGTCGGTCAGCTGTATCCGCGCACCGATGTGCGCCGCGATGGCGCCTACACCATCTTCTATATGGGCATTAACCTCGGCGCGTTCCTGGGGTCGCTGGCATGCGGCTATCTGGGTGAAACCTATGGCTGGTCCTACGGCTTTGGCGCGGCGGGTGTCGGCATGCTGCTGGGTCTGGTGGTGTTCACTCTGGGCAAGCCGTTGCTCTGCGGCCGCGGGGAATCGCCCGATCCGGTGGCGCTCGCCGCACCCGTGATGGGCATCAAGAAAGAATGGCTGATCTATGCCGTCGGTGTCGGCGCTGTGCTCGGCATCTGGGCACTGATCCAGTATCAGTCGGTCGTCGGCTGGTTGCTGCTGGTCTCGGGCATCGTATTGGTCGGCTATGTGCTGATAACCGCGGTCACCAAGCTCGACCGCGAAGACCGTGACCGGATTTTCGCGGCGATGTTCCTCATCCTCGGTTCGATCCTGTTCTGGGCCCTGTTCGAACAGGCAGGCTCTTCGCTCAACCTGTATACCGATCGCTATGTCGATCGCGGCGGCGTGCCCGCCTCGGTGTTCCAGTCGGTCAACGCCATGTATATCGTGCTGCTGGCGCCGTTCTTTGCAGGCATCTGGACCTGGCTCGGACGCCGGGGGCTCGAACCCTCCGCGCCTGCCAAGTTCGGTCTGGCGATGGTCCAGTTGGGCGCCGGGTTCCTGGTGCTGGTGGCTGGGGCTGCGGCAACCGGCGCGGGCGTACCGACCCCGGTGCTGTTCATCTTCCTGATCTATCTGCTCCACACCACCGGCGAATTGTGCCTGTCGCCGGTCGGCCTCAGCGCGATGAATCGCTTGGCGCCGGCGCACATGGCATCGCTGATCATGGGCACCTGGTTTTTCGCGTCGGCGTCGGGTAACTTTGTTGCCGGTCTGATCGCTGCGGCGACAGGTTCGGAAGCGGCGAGCGGCGAAGGCGCAGGTCAGCAGACGGTTCTTGATGTGTATTCCAACATCGGCTGGATCGCGATCGGCGTGGGCGTAGCGGTGGTTCTGATCTCCCCACTGATCAAGAAGCTGATGCACCTCGATACCCTCAAGGATGTCGAGCCGCTGGCGGGAGAGGCGGAACTCGCCGAGAATCAGGCGGCGGGCATACACCCAGCAACGCGTGGCGTTTGAGCCATCAACAACACATCGATAAATCTGCGACAGGGAAGAACATATGAAATACGGGTTCACCGCGCCACTGGCGGCCATATTGGTCGTCGGATGTGCCAATACGACGAGCGCCGAGGGGCCATCGGGTGCAAGCAACAATGCGCCCAAGACGGCGAAGGTCAGCTTCGATGAGAACCCGTATCCCAGCACCTACAAGCCCTATGGCGGCGCGCCCACTGCGATCCGCAACGTCACCATCTTTGATGGCGAAGGCGGGCAGATCGACAATGGCGTGGTGTTCTTCTCCGATGGCAAGATCACGGCGGTCGGCGACGCGAACATGGCCATCCCTGCCGATGTGACGGTGATCGACGGTACCGGCAAGTTCGTCACGCCGGGCATCATCGACATCCACAGTCACCTGGGGGATTATCCCTCGCCGGGCGTGTCTGCTCATGCCGATGGTAACGAGGTGACCGGCCCGGTGACTGCGGATGTCTGGGCGGAACACAGCGTCTGGCCGCAGGATCCCGGTTTCAGCCGGGCCATGGCCAATGGCGGCGTCACCAGCCTGCAGGTTCTTCCGGGCTCAGCCAATCTGTTCGGTGGCCGGTCGGTTACCCTCAAGAACGTGCCCGGTCGCACCATGCAGTCGATGAAGTTCCCCGGCGCGCCCTATGGCCTCAAGATGGCGTGCGGCGAGAATCCCAAGCGCGTCTATGGCAGCCGCAATCAGAAGCCTGGCAGCCGCATGGGCAATCTGGCGATGAACCGCCAGACCTGGGCGCGTGCCGCCGAATACAAGGCACGTTGGGACGAATATGAGAAGAAGGGCGGCACGCCGCCCACCCGCGACATCGGCATGGATACGCTGAAGGGCGCGCTGGAAGGCAAGATCCAGATTCACAACCACTGCTACCGCGCCGACGAAATGGCGATCGTGATCGATATGGCCAAGGAGTTCGGCTATACCGTCTCTACCTTCCACCATGCCGTGGAGGCCTACAAGATCGCCGATCTGCTCAAGGAAAACAGCATCTGCTCGGCGGTTTGGGCGGACTGGTGGGGTTTCAAGATGGAATCCTATGACGGCATTCCCGAAAATGCCGCGATCATCCAGAACACCGGCGCGTGCACGATCATCCATTCGGACGATCAGGACCAGATCCAGCGACTGAACCAGGAAGCCGCCAAGGCGCAGGGCGATGGCAGGCGGATGGGTTTCACGATCAGCGATGCCACCGCGATCAGCTGGCTGACCTACAACCCGGCCAGGGCAATGGGCATCGCCGACCAGACCGGCAGCCTGAAGCCCGGCAAGATGGCGGATGTCGTCTTGTGGAATGCCAACCCGCTGTCGGTCTACGCGCGGCCTGAAAAGGTCTGGATCGATGGCGCCATGCTATACGATTTCAACGATCCCACGCGCCGTCCGGTGAGCGATTTCGAGCTGGGCCAGCCGGGTGAGGGAGACACGAAATGAGCCGCAACATGAAAAAGGCGCTTTTGTTCGTCTCCACCGCCGCAGCGCTGTTTGCATCTCCGGTTGCCGCGCAGACCATTGCGATCACCGGCGGCAAGGTCGTCATCGGCGATGGCAGCGCGCCGATCGAGGGCGGTACCGTCGTGGTGCGTGACGGCAAGATCGTCGCGGCAGGTTCGGGCGTCGCCATTCCCGCCGGCGCGCAAGTGGTCGATGCGACAGGCAGGTGGGTAACGCCCGGTCTGTTCGCGGGCTTCAGCCGCATCGGTCTGGTCGAGGTCGAGGCGGTGCGCGAGACCAACGACAGCAGCGCCAGCAGCGGCGACTTCTCGGCAGCAATCGACGTCGCCCCCGCGATCAATCCCAAGGTGACGCCCATCGCAGTCAATCGTGCGGCAGGCATCACGCGGGCGGTGGTGGCACCGCAGGCGCCAGCCTCGATCTTCGCAGGCATGGGCGCTCTGATCGATCTGGGCGATGACTATGACGCCGTGACCAAGGCACGCGCATTCCAGTTCGTGGAGCTTGGCGAGACCGGTTCGTCCAAGGCGGGCGGCAGCCGGGCTTCGGCGTTTCTGGAGTTCCGCAATGGCCTGATCGAGGCGCAGGAATACGCACGCAGCCAGCGGCCGATGCAGATGCGCCCGCACGACGCGCTGCTCACCCGGCAGGATGCCGCGGCGTTGTTGCCGGTGGTCAACGGCGAGATTCACCTGCTGGTGCATGTCGAGCGTGCCGCGGACATCCTCAACGTGATCAAACTGCGCCAGGAGTTTCCGGCGCTCAAACTGGTCTTGGTGGGCGTTTCGGAAGGCTGGATGGTTGCGCGTCAGATCGCAGCGGCCAATGTGCCGGTGATCGCCTCGGCGCTGAACGATCTGCCGTCGGACTTCGAGAAGACCGCCGCCACCCAGTCGAACATCGGCCGGATGAAGCGCGCCGGCGTGACCGTCGCGATCGGCATGATCAACGACAGCGATGCGCACAAACTGCATTACTCGCCGCAATATGCCGGCAATCTGGTGGCGCTGCAGCGGGTGCCGGGGGCAACGGGACTGACCTGGGATGAGGCTTTCGCCTCGATTTCATCGGGTCCGGCGCAGGCGCTCGGAGTCGACGGGATGCTCGGCAGCCTGAGGCCTGGCCGTCAGGGCGATGTCGTGATCTGGGATGGCGATCCGCTCGAATTGGCCTCGGCTCCCGTCGCGGTGATGATCGATGGCGTCCAGCAGCCGCTCGACAACCGCCAGTCCAAGTTGCGCGAACGCTATCGCACCCCGCAGGAAGGGGCTTTGCCAAAGGCCTATGAGCGGTAATATGGTGGCAATGCGGACTCGCTGACACACGGCGTCCGTCGGGCAGGGGGAAGCGTCTATGCAGGGCTATGCGATGCTGTTGGCGGGCGCGGTCGGGTTTGTCGGCAGCCATTTTGCCATGTCGCACCCCCTGCGCGCGCCGATGGTGGCTCGGCTCGGCGACAAGGG
Organism: Blastomonas sp.; assembly: GCF_030373265.1. Lineage (GTDB taxonomy): Bacteria > Pseudomonadota > Alphaproteobacteria > Sphingomonadales > Sphingomonadaceae > Blastomonas. The sequence continues at coordinate 81,857 of NZ_JAUCZC010000016.1, forward strand.
CTTCCAGCTCGTTTACACGCTGGTCTCGTTCGTTACGCTGTTCCTGATGGTGCAGGGCTTCCAGCGCGCTCCGGTGGCCCAGCCGTTCTGGCCTGCGGGCGACGGGGTCTGGGCTGTCAGCACGGTGCTGATGCTGGTCGCGTCGATCCTGTTTGCAGGATCGCTGATCGGCAATCCTGCGCTTCCGGTGCCGGAGGCCGCCGCCAAGAAGATTGCGGTCAAGGATCCGGCCGGGGTCTTCCGTATCACCCGCCACCCGATGATGTGGAGTTTCGCGCTCTGGGGCGTCAGCCACATTCTGGTCGCGCCCCGCATCGACAGCTTCATCCTGTGCGGCGCTATCATCGTGCTGGCCCTGGTCGGATCACGGATGCAGGACCGCAAGAAGTTCATCCTGATGGGGGATGCCTGGCTGCACTGGCAATCGCACACCAGCTTCGTGCCGTTTGGCCGCGGGTTTGCGTTTCCCGGCTGGATCGCGCTGATCGGCGGCGTGGCCTTCTGGATCGCGGGCCAGTGGGCGCATCAGCCTCTGGGCGCGGGCGTGGCCGGTGTGTTTCGCTGGTGGTGAACCGATCGGAGCATTCTGGCTCATCGTAGCTGCAGCCAATGTCGGTCCCCCGCGCAGGCGGGGGCCCATCTCCGGACCGTTCCGCCCAGTGCCCGCTTAGAAGATGGGTTCCTGCCTTCGCAGGAAACCGGGATGCGCCATAGGGGTGTTTAGATCCGCACCATCTTCATCGCCACCTCGCCATAGCGGTCGCCGGCCGTGCCATCCCTGGGCGCGGCGGCATCGAGCGCGTCGAGATCGGCGCTGGTCAGTTTCACCGTCACCGCCGCCATCGAATCCTCCAGCGTCGCTCGGCGCTTGGATCCGGGGATCGGCACCACGTCTTCACCCTGCGCCAGCAGCCAGGCGAGCGCGATCTGCGCGGGCGACACGCTGTGCGCGGCGGCGATCGTCTTGACGGCATCGACAATGGCCATGTTGCTGGCAAAATTCTCTTCCGAATAGCGCGGATCGTTAAGCCGGTAATCGCCTGCGGGCAGGTCGGAGCGCTTGGCAAACTGTCCGGTGAGAAAGCCGCGTCCCAGCGGGCTGTAGGGCACGAAACCGATGCCCAGATCCTGGCACAAAGGCAGGATCTCGTTCTCGACCCCGCGTTCCCACAGCGAATATTCGGATTGCAGCGCGGCGATCGGATGGGTGGCGTGGGCGCGGCGGATATTGTCTGCGCCGGCTTCGGAGAGGCCCAGAAACCGCACCTTGCCCTCTTCCACCAGCCGCGCCATTGCACCGACGGTCTCCTCGATCGGCACATCGGGGTCGACGCGGTGCTGGTAATACAGGTCGATGGTGTCGACGCCCAGCCGCCGGAGCGAGCCCTCGCACGCGCGTCGGATATTGCCGGGTGACGAATCGACGCCAGCGATCTTGCCATCTTCGATCCGGAAACCGAATTTGGTTGCGATGACCAGCCGTTCGCGGCGACCGCGGATCGCCTGACCGAGCAGCTCCTCGTTGACATAAGGGCCATAGACTTCGGCGGTGTCGAAGAAGGTCACGCCCAGTTCCATGGCGCGTTCGAGCGTCGCGATCGACTCGCGATGGTCGGCCTTGCCGTACATATTGTCGCCGATCCCGGCCATGGGCATGCAGCCCAGGCCCAGTGCGGAAACCTCGAGCCCGCCGAGCTTGCGATAGATCATTGCGTATCTCCTTCGGCGCGGGCGATCGTCGTCGTCACCGCCATGTCCATCGTTACGTTGCCCAGCGTGCGCATGATATCGGGAAACACCTCGATCGCCAACAACAGCGCCAGCGGTTCGATCGGCACGCCCATCGCAAAACAGATCGGCGCGATGGCGCTGATAAAGCTGATCGATCCTGGCAGGGATACCGATCCCATCGTCGTGATCGCAGCCGCAGCCAGTCCCGCAGCCAACGCGACCGGGCCCAATTCGATCCCCATCAGATGGGCGACGTAGATTGCGACCGCCATGTTCATGGCGGGACCTGTCGCACGAAACAGCGCAACCGCGATCGGCAGCACGACATCGGCGGTGCGCTCGCCCACGCCCAGGCTGCGCACGCCGGTCAGCATCGTGGGAAGCGACGCGAGCGAGGATTGTGTCGAGATCGCCACCGCTTGCGCGGGGATCGATGCGCGCAGGAACGCGGGTGGACTGATCCTGCCACCCAGCGCAGCAATCGCGAATGCGGCGAACCACAATACCGATCCGACGCTGACCACGATCAGCACGTAATGGCCGAGGGCGCCAAAGGCTGCGCCACCAGCGCGTGAACCCACCACCAGTCCGAGCGCGAACACCCCGATCGGCGCGAGCGCGAGGACCCAGCCGATCAGGATGATCATCGCATCACCGGTTGCGCCGAAAAAGCCCTGCACCGGCATACGGCGCTCGGCGGGCAGGCGGGTCAACGCGAAGGCGAACGCCAGCGTGAAGATGATCAGCGGCAGGATGGCGTCATTGGCCGCGGCAGCAACGGGGTTGGTGGGTATCAGCGCCCGCAGGAATTCGGTGAACGGCGGAATATCGCCGGTCGGCTGCGCGCCCGACAGCGCCGCTTGCAACGCGGTGCGTGCCGCCTCGGGCAACGGGAACGCGCCGAGAAGGGCAGGCGTCACCACCGTCGCCATCGCCGCCGATGCCCAGAGCAGCACAACCATCGTGACGATCGCGCGGACGGTCAGACGCCCAGCGCTCGCCATTTCAGCTGTGCGCAGGATGCCGGTGATCAGCAGCGCAACAACCAAGGGTATGACGGTCATCTGCAAGCCGCGCAACCAAAGCGATCCGATGACGTCGGAGGCATCGACCACGCCGGGCGCGTCGTTGCCGATTGCGATCCCGATCGAGATGCCGATGATGAGGGCCCCCAGCACCAGCAGTGTTTTCAGCATTCGGACGTCCCCGTCATTCTTCCATCCTGCCCATGGCGGGAATGATTTTGCATGTTTCTTTACGCCGATGTGCAACCATAGGTAGATGCGGATGGCTGGCAAGCGGCAACGCAATCGGTTACGTGCCATACGCTGCAAATGGAGAAAAGCATTCGTGACACGCAAGTTTTTTGGCACCGATGGCATTCGCGGGCGCACCAACAGCGGATTCATGACCGCAGCGATGGCGATGGCGGTGGGGCAGGCAGCGGGCGCGCACTTTCTGCGCGGCGACCACAAGCATCGCGTGGTCATCGGCAAGGATACGCGGCTTTCGGGTTACATGATGGAAAATGCGCTGGTCGCAGGGTTTACCAGTGTCGGCATGGACGTGGTGCTGGTCGGGCCGATGCCGACGCCCGCGGTCGCGATGCTCACCCGCTCGATGCGCGCCGATCTGGGCGTCATGATCTCGGCCAGCCACAACCCGTTCCAGGACAACGGCATCAAGCTGTTCGGCCCCGATGGCTTCAAGTTGTCCGACGAGGACGAGATGCGCATCGAGGCGCTGCTCGAGGCGGGTGCGCCCAAGCTGGCAGAATCCGAGAGCATTGGTCGGGCCCGCCGGATCGACGATGCAAGTGGCCGGTATCTTCACGCCATCAAGAGCTCGTTGCCCGACCAGGTGCGGCTCGATGGGCTGAAGATCGTGATCGATTGTGCCAACGGCGCCGCTTATCGCGTGGCCCCCTCGGCCTTCTGGGAGCTGGGTGCAGAGGTGGTCGCCATCGGAGTCACCCCGAACGGCCTCAACATCAACGACCGCGTCGGTTCGACGCATGTCGAGACGCTGCAGGAACGCGTCGTCGCTTCGGGGGCGGATATCGGGATCGCGCTGGATGGCGATGCTGACCGGCTGATCGTGGTCGATGAAAAGGGCAGCGTCGTCGACGGCGACCAGATCATGGCGCTGATCGGCGCGAGCTGGGCACGGCAGGGCCGGTTGCGTGGTGGCGGGGTGGTTGCCACGGTGATGTCGAACCTTGGGCTGGAGCGTTATCTCAAGGGGCAGGGGCTCGAGCTGATCCGAACCAAGGTTGGCGACCGCTATGTCCTCGGCGCGATGCGCGCGGGTGGCTACAATGTCGGTGGCGAGCAGTCGGGGCACATGATCCTGCTCGATCATGCGACCACCGGCGACGGCACGGTCGCGGCGCTGCAGGTGCTGGCCGAGCTGGTGCGCGAGGCCAAGCCCGCAAGCGAATTGCTGCACGTGTTCGATCCGGCGCCGCAACTGCTCAAGAACGTGCGCTTTGCAGGTGGCAAGCCGCTCGACCATCCGCGTGTGCAAGCCGTCATCGCCGATGCCGAGGATGAGCTGCGTGGCCGCGGGCGGCTGGTCATCCGGCCGTCGGGCACCGAGCCGGTCATCCGCGTGATGGCCGAAGGCGACGATGCGGATCAGGTCGAGGCGGTGGTGGACCGCATTTGTGCGGTGGTCGCAGAGGTGACCGCCTGATGCTCGAGATGCGGCCCGATTGCGAACGCTGCGGCATCGACACGCCGCCCGAAGCGCCGGGCGCCTTCATCTGCTCGTTCGAGTGCACATTCTGCGCCGAGTGCAGCGAGGAACTGGACGATATCTGCCCCAATTGCGGCGGCGAGCTTGTCGACCGGCCGGTGCGGCCCAAAAAGCTGCTGGCGAAGTTTCCGGGGTCGACCGTGCGGAAGTTCACGCAGCATGGGTGACCGGCCCGCCCGCATCCTGACCATCGCAGGCTCCGATTCCGGGGGCGGTGCGGGTATCCAGGCGGACATCAAGACCATCACCATGCTCGGCGGACATGCCATGACCGCGATCACCGCGATCACCGCGCAGAATTCGCGCGGGGTCGATGCGGTACAGGTGCTGGATGCCGACATGGTCATCGCGCAGATCAACGCGGTGGCGTGCGATTTCGGGCTCGATGCCATCAAGATCGGCATGCTGGGCTCGCCTCAGATCGCCGAGGCGCTGGCGGATTGGCTGGCGGGGCAGGGTGATACCCCGGTGGTGTTCGATCCCGTGATGATTGCCTCGAGCGGCGCGGTGCTCGCCGACCCTGCCACCATCGCCGCGTTCAAGCGGCTGATGGCCTGCGCCACTTTGGTAACACCCAACTTGCCCGAGCTGGATGCGCTCGGAGGCGAGGAGGCAGTGTTACAACTGGCCCCTGCACTGCTGATCAAGGGCGGGCACGCCGGCGAGGACACGGTCACCGACCGGCTGGTGACCCGCGAGGGAGAGGTCGCGTGCTGGGATGACCCACGAATTGTCAGCCCGCACAGCCATGGCACCGGCTGCACGCTTTCCAGCGCGATCGCGACCCTGATGGGGCAGGGGGTGCCGCTGGTGCAGGCGGTGGAACGCGCGCGCCTGTTCGTGCGGCTGGCGCTGCGCGATGCGCCTGCGCTCGTGGACGCCAATGGTCCGATGGGGCACCAGATCGTCCGCAACGATGCGCTCGCACCAGGCCTTTACCTCAACCAGATCACGCTCGGTGCGACCGATTATGCCGCTTCTGTGACCTTCTACCGCGCGCTTGGGCTTACACAGATCGTCGACAGTCCTGACAATGGTTACGCCCGGTTCGAGGCAGGCAATGGTGCGACGCTCTCGATCCATGTCGGCAAGGACACCGGCGGCGCGTTGGCCTATCTCGAATGCGCGGACCTCGATGCGCGGGTGTCCGCGCTGGCTTCGGAAGGCTTTGCGTTCGACCAGATGCCCCGCGATGAAGACTGGGGCTGGCGCGAGGCGCGGCTCTGTGATCCGGCCGGAAACGTCCTGTGCCTGTATTTCGGCGGCGAGAATCGCCGCTATCCGCCGTGGCGTATCGCAACCGATTGATCATCGCCCCGTAAATGCGCTGATCCCGCACGCTTTGGCCCTTTACCCGCACCGGCAATTGCCCATATGCGTTGCGGCAACCGTTTCACCGTTCCCAAACAGGAGATGACCTATGGCTTTCGTCCTTCCCCCGCTTCCCTTCGACAAGACCGCCTTTGGCGACGTGATGTCGGCTGAAACCTTCGACTATCACCACGGCAAGCACCACAATGCCTATGTCGGCAAGGCGAACGACATGGTCAAGGGCACCGATCTGGAAGGCGCCAGCCTCTCCAAGGTCATCACTGCCGCCAAGGACAAGGGCAACAAGGGCCTGTTCAACAACGCTGCGCAGATCTGGAACCACACCTTCTTCTGGCATTGCCTGAGCCCCGAAGGCCAGACCATCCCGGGTTCGCTCGAAGAGCGCATCAAGGCCGATTTCGGTTCGGTCGCCGACATGAAAGAAAAGCTCAAGGCAGAGGCTGTCGGCCATTTCGCCAGCGGCTGGGCGTGGCTGGTGCTCAACGGCGACAAGCTTGAGATCACGTCGCTGCACGACGCGGACTCGCCGGTCGCACACGAGGGCATGAAGCCGCTGTTGACGCTCGATGTGTGGGAACACGCCTATTACATCGACTATCGCAACGCGCGCCCGGACTATGCCGGCACCGTGCTCGACAAGGCGATCAACTGGGAATTCGTGGCGCAGAACCTCGACGGCAAGGGCATCGAACGCGCCGACCAGGAAGGCTGATTTCGGTCCTGAGCACACCCTGTCCTCGGCAAGAGCCGGGGGCAGGGGGGCTTAGATTCCGGGTTGACCTGCCCCCGGCAGCGGCATGGTCTGGGCCTGCAGCCGCGAGTTCGCCAGGCTCGCTTCGGCGCAATCGACAAGCGTGGCGATGGTCGCGCGGTCGCCGTCTGCCATGGCATTTTCAATGATAACCTCGACCGCCGCATCTCCAATCCGCTTGGCCGTCTCGAGCGCGGCGGCGGGCGTCAGCATGATATGCACGTTGGATGGTCCATGCACGTGGACCGTCAGTCCCTCGGCCTCGGCATGGCTCGCTTGATCATACACTTGGCCAGGATAAGCGGTTTCGTCGGCCTTGCTGATGATCCAGGCGCGGGCAAATTGCATCGAGGCGAAAATCTGGGTGTCGGGCTCTTTCAGGTGCCGCGCATGCAGCCGCGACGCGCCGAACGACGAGACCACGGCGATCCGCTCCGGCCTCAGTTCTCCTAAGCGCATTTCCATCCGGCGCAGCGCCCATGCGACGTCGCGTTCCTGCATCCAGGTCGCGCCGATATCAACGATCAGGCCTCTGGTCTTGCCGGAGTGACGCAACTGCACCAGCTCCTGCCGAAATGCGATTTCGTGCGCAGCGACCGTCGCCACCGACCATTGGCCGGTGCGGGTGACCGTCAACAGGGGGATGCCCGGTTCCAGCATGAAATTGAACATATGCGTGCGTCTCCCGTGATCGCGGGAGCACTGCACCGTCTCTCAGCCAGCGCGTCGCAAGACATTTGCGCGATGGTGGACGATGTCTACGTCGGTACCGTTAAGATATAATGAGCGTAGGCCCGAGCAATCATGGCTCCGGCGGTAGCCCAGAGTTTTACTCCCCCTTCGCGCTCTCGATTGCCAGGCCGTGCTTCATCAGCATCGGGATCTGGCTCATCGCGAACAGGAACGATACCGCCGTGACGCCCCAGACCTTGACCGTCAGCCACGTCTCGAAGTCCAGGCCATAGCGCAGGCCTTCGTTGATCAGCGCCATCACCGCAAAGAAGATACCCCAGTTGCGCGACAGCTTCATCCAGCCGGTCTCGTCGAGCCCGTCATACGCCGCCTGCAGCAAATAGCGCAGCAGCGGGCGCCCGGTCATCCAGCCACCCAAAAGCAGCACGGCAAAGGCGGTATAGATGATCGTCGGCTTGATCTGGATGAAGCTCTCGTCGTTGAAATAGATGGTCAGCGCGCCAAAGCCGATCACGAGTACGGCCGACAGCCACAGCATAGGCGACACCCGCCCCAGCTTCCATTTCGATACCGCCACCGCGACCAGGATCGCGACCATGAACGCCAGCGTCCCGTTGATCGCGGCGCGGGTGGATGCGAGCGCGGCGCCGTCGCTCTGGGTCAGTTTGAAAACGGCAAAGAAGATCAGCAACGGGCCGAAATCGAGCAGCAGCGGCAGCAGGCTGCCTTCCGACTTTTTGGGGGCAACCACCTCGGTGGCCGCGGGAAGTTCTTCGCTCATTTCGCTCCTCCGGCGATCACATGCGCCAGATATTCGGGGTCAAAGGGTCTGAGGTCGTCGATGGTTTCGCCCACGCCGATAGCGTGGATGGGAAGACCGAATTTCTCTGCTGCTGCCACCAGGATGCCACCGCGCGCGGTGCCATCCAGTTTTGTCATCACAAGACCGGTAACGCCCGCGACCTCCTTGAAGGTCTCGATCTGCGACAGGGCGTTCTGTCCGTTGGTCGCATCGAGCACCAGCACCACGTCGTGCGGCGAGGCGGGGTTGAGGCGGCCGAGCACGCGGCGGATCTTGGAAAGCTCGTCCATCAGCTCGCGCTTGTTCTGCAACCGGCCCGCAGTGTCGACGATCAGCACGTCGATGCCGGTGGCGGTCGCCTGCTTGACCGCGTCGAACACGATGCCCGCCGCGTCGCCACCTTCCTTGCCGCTGACGATCGGGATGCCAAGGCGGTCCGCCCAAATCTTGAGCTGGCCGATCGCGGCGGCCCGGAAGGTATCGCCCGCCGCCAGCATCACGCCGTAATCCTGCTCTTGGAAAAGGTGCGCCAGCTTGGCGATGGTGGTGGTCTTGCCCGATCCGTTGACGCCGATCACCAGGATCACCTGCGGACGCGGGAAGGCGATGATGTCGAGCGGCTCGGCCACGGTGCGCAGTGACTTGGCGATTTCCTCGCCGACGATCTCGCGCAGGCCATCCTCGTCGAGCCCGCGCTCGAAGCGTCCTTCGGAGAGGCGCGCGCGGACCTTGCCCGCCATTTGCGGCCCAAGATCGCTGACGATCAGTGCTTCCTCGATCTCGTCGAGCTGATCTTCATCGAGCCGCGACTTGGTGACCAGCCCGGTGATGTTCTGGGTCAGCTTGTCCGACGTCTTGCGAAAGCCGCCGAGCAGGCGCTCGCTCCAGCTATTCTCGCTCATATATCCATCTCCGCTGTCAGCGTATCGCCGTGCTGGCCCGTGATCGCCACTGGCACGATCCTTCCGATATGGGAAGCTTGGGCCTGAGGCAAAGCGATGCGCACAAAGTTTTCGCCATGGCCGGTGCGTCCGTCGCGCTCGACCAGCAGGTTCTGGCGGCTGCCGACGAGGGTCTGTTTCCACCGCGCAGCGCGGGCCTGAGCCGCATGGCGCATCTCGGCGGCACGCGCCTTGACCAGCGCTCGGTCGAGCTGCGGCATGCGTGCAGCAGGCGTCCCGGCGCGGGGCGAGAAGGGAAAGATATGGCCGTGGACAACATCGCAGGCGTCGAGGATTGAAAGGTTCTGCGCGTGCATCGCCTCGTCCTCGGTCGGAAAGCCCGCGATCAGATCGGCGCCGATGGCGATGGCAGGACGCCTGGCCTTCAACCGCTCGACCAACCCGGTGGCGTCGCTACGGGAATGGCGGCGCTTCATTCGCTTGAGGATCATGTCGTCGCCGGACTGCAGCGACAGGTGCACATGCGGCATGATGCGCGGCTCGCCGGTGATCAGGTCGAATAACCGGTCGTCCACCTCCACCCCGTCGAGCGAGGACAGACGCAGGCGCTGCAAGTCCGGCACCAGCTTGAGGATGCGTTCGACCAGCATGCCCAATGTGGGTGATCCGGGCAGGTCTGGGCCATAGCTGGTGACGTCCACCCCGGTGAGCACGACCTCGGCATAGCCGCGATCGACCAGGCCGCGCACCGCATCGACCACCGCGCCTGCCGGCACCGAGCGGCTGTTGCCGCGGCCATAGGGAATGATGCAGAAGGTGCAACGATGATCGCAGCCGTTCTGAACTTCCACGAAAGCGCGGGCATGTTCGGCAAAGCTGGTGACCATGTGCGGCGCGGTCTGGCGCACGGCCATGATATCGGAGACCCGCGCCTTCGCGTTGGCGCGCGGGTCGAAGCTTGTGGGATCGAGCTTGTCGATATTCCCCAGCACACGATCCACCTCGGGCATGGCTGCAAACATCGCCGGATCGGTCTGCGCGGCACATCCGGTGACGATGACCTGTGCATCGGGTCGCCCCTTGCGCGCCTTGCGGATGGCCTGGCGAGTCTGGCGCACCGCCTCGTTGGTCACCGCGCAGCTGTTGATCACGATGACGTCGCTGCGCCCGGCGAGAAGGCCACGCATTGCCTCGCCTTCGGCAATGTTGAGGCGGCAGCCCATCGAGACGATCTCGAGGCCGCGGGTGGCGGGATTGGTGGTGGCGGGCATCGGCGTCAGAGGGTGATCTCGCCGGTGAAAACATGCGTCGCCGGGCCGCTCATCGATACGGTGTTGCCGGGCTGCCAGTCGATGATCAGCGTGCCGCCGGGAAGATGCACCTGCACCGGACCCGTCACCAGCTTGCGACGGATCGCGGCTACCGCGGTCGCGCACGCGCCGGTGCCGCAGGCCAGCGTCAGCCCGGTGCCGCGCTCCCAGACGCGCAGATGGATGCCATCGTCTGCAAGGTGCGCGACGTTAACATTGACGCGTTCGGGAAACAGCGGGTCATGCTCAATCAGCGGCCCCAGCCGTTCCAGATCCACTGCGGCGCTGTCGTTCACGAAGACGATGACGTGCGGATTGCCCATGCTGACAGCGGCGGGATCGGTCAGCTCCTCCCAGCCGACCGGCAGATGTGCGGTGTCCATGGGATAGGCGAGGGGGATCGCGTCCCACTCCAGCCCCGGCAGCCCCATGTCGATGGTCACCGCGCCATCGCCCAGCGTCCCGCGCAGCAGCCCGGCGCCGGTCTCGATCAGCACATCGCGCCCGGCGAGCGCGACGACGCAGCGCGTGGCATTCCCGCATGCGCTGACTTCGCTCCCGTCGTGGTTGAAGATCCTCATGGCAAGATCGGCAGTGCCAGATGGGCTGGCGGCGGTCATGACGATCAACTGATCGCAGCCGATACCCCTGTGGCGATCGGCGAGGGCGCGCACCTGATCCGCGCTTAGCGCAAGGTCGTGCTCGCGGGCATCGAAAATGACGAAGTCATTGCCGAGGCCGTGCATCTTGTGAAAACGGTGGTGCGCCATGGCCGCGCTTTAGACGCTGGGATGCAGATTGAGAAGGCTTATCGGGACCATCCCAGCCGTGCAGCCGGGCGATTATTCGCCCAGAGCAGCGCGGCGCTGGGGTTCGGTGAGCCCGGCCAGCTCGTCGAATGTCTGGGCATCGGTTTCAATCCGCGGCTGGACCGGATGACCCAGCATGTTGCGGTCGGCAAGCAAGCGACGCGCTTGCTCGACCGAGAGCGGCTGGCCGAAATGAAAGCCCTGACCCTTGGCACAGCCGATTGCGGTCAGATGTGCGATCAGGTCGCCATCCTCGATCCCCTCGGCGGTGATCGGCAGGCCCATGGATTCACCCAGCAAAGCAATGGTCTGGACGATCGCGCGGCTCTCCTTGCTCTCGTTCATCGAGGTGACGAAGCTGCGGTCGATCTTGATTCGGTCGAACGGCAGCGCGCGCAGATGCGCCAGCGAGCTGTAGCCGGTGCCGAAATCGTCGAGCGCGACCCGCACACCCTGGTTCTTCAGGCTGCCGATGATCGACTGCGCCAGCCCCATGTTCTCGAACAGGCAGCTTTCGGTGATCTCGATCTCGAGCCGGCTGGCGGGAAAGCCGGTTTCGACCAGCAGTTTGACGATCTTCTGCGCGAGCCACGGATCGCGCAGCTGCACCGGCGAGATATTGACCGAGATGGTCAGGCTCTGGTCCCAGTTGCGGGCATCTTCCATCGCCTGGCGGATGACGCAGGCCGACAGGTCGCCGATCATGCCGGTGTCCTCGGCGATGGGAATGAAGATGTCGGGAGCGATCTGCCCGAGCTCGGGCGAGTTCCAGCGCGCGAGCACCTCGAAGCCGATCAGCGTTCCCGAGGCGAGGTCGATCTGCTGTTCGTAATAGGGCACGAATTCGCCGCGTCCGATGCCGACGCGCATGCCCGATTCGATCTTGTTGCGGAACTGGACTTCGCTTTCCATGCGCGGGTCAAACCAGCAATAGCGGTTCCGCCCGTGCTTCTTGCTGGCATACATTGCGATGTCGGCGCGGCGCATCAGCACATCAAGGCTGTTGTCGCACAGATCCGCGCGCGCGATGCCGATCGATGCAGTGACAGTGAGCTCGGCATCGCCATGGCCGATCGGACCGATGATCGGCTGGCTGACCTGCTCGATCATGTCCTCTGCCACGCGCTGAACCGTTTCGGGGAAATCGGCATCGAAGATGAAGGTGCAGGCGAACTCGTCGCCTCCCAGTCGCGCGACATGGCTGTTGGGGGGCATCGTCGCCTTGAGCCGCCGGGCAACTTCCACCAGCACCTTGTCGCCGGCATCATGGCCCTGAATGTCGTTGATGTTTTTGAAGTTATCGAGGTCGAGCATCAGATACGCGACGGTCATTTCGCGCCTGGATGCCTGCGCGATCAGGCTCGAGGTTGCTTCGCCGATCGCGCGCCGGTTGAGGCACCCGGTCAGCGGATCGGTGACCGCGAGCGTCTTGGCCTGCTCTTCGGCGTTCTTGTGATGCGCGATCTCCTGATGGAGCTCGTTGTACCGGCGCCATGCAAAGATGATCAGCGCGATGTTGAGCAGCAGCGCCGTGACGGCAATATTGTCCGGCGATACGGGAAAGCCTCTGAAACGAAACACGACCGTAGGCAAAATGCTGCCTGCGGTGCCGACAAACATCAGCAGTGCGGCGGTCATGATGCCGCCGGCGATGAAATCGCGTCCCTGCACCGCGCGGTGGGCGAGAGCCTCTGCACGGGCGAAATTCGAGGGATCGGTTTTCACGTTTCGCACCATCATTCCCCTCAGCCGGCCTGGAGTATCCGGCTGAATGGCAAGGAGCCTACGCCGCGAGCGTTAAAACATCGTTTACGCTTGGACAGAGTGCCCAGCGCACTTGTCAGCCTTTCCGCGCCACACGATGGTAAACGCACCGTTAGGGGTTGCCGTCCGCCAGCCACCGTTGCCGCAGGGGTTGCAAGCCTGCGGCGGTTGCGCTAATGGCCCGCCCAGCCTGTGCGCACCCGATTGCGTGCTGGCACCCAGTCCAGCCGCTAGAACCGCAGTCGCGGTCCATGCGCGCGCCGGTCGGCGAGGTTTCGCCCACCGGCGTTTTGTGCGTTTGGTACAAAGCTGGATCGGGCGGTGGTTGATCATGTCGGGGCAACGGGCCATTTGGGCGGGCAGAAGGAGAAGCGGATATGTTCGATAATCTGACTGATCGCCTTGGCGGCGTGTTCGACAAGCTGCGCGGCCGTGGTGCGCTCAAGGAAGAGGACGTCCGTGCAGCGATGCGCGAGGTCCGCATCGCGCTGCTCGAAGCCGATGTCGCCTTGCCCGTGGTGCGCGATTTTATCAACACCGTCACCGAGCAGGCCGTCGGGCAGTCGGTGCTCAAGTCGGTCGCGCCGGGCCAGCAGGTCGTCAAGATCGTCAACGACGCACTGACCGAGATGCTGGGCTCCGAAGCCAGCGACCTCGACCTGGCTGTCGCCCCGCCCGCGGTGATCATGATGGTCGGCCTGCAGGGCTCGGGCAAGACCACCAGCACCGCCAAGATCGCCAAGCTGCTCAAGGAAAAGCACGGCAAGAAGGTCATGATGGCCTCGCTCGATGTGCAGCGCCCTGCCGCGCAGGAGCAGCTCAAGGTGCTCGGCGAGCAGATCAGTGTTGCCACGCTGCCGATCGTTGCCGGTCAGATGCCGGTCGATATCGCGCGGCGCGCGCTGCAATCGGCCAAGCTGCAGTCGTTCGATGTCGTGATGCTCGATACGGCTGGCCGTCTGCACGTCGACCAGCAGCTTATGGACGAGATGAAGGCGGTCGCCACCGAGGCGACGCCCAAGGAAATCCTGCTCGTTGTCGACTCGCTGACCGGCCAGGACGCGGTCAACGTCGCACAGAACTTCTCCGAGCAGGTGCCGCTGACCGGCGTGGTGTTGACCCGCATGGACGGCGATGCGCGCGGCGGTGCTGCGCTCTCGATGCGCGCTGTCACCGGTCGCCCGATCAAGTTCGTCGGCATGGGCGAAAAGATGGACGCGATCGAGCCGTTCCATCCTGGCCGGGTCGCAGGCCGCATCCTTGGCATGGGCGATGTCGTCAGCCTGGTCGAGAAAGCCGCTGCGACGGTCGAGAAGGACGATGCGGACAAGCTCGCCGCCAAGATGTCCAAGGGTCAGTTCGATATGAACGACCTGCGCACGCAGCTGCGCCAGATGACTAAGATGGGCGGGCTCGGCGCGCTCGCGGGCATGATGCCGGGCATGAAGAAGGCCAAGGCGGCGATGAGCGCCAGCGGCGTCGACGACAAGGTGCTGGTCCATATGGACGCCATCATCGGTTCGATGACCCCCAAGGAGCGCGACAAGCCCGCTTTGCTCAACGCCAAGCGCAAGATCCGCATCGCCAAGGGATCGGGTACCACCGTGCAGGACGTCAACCGGGTGCTCAAGATGCACCAGGAGATGGAAGGCGCGATGAAGAAGATCCGCAAAATGGGTGGATTGAAGGGTCTTGCCGCCATGTTCGGTGGCGGCGGTGGTGCCGGCGGCATGGGTGGTCTGGGCGGTGGCAAGATGCCGAGCGAGGACGACATTGCCGGGCTGCTCGGCGGTGGCGGCGGCAAGGGCATGCCTGGCGGGCTTCCGGGCCTTCCCAACGGCCTCCCGCCCGGCTTTCAGAATTTCAAGAAAAAGTGATTTAAATCTAATTATTTCAGAAAGGTAAGGTTCACATGTCTATTTCAATGCGTCTCTCGCGCGGCGGTTCCAAGAAGCGCCCTTATTACAAGATCGTCGTTGCCAACAGCCGTGCGCCGCGCGACGGCAAGTATCTCGAGCAGATCGGCATCTACAACCCGCTGCTCGCCAAGGATTCGGGCGAGCGCGTCAAGATCAACGAAGAGCGCGCCAAGCACTGGCTGTCGGTCGGCGCGCAGCCTACCGATCGCGTTGCCCGCTTCCTCGACACCATGGGCATCAAGGAACGCAAGGCGACCGTGAACATGAAGAAGGGCGAGCCCGGCGAGAAGGCCAAGGAACGCGCTGAAGAAAAGGCGACCAAGATCGCTGAAGCCGAAGAAGCCGCCAAGGCCGCTGAAGAAGCCAAGAACGCACCGGCTGAAGCGCCTGCTGCCGAAGAAGCACCCGCTGAAGAAGCTGCTGCAGAACCGGCTGAAGGTTAACGCTTAAAAGCCCCTCCCCTTCAGGGGAGGGGTCGGGGGTGGGGAATGAATTCGGGGCTTGAAGTTTCAGGCCCCACCCCAACCCCTCCCCTGAAGGAGAGGGGCTTTATGTCTGACCGCCCGATAACTCTCGCCGTCATCGTCGGCGCGCACGGCATCACCGGCGAGGTGCGCCTTAAGCTGTTCGGCTCCGGTCTGGACGGGGTGAAGGCCCATAAGAGCTTCAACGACGGCGCGCTGACGCTCAAGACCTTGCGTCCGCAAAAGGACCTCGGCATCGCGCGCTTTGCCGAGATCGCCGACCGCAACGCTGCCGAGGCCGCGCGCGGCACCGAACTCACCGTGCCGCGCTCTGCGCTCCCGCCGCTTGGCGAGGGCGAGTATTATCACGCCGACATGGTCGGGCTTCCGGTGGTGTCCGAAACGGGCGAGCCTTTGGGCACCGTCCGTGCCATCGAGGATTTCGGCGCCGGCGATCTGCTCGATATCGCCACCCGCGACGGCAAAACGTTCATGGTCCCGGTCGCCGCTGCCGATATCGGGGAGAACCGCATCGCGATTGACCCGATCTGGGCCGAATAGTATATACATCGCGTATATACAGGAGGCCATGATGGGCAAGGAATACCGCGCAAAGAGCTTCAAGTCGGGCAATTCCGTCGCCATCCGTATGCCGGCTGCGCTGGGGATCGAGCCGGACGGCGAATGGTCGGTAGAACACCGGGATAACCAGCTCGTTCTGACTCCGCGAAAGGTTGAGCCTATGCGTCTCGATGTGGACGCGTTTTGGGGTATGGCAGCCCCTATGGTGCATGTGCCGGCGCCGAAAGAAGATTTTGAGCCCCGGCCCAGCGATCTGCTGCTGTGAAGGAAGTTCGCTATCTGATCGATGCTGACAGCGCCATATTTGCTACAACAGCCCAACACCCATCGCTTCGCGCTAGATTAGCCACCCTGTCGCCAGGAGAGATCGGGCTATCGGCTATAAGCTATGCGGAGATCGCACTGGGCATCGAGCTTGGAAAGCCGCCGACGCCGAAAGCGCTTGCTGCATTTGTTTCGGTCGTACCGGTGCAGCCGTTCGACCAGGCTGCGGCGCGCGCCTATGCCGATTTGCCTTTCAAACGCGCGCGTTTCGATCGCTTGCTCGCTGCGCATGCCCTCAGCATCGGGGCAACGATAGTGACCAACAACGAAGGCGATTTCGCTGACATCCCCGGCCTGAAGGTCGAGAACTGGACCCAATGACCTTTGCAGCCCAGATCCTCACGCTCTACCCTGAGATGTTCCCCGGACCGCTGGGCCACAGCATTGCCGGGCGCGCCCTGTCCGAAGGGCGCTGGTCGCTTGAGGCGATCCAGATCCGCGACTTTGCCACCGACAAGCACCGCAGCGTCGATGATACGCCTGCAGGCGGCGGGGCAGGGATGGTGTTGCGCGCCGATGTGCTCGCCAGCGCGGTCGATCATGCGCTCGAGCGTGCGCCAAAGGCTCCGGTGATCGCGATGACGCCGCGCGGTGCGCCGCTCACCCAGGCGCGGGTGCGGCAGCTTGCGGATGGCCCCGGTGTGACCATCCTGTGCGGGCGATTCGAGGGCTTTGACGAGCGCCTGTTCGAGGCGCGGCCGATCGAGGAGATTTCGATCGGCGATTTCGTGCTTTCGGGCGGGGAAACCGGGGCTTTGGTGCTGCTTGATGCTTGCGTTCGGTTGCTCCCCGATGTAATGGGCGCCTCTTCCAGCGGAGACGAAGAATCGTTCGAGAACGGTT